>NZ_AUME01000092.1 GCF_000430525.1 Prevotella corporis DSM 18810 = JCM 8529 | reverse complement strand
CGAGAGATGCAGACAACCTCTCGCTACGCTTCGAGAACGTCTGCATCTCTCGGCGAGGGCTACTCTTTTATTGCACTTCGTTTTGGAACTTGCATAGTAAATATTTGTGTGATGCCTAACACAAAGTAGATCCAATTCATAAGTTTTGACGTGTTTCGTCCCAATGCTAAATAGCACAGCCTAACTTTCCCCCAAAAAAATTCTTATTCAGGCGGTGGCAAATAGATTCTTGATACCACACATGTAACCTCATTATCTTCACAAAGTTATTTGACAAAAACAGAAATTAAAATACATTTCTTAATCTACTGATAATCAGGACAATATCAATTGGTTTGCAAAAGGTGTGCTTTTACCGCTCCATTCATGATGTATCACAGTGCAAAAGGTTAGCTTTCAGCCAACGAAAGTTAAGCATTGTAGAGATAGAGAAAATATTTTTGCGATTCAACTCATTCATCAGCCCATCCGTACCCTCCAATATCATTCTTCATTCCCGGAACTCCCAAATATTTTTGCTTTGTTCCGTAGAAGCAGACTTTCCTCCCATAATTGTCAGGATTAAGATGGAGACTGAACAATTCTCTTAATTCTCCAGCCCTTAATTGTATGGCTATTACTTTTTCGCTATCCGTTTCACCGGATTCATCAGCAAGCAAAATAGCAGTATCGTATGTGAATGGCTTTTCCCACTCTGCATTTTTAATGTTTTTCGTACAATCACCTACTATATATCCCACCACCCAAACTGACTTATCACCAAAATCGTGAGACATAAAATCAGCAACCGAAAAGAATTTATCAGGATTCTCATCATCTTCGACGTCATAATCTCCATCGTCATCAGTGGTCTCCGTTGGTTGTTTTCCGCCACCGTCAACTTCCTCAAGTTCAACTCTGGAACAACTCAATACTACAAATAATGGGAAAATAAAAAATAATAATTTTGAAGCTTTCATCATTAATCATTTAAGGTTATCTGATACAAAGGTATAAAACTCGTAAGACATGCCAAAACAAACAAGTAAAAAATCAATCAAATAGACCCATTCTAGGCTCAGTAGAAAATCAATGGGGGAATAATTTGTTATTTATCTTAATAATTCCGACCTTCGCATTATGGAAGAAAAAATGTTACGCACCTTGG
>NZ_AUME01000091.1 GCF_000430525.1 Prevotella corporis DSM 18810 = JCM 8529 | reverse complement strand
AGCCGCGCAGCCTCAGTGAAAGCGAGCCTGAAGAGGGCGTTTAAGTCGGATGGGGTAGACGCGAAACCAAGTGATCTACACTTGCCCAGGTTGAAGTTCCGGTAACACGGAATGGAGGACCGAACCAATAAGCGTTGAAAAGCTTCTGGATGAGGTGAGTGTAGGAGTGAAAGGCCAATCAAACTTGGAGATAGCTCGTACTCCCCGAAAGGCATTTAGGTGCCGCGTGCAGTGTTCTCCATGAGAGGTAGAGCGACCGATAGGTCAAGAGGGCTTCACCGCCTATCGCGACCTGACGAACTCCGAATGCTCATGGACGGTAGCTGTGCAGTAAGGGGGCGGGTGCTAAGGTCCGTCCCCGAGAGGAGAAGAATCCTGACCGCCGTCTAAGGTCCCGAAATTCTGTGCTTAGTTAGTCTAACGAAGTCTGGTCCCCGTGACAGCTAGGATGTTGGCTTGGAAGCAGCCATTCATTCAAAGAGTGCGTAACAGCTCACTAGTCGAGGGTCCGGGCGTGGATAATAATCGGGTATAAGCCAGATACCGAAGACGCGGGATAGCATTGTATATAAAAAGTATCGGTAGGGGAGCATTCCATCGACGCAGAATGGTGATATTGATTGATCCTGGAGTTTATGGAAAAGCAAATGTAGGTATAAGTAACGATAAAAAGGGTGTGATTCCCTTTCGCCGTAAGACCGAGGTTTCCCGGGCGATGCCAATCAGCCCGGGGTGAGTCGGGTCCTAAGCCTCAGCCGAATGGCGATGGCGATGGCAGACACGGTTAATATTCCGTGACTTGCGCATATAGCGATGTGGAGACGGAGCAGTGACACTGTCGCGTCCTGACGGAAATGGGCGTTGAAGGTTGTAGGCGTTGAGGGATACAGGCAAATCCGTATTCCGAGCTGAATTCCGACAGTACGGTCTTCTTTTCGGAGACGACCGACAGCACAGGTAATCATACTCCCTAGAAAATCCGCTAAGCATATGTTTGCGCAACCCGTACCGCAAACGGACACACGTGGTCGGGTAGAACATACCAAGGCGTTGAGAGATTCATGGTTAAGGAACTAGGCAAACTGACCCCGTAACTTCGGGAAAAGGGGTCCTCATGGCGACATGAGGCGCAGAGAATAGGTCCAGGCAACTGTTTAACAAAAACACAGGGCTGTGCCAACTCGAAAGATGA
>NZ_AUME01000090.1 GCF_000430525.1 Prevotella corporis DSM 18810 = JCM 8529 | reverse complement strand
CCGAGCCAATCTAAGAGGAGTGGCAGACAAGAAGTTCTTTTTATTCAGAATTGCAAAACTATATGCCTATCCCCATTGATTTTCTACTGAGCCAATGCTACGGCTCTTAAAAATGATAGATTACGAAAATGGCTACTGAATTCATTTAACATAACAAATTTAGTGAATGAAGGACAACAGATGTCAGAACGTATCTTATTAGAGGATATTCCCTGTGGCGCTGAATATATTTCTACCATTATTGGGGCTATGCAACAAAACAAGGTGCTGAGGATAGAATATCAAGCATTCTATGAAGGCGATATTACAGAATATCTACTTCAACCTTATTGTATGAAGATGAGCCATCAGCGATGGTACATTTTAGGAAAAGCGAATGATGGGTTAAGACATTTCGCTCTGGACAGAATCATGGACTTAGAAATGACTGACGACGAATTTATATTTCCTAAAAACTTTTCGCCTAAAGCTTATTATAGTGGCAGTATAGGTATATGGGTAAACGAAAGCGTAAAGCCAGAAAGGGTTGTGCTGAGAGCCTATGGTCAAATGGCTAAATATTTTTGTACGCTACCTCTACATCCCTCGCAAAAGGAGATAATAGAAACAGATAAGTATGCTGACTTTGAATACCAGCTTAGCATTACACGCGAATTGGTACTCACAATTCTGTCTAAAGGTAGATACATTAAAGTTTTAGAACCCAACCGCCTATGCCTTATGGTGGAGGAAGAAACAAAAGAAATCATGAATCTATATAGCAAGTGATAGATGTTAATAAACAGCTTTTTTATAGGTAAAAAAGACTTGTCTAAAATAATTTACTAAGAAAATACAATATGGACTTAAATCAAACAATAGAAAAAGTAACTAAGGAAACATTTGAAGAATTAGCCAGAATCTATAAAAAGAATTTATGGGGGAGTAAAACAAAAAGTCGACTTGTCTTCACTAATTACTCTAGTGGTAAGTATGAAAAACGATTGAGTGAACAAGAGTTACGCTTCGTTTTTATCGAAAAACTAATACCCGAACTTGAGCAACAGGATTTATTTTATAGCATAGAAACGCCAACTCAAGGTAAATACAAATTTTCAGAAAAAGGAAATAAAAAGCTACAGCCAATCTGTGATATAAAAGGACAATCGGCATGCAAGTTCCAAAACGAAGTGCAATAAAAGAGTAGCCCTCGCCGAGAGATGCAGACGTTCTCGAAGCGTAGCGAGAGGTTGTCTGCATCTCTCG
>NZ_AUME01000089.1 GCF_000430525.1 Prevotella corporis DSM 18810 = JCM 8529 | reverse complement strand
AGCAAAACGCCTTGTGCGTAAACGTTTCGTTAGCTGATATTGCAAGACGTCAGTTTGTACCCACAAACTGCCCTTGCTCCCCTCGTCAGACTATCAGGGAGATAAAACCGTAATCACTCCGTTCTCATCGGTCAGTATTCAGGAATTAAGAAACAATGAATCATCTATAATGATAAACTTTCAAAGAAACTTATATGAGCAGATACAAGGGAAAAGCTGCCCGATGGCAGCAACAGGATAAGGAAGAAAAACAGATGAACAAAACAGAGTTCATCAAAGTAAGATGTACCTTAGAGGAAAAGCAGCGTATCAAGTCAAAAGCGGAAAGCATAGGGCGGAGGTTCTCCGACTACTGCCGTGAGATACTCCTTAACGGCGAGATAATAGCCGTCCCCAAGATGACCGACAACGAGAGGGAAGCCATTGCCATCCTCCAACATACAGGAAGATTCTATGGGCAGGTTTCCAACCTCATCAAGGTCAAGGACGAAGATTGGCTACATATCACAAAGAACCTCTCGCTATGTGCCAAAGAGGCATTTAAGCGATTTTACGACCCGCATTTTCGTGTGGACGATGAGGTATATAAGGTCTTAAATCTAACAAGAAATGATAGGAAAATGTAAGGCGATAGCACACGGAAGCACAGCTTTGGACTATATTTTCAGAGAAGGCAAGCTCGGTTATCGGCTTGCCTTCCACAATCTTTGCAGCAGAGATCCAAAGACTATCTATGAGGAAATGAAGATGGTCAGCGAGTACAACACACGGTGCAGGAATAAGTTCCTCCGCATAGAAATAGGCATCGCGCCAAAAGACGAGAAAAGACTGCCTGTATCCGAGCTTATGGGAATAGCCCATCTGTTTGCCAAGCGAATGGGACTTGACAACCACCAATGGGTGGCGGTAACGCACAAGGACACTGATAATAGACACATTCACATCATCGCCAATCGTATCAGCCTTTACGGAGAGGTCTATGACACCACCTTTGTGAGCAATAGGGCAGCAAAAGTGGCGGAAGAAATAAGCAGAGAGAAAGGCTTGACCATTGCAAAGGAGGTCAAGGCAGAAAAGAAATATCAAAAGACAAAAGCAAGTCCAACGAGAGAGCAAACCAAGAAAGAGGTGCAGCAAATCTGTTATGCCCTGCTTGACAAGTACAAAGGAACAGGCGTCACGGGGCATTCCATGTTCCTTTATGAATTGAACAAAAACGGCATTACCATAGAGCGTATGAAGAAC
>NZ_AUME01000088.1 GCF_000430525.1 Prevotella corporis DSM 18810 = JCM 8529 | reverse complement strand
CACATCTTCCGACAACCTCTATTCCATTATAGAGAGCAGCTTCTCTCCACGTATCAACCCTATACAGGAGTATTTCAAGGGATTGCCCTTGACGGATATTGGTAATATCTGTGGTAATAATAGTGGCAATAGCGATAGTTGTAATCATGAAAGTAGTGGCAATAATGAAAACAATTGCTGTTGTGATATTTCTTCCCTTTCACTGAAAGCCATTCCCGAACTGGCAAGTTGCGTTGTGATGCGCAATCATGAAAAATGGCTACCATATCTCACCAAATGGCTCGTGGCAGTGGTCGCCAATGCAATGGACGACCGTGAGTGCCGAAACCACACCTGTCTCGTGCTGACGGGCGAGCAGGGAAAGTTCAAAACCACGTTTTTGGATTTGCTCTGTCCGCCAGCCTTGCACGGTTACAGCTACACGGGTAAGATATATCCGCAGGAGAAGGACACGCTGACTTATATCGGGCAAAACCTCATCGTAAACATTGATGACCAACTCAAAGCCCTCAACAAACGGGACGAGAACGAGCTCAAAAACCTCATCACCTGTCCGATGGTCAAATACCGTATGCCTTACGACAAGTATGTGGAGGAACACCCACACTTGGCGAGTTTCGTTGCATCGGTAAATGGTAACGATTTCCTTACCGACCCCACAGGCAGTAGGCGGTTTCTGCCCTTTGAAGTATTGTCTATTGACATAGAACGAGCAAAGGCAATCTCAATGGATAGTGTCTATACCGAAGCAAAAGCCCTGTTAAAATCTGGTTTCCGCTATTGGTTTGACGATAATGAGATAGTAGAGCTTTACAAAGAGAGTGAGGATTTCCAAGTGCAGACCGCAGAAATGGAACTACTGCTACGCTGCTTTGAGAAGCCAACGGAGGATGAAAACTATTCGTTAATGACCACTACGGAGATACTCACCTATTTGGGTATTTATACTCACCAACCACTTGTTGCCAAGCGTATGGGTGAAGCCTTGAAGAAAGCAGGATACATAAAGGTGAGCAAACGAAGAAACGGTAGTAGCCCCATCTATGTCTACAAGATTAGGAAAATCTTGCCCTGCCCGCTCCTTCAAACTTGTAGTAGCCAAATGTAGTAGAATGTGTGGTATTGTCTTATACTACAAAGTAACACTGATTATCAATCACTTATCACAAAATAGTATGTAGTAAGAAGAAAGATGAAAAAGTTTGGAGGGGAAAAAGTTAGGAAAAGGGAAATTCATTCAAATGTAATCAAATATAATTCAGACAATCGATTATAACTCAATCACTTAAATTATTCAAGCAATGAAAGAAGAAGATTTATCACTCATCAAGCGATACTCCATCGTGGAGTATCTTGAAAGGAAAGGTATCAAACCCTTGCGCAGAACACCTTCCTATGCGCTGTACCGCTCACCACTCAGAGAGGAAATGCATCCGAGTTTTAAGGTGGACACACAGAAGAACCTCTGGATAGACTATGCCGAAGGTAGGGGCGGAAGTATCATTGACCTCTGTATGCGCTTGGAAGGCTGCACGCTATCGGAAGCCATTTGCCGTTTGGGACAAAACGCTACCGATAATATAACATATAGTTCTCACAAAGACTTC
>NZ_AUME01000087.1 GCF_000430525.1 Prevotella corporis DSM 18810 = JCM 8529 | reverse complement strand
CCGTCAAGGGCAATCCCTTGAAATACTCCTGTATAGGGTTGATACGTGGAGAGAAGCTGCTCTCTATAATGGAATAGAGGTTGTCGGAAGATGTGTTAATCCCCACATCGTTGTCAAGTTCCCTGCGGAGCGTGTTGATTTCATAGCGACCCACTTTTGAGAAGTGAGCATCGTCCTTGTTCCTGTATTCAGTTCTTTCCAGCACCGTGTTGTATCTGAACTCATAGCGAGAGGAAAGATAGGTTTCTATCTCACCGTTTTTTGAGGAAGTCTTCCTTTGCTTGGGCATATTGTTTTCGCCCTCCGATTTGCCTTTATCTGCATTCTTTTTCATTATATGCTTGGTTTGGTTTCAGAGAGTGAAGTTATTACAAGAAGATGAAAGTTCCAAGCATTCGGAGAGTGCTTGCATAATGTTGCGCTCATTGGCAATAAAGTTCGCACGGATTTTTATGGAGATGGGGAAAGAAAAAACTTATTTAAGCCTGAACTAAGTCAAGACGGGGGATAAAATAACAAGAAAAGGCAGAGGTAGAAGTGTGCTCTTTGCACACGTTTGCAGTATTCTACACCGATATTACAAACGATAGAATCAGCACAGAAATATGGTAGCGTTTGTCCACACCAAGAGTGTCACAAGCTGCCACTTGGGCGAATAACGATTGAATAGGAGATACAGCACCATATCTTTGTACCCAACGGACGGTGAAAGAAAAAAAATAGGGTAAGAAGGTGCAAACGGCTGCTGATAAAATGCATTGTCTTTTTCCTTGAAGTTCCCGATATTTCCCTGCTGTTCCCTGCTGCTTTGAAGTATGACAAACTCATCATATTTTTGCAGGCATAAACGTGCGATGAAACGCAGAACAGACAAAGGTGTTGTCAATACCAACAAGACAGAATTACAAACAAAATAACAATAAAACAATGGGATATTTTATCATTACGGATTCAAACTGGGCAAAGCTGAGGAACGAGATACTCTGTCTTGCCGAAACTTGCCACAAGGCATTTGGGGAACAGAGCAAGCATACCGATTGGCTGCACAACGGTGATGTGTGCAAGTTGCTTAACATCAGCAAGCGCACATTGCAGCACTATCGGGATACAGGCGTGCTGCCTTTCTCGCAAATCGGGCATAAGTGCTATTACAAGCGTGAGGACGTAGAGCAGTTACTCCAAACCAAAACAGAGAAATCAAAAACGGATAAAACTAAAATCAACAAATAAACACGAAGATTATGGAACAGGTAAGAGATTTGAATATGGAGGTGGACGATATGCAGGTGGTGCTGTCCGCTATCTACGGAGTAAGCAAGAGAATTAAGGAAGTTGCTCTGACACACAAGCCGCTGTTTGGAGGTGAGCATTTCCTCACAGGCAAGGAAGTGTGTGAGCGGCTGTATATCAGCCCTCGCACCTTGCAGGACTATCGGGACAGGAGAGTTATTCCCTATACGCAGTTTGCAGGGAAGATACTTTATAAGGAGTCGGATTTGGAAAGGATGTTGGAGGAGAATTATAAGTAGTCGTCCCTCAAGAACTCGACTTACAACCAGCAAAAGGTATTGGATAACACCTTTGTTTCGTTAAAGTTGGAATCCACTCCTTGAATACTCCATTTTATCAT
>NZ_AUME01000086.1 GCF_000430525.1 Prevotella corporis DSM 18810 = JCM 8529 | reverse complement strand
GATAAGTGAAAATTCTGACATGGCAAAATCCTGAGCAACTTTTGTTGCTCAGGTACTTAAAAAGTTTAATTTATAATAGTGTTGCGGAATTAAGGATTTAAAGATGTAACAAAATGAAGAAGATCTTCTCTTTACAATTGTATGTTTGGCTTTTTCTTACATTATTGTTTTCCCAATGTACAAAGGTTGATTTAGAGGAAGGAGTACGCAAAACAACTATTCTTCGGCATAATTATATTGCAATAACCACAAAAGATGATATACCCGGAGAAGTGGAAGTGCATTATAGTATATTGGGCAATAATGGTCAAAACGAAGTCAAAACAGAGAGGCTTTCTACTCCTTGCGTGATTGGTGGAGAGAACGTCTTGGTCGCCTATGACAGTATTGTTGGTACACATTCGGGGAAAAGCGTTTTTAGCCAGCTTACCTTGAAAAGAGACTATCAAAAAAACGGAGCAGACTTTCTTTCAATCAAAAACTTGTCTTCGACCGTCCTTGAGTATGCCGTAATCGGTAACCAGCCTCTTGTGTTCCATAACCCTGCGGATTTAAAAGAGTACCATAATTTCACCAATTTAAATGAGATAGATAAAACCAAGGTTGTAAAAGAAAGTCCAACTCCTATTAATTCAGAAGGTATTCCTGTTTTATATTTACTAAAGCCTGAACTTTCTAAAATTAACCAGTACTATATTTTGCTAAGTATTGGAGATTGTGTGAATGGGGAGCTTACAACCGTAGAAAGTACCTATGCTAAGAATATTGGCATTAAACCTACACAGTATACTATTCGAGAAATAATGAATTTCTACAAAGAGGAATATAGCCATGGCAAAACCCTATTTGCAGACTACAACGACTATGATTTAAAATGTCAAAAGTACAAAGGTCTAGCTCGTTTAGATATAAAATTTTATGGAGAAATACAACCTGAGTCTTTTGTAAGGAACTCCGGACAGATTTGGTTTATTAATACAACTTCGGGAATGAAGGGAATTGACACCTTTAAGATATTTCAATAGGAATGATACATACTAAATTTATGTTATGCTGTCTTTCGTCAGTGCTATTATTGAGTTGCTCTGAAGATGATGACATAGTTAGGCATTCCGAGAAAAACGCTATATTCGGGCGTAATGGACATTTGGTAGGCTGAAAAGCTTCAGATGTCCTTTATTTATTACTTTTGTGCCATTTGAAAACCTATGAATAAAAAACATGTGTATTCTGTGGCAGCTCAAATGCTAAAAAGAACGGTCATCGTCGGGGGGTGCAAATGTATTTTTGCGGTGATTGCAAGAAGCAATTTCAAGGCGGTCGCTGCATTAACAGTACAACATTATGGCAAAGCTATCTGACAGAGAAACGAACCGTCAAAGAACTGTCAGTTATGCATAAATGTTCGGAGAGAACAATACGCAGGAAACTGATGTTGGTAGCAGAGAGTTTTACCCCTTCCTTTCCTAAGGAAGCAACGGTCATAATTGATACAACATATTTCTCCAGAACATTTGGTGTAATGTTATTCCAAGATGCAACTTCGGGAAAGATCTTTTATCGCAAATTTGTTAAGAATTATTGCTGTCCGGTAAAACTCAAAAGAGCATAAATATCTTCCCCGAAGCCCCGTAAGATAGGACTTTTAGGTTTATTTTTTCAAAAGTAAGCCCCCCTAATCGAAAAGACTTGGTTCAGGTGGCGCTTTTTGCATCTCCTTTGCAAGGAAATCATTCCAAGTTTTTTCG
>NZ_AUME01000085.1 GCF_000430525.1 Prevotella corporis DSM 18810 = JCM 8529 | reverse complement strand
TATTTTATTGATAATCAATAGGTTATTTACTTTTCAAGGGACGACTAAGTAGGATAAGATGATTAGTATAATTGATAAACTCAACAAGTAATCAGAGCGGAAGCATAACTTTATGTTATTCCTATTTTAAAAAGAGTCTGTTTATAAATCATTTTAATATACTTGAACTATAATTATTTACTAAGAAGTACTATCTTTGCATTATAAATGCAAATACAATGAAATATACGCTTACTATATTCACACTACTTATCTTTGTATTGGTGGGATGTAACGATTCCACATATCATGGAGAATTAGCCACTATTGACAGTCTCATAGTTCATCAAGACAAACGTGTATTAACGATCTTGGACAGCCTTTCTAAAAATCAGCGGAATTTTACGAAGAAAGATTATCTGCTTTATCGTTTTCTTTTGGCAGATGCCCATAATCAGTTTTTCATCTCTATGAAAGCCGATACCTTTATGACCGATGTTGCCGATTACTATAACAGGTACGGAAACGACAAACAACGTATAAAGGCCCTCTACCTGTTGGGGTGCGTTTATCGCGACAAGGGAGATGCGCCAATGGCGATTGAATATTACAACAAGGCTGTGGAGCAAGCGGATACAACACAAGCAGATTGTGATTTTAAGCAACTCAGCAGAGTTTACGCACAGATGGCGGGACTGTTCGACGAACAACGTACTCCCAAGATGGAACTGAAGATGTGGGGCAAAGCGATTGCCTGTGCCGAGAAAGTAAAAGACACACTGGCAGTTATTAATTTTCTAGACCACATGGGTGGAGCTTATTATTTGCTTAATGACAAGAAAAAAGCCTTGGAAATCAACCATGATGTTTACAAACGTTACATTGCCTGTGGCAGGGCTTCCGATGCTGCGGGGTCGTTGCTTACAACGATAGAAGCAGAAATAGAAAACAATCAATTAAAAGAAGCCAAGAAGCATATAGACGAATACATTAAATACACGGGTGTGCTGAATGGGCAACAAGAACTAACAGAAGAAAGAATATCTTCCTTTTTCTATATAGGCAAATATTACGAAGCGATAGAAAAAAATGATTCTGCGGAATATTTCTATCGTAAATTATGGAATGGTTTTGATGAAATTGAATATCAAGAAGCTGCATATAAAGGCTTGTTGTCCGTATTCGAGAAAAGTGGCGAGAAAGACTCCATTGCCAAATATGCCCGATTATTTGCCGATGCCAACGATTCAGCAAATTTTCAGGAGTCGGCAACAGAAATAACACGGGCGCAAGCTTTGTACAACTACAACGAAAGTAAAAGAAAGGCTACTGAAAAAGAAGAAGAAAACAACAACCTTATACGTGTCATCTACGGAATACTTTTCCTTGTATCAGCTATATCGGTAATCGGATATTTACATAGAAAAAAGATGTCTGATAAAAGAAAGGCACAGCAGATGGCTGCCAACAAAGAATATTCCTCATTGCTATTTAGATTTAGCAAAGCCACCAGCGATGTGCAGGCGTTAAGACATGATATGGAAAGATTCAAAAAGCAGAAAGAGCAAGAGATTATGCACCTGCAAGAACAACTGTCGTTCTATCAGGAAGATACGGCAAAGGAAAAGGAATGGGATATTGAGCAGGCTTTGCTTTCTCATCAAATAGTGATAAGATTTCATGATTTGGCAGTCCATGCCAATATGCCAACGGAAAAAGAGTGGCGTCATCTCATTGAAATAATTTCACAACGTCTATCAGATTTCTATACCAAGATTAGTAATGCAAGTTACGCACTTACCAGTCAGGAAATTAAAACCAGCATCCTTGT
>NZ_AUME01000084.1 GCF_000430525.1 Prevotella corporis DSM 18810 = JCM 8529 | reverse complement strand
CAGGTCTTTGAGCAAGGAAGCCAGCATGGAGAGATAACCAGCCGAAGTGTTGAGCTTGAATCCCTTTTCTTTGGCGAAGTAGTCCTCCAAGTCTTTGATGAGGACTGTGTCCACTTTCTGTACGGGAATATCCTCCACACGGTAGCGATACCTGACGAAGTTTGCCAGATGCTTGCGGAAGAGCAGCAGACATTTCAGCCTCCGCTCGCTGCGGTCTATGCCCACGCGCTCACGGAAGCGGTCGATATACTCGTCTGTATGATGCAGCAGTTCTTGAGATTCGCTATTTAGTCCGAATACAAGTTCCTGTACTCTCTCTGCCGTAATGGGGGCATCGGAGCTACCCGAAAGAGACTCATAAACCTTGTATATGCTCACCTGAAGGCGGTCAAGTTCCTTGTTTACCGATACGGCTTCGGCACTCTTGCCCAGCAGTCGGTTCTTGCGACTGTCCCACAAACGAGGAGTACACGAGCATTTGCAACTGAACTGTACCATAGAGCGTCCTGCACTGATGCGTCCCATGATGGGACTTTTTCCGTTTTTGTCCTGCGTACCTCTCTTGAGGTAGAAAAGCAGCTTGAATTTTTCTTTTTCCATTGTTTTTTACTTGCAAAATTACACTTCTTTGAGGAACTTTGAACGATGCAAAACATTGATAATGAAAGAGAAAACTCCGTTTTAGTTACCACTTTCAGCCGTCCTTTTCCTTTCGTCGTTTTTCGAACGATTTGGTAACTGAACTCCCTCCTTTTCGCTCCCTTTTCTGCCTGTTTCCCATGATGCAACCCTAAGAAGAAACAAGCAATATCCGCTGTATTTCAGTCAGATATGATTTTTATGCCATATTCTGCTTTCTACTCCCATACTTCCGCATAGAATGCAGCCAGCTCAGGCACCTTAATGAATGTCCTGAACCGCTCTTTCTGGATTATTTCATTGGTAATGGAGAACTCGTAGTCAGTCGATTTCTTGGCAAAGACGGCTGCCCATGCATCAAAACTGTTGATACCTTGCTTCTCCAAAGCCTGCGGACGCAAGTATTTGAACAGAAGATACAACTCCGTTAGGCTATTGGAAATGGTCGTTCCCGAAAGAAACGTTGCCCCCAAGTCCTTGCCGGAACGCTCCTGTATGGTACGAATAGCAAAGAGCATGTTTAAGGCACGCTGTGAACCATCAGGATTGCCCAAGCCCGACACCCTGTCGTGGCGGGTGTTGAACATCAGGTTCTTGAATTGGTGCGATTCATCTACAAAGAGGTGGTCGATACCCATCATCTTGAAGTCCACGGCATCGTCTTTTCTTTCGGTGATGCTGTCCTGAATGTTCTGTAACTTGGCTTCAAGTGTCTGCTTGCGCTTTTCCAAGCCTTTGAGCATACCACGGGAAATCTCCGTTCCTTGCATACGCAGGACTTCAAGGTTTTCCTCCACAGAGTCCTTCTCCTTCTGCAGGATAGCCTCTTGTACTTCCAAGGCTTGCGGTATCATGCCGAACTGCTCGTGCGTGAGGATGATACAATCCCAGTCGTTGTTCTTGATGTCGTTGAAAATGCGTTGCCTGTTCTGCTTGCTGAAATCATTCTTGCCCGGATAGAGAATCCTCGCATTGGGATAAGCCTTGCGGAAGGTATCGGCAATATCGAATACATTTGCCTTCAGTCCGATAATCATCGGCTTGTTAGCAAGTCCTAACCGCTTCATCTCATAGGCTGCCGTACACATGATAAGCGTCTTGCCCGCTCCCACCTCGTGGTCGCAGATACCGCCGCCATTGGTTTTGAGCATCCATACGGCATCCTTCTGACTCTTGTAGAGGTCGGCAATGCCCAA
>NZ_AUME01000083.1 GCF_000430525.1 Prevotella corporis DSM 18810 = JCM 8529 | reverse complement strand
TCCAGTCCCTCTCGGCAATTAAATTGTTTAGATTATGAGAAGCGTGGAACTGACTAAGTCCACGTCTAAGTCGGAGGTCGTAGGAAAAACCTTATCCAGAGAATGGAGATAGCAGCCCCACGCCTATGCGTGAGAACCACTATGCTGTCTCTCTAGATTAAGTCTTGAATTTCCTACGTTCCCGACTTCGAGATGAGCATAACGCTTCTTATTTTCAAAATGTCTTGTATTTCCGAAAAAATACGATGCAAATTTAAGATTTTTTATTTGAATATCTAGCAAATAGAGGCGTAAATTGTTAATTCAAGAAGAAATTATTTGTAATCAATCTGAAGGAAGCTATTAGGCGTGTTGCAGAAAGCTGCTAAGTAATATTCAAAAAGCTCTTAAGCTTTCTTCGAAAAGCTCCTAACCTTTTTCTAAAAAGCTTAGGAGCTTTTTCTATTAGTTCTTGCTTTGATAAAATTTTATTACTATCTTTGCTGTTGGTTGTCCATGACAGCTGCCTTTGTGGGTCTTATGGTCTCGAACTCATGCAAGGCTAACAATGCAGACCAACCTTGTATATACTATGGCAAACAAGCCTTTACAATTTATTCTGACTGAGCGCAAGCTCAATGTGGGCAAGGCGGGTGAGAAAACCGTACAGATTGCCCAACCTACGGGACGACACCGTGTGGATTTCCGCAACTTCTGCGAACGGGTGGCTAAGTCTACTACTTTCAATCCACAGGAAGTGGCGGCAGTTCTTAATCTTGCTACTGAAACAGCTCGCGACATTGTGGCTAATGGCGACATCGTGGACTTTGGCGATCTCGGTACGCTGAAGCCATCGTTTAAGAGTAAAGCCGTTGAGGTAGGTACGCCTTTCCGTGCGCAGGTGCATATCGAAAAGCCTGTGGTGCGTCTGGTGGCATCAACCAAGTATTTTACGCTGACCGATGTTGCTTATGAGCAGGTGGAGAAGAAGGAGACTAAGAAGAAAGAAGAGGGTGGTATCGGGAAAAAGAAGCCAGAATCTGAGGCTAATCCATAAAGCGTTTTAATGCTTCGTGGAAAAAATCACAAACCTTGTGAGTAAAAGAATTGGCTGTTCGGGCAAAGTTGATTGCTGGAGCAGCCTTTTTCTTTTTAACTTCAAATGTGTGCACCCATGCCTGCTGAAGGGTCTAAACATTGCCTTATCTCCACATCGGTAATGGTGAGTGCTTCCGCAATCGCAGAAACGATGCGGGTATCGGTATAGAAAGACGTGAGTACGCTTGCCTTGATGCTCTCCCAGTACCGCTTGACGGTATTGGCATCGACGGCATCACGGTAAATCATCTGTTTGAGCCTTTGGGTAGGCTCGAAGAGCTGTTGCTCCGACTTGCTCCAATAACGGAGGTCGTCGGGGCTGTCACATCGGTTCAGTACGCATTTCAAGCCACCGAAGCCCTGATAGTTCCGTAAGATACTTTTCTCTGCTTCGGTGGCTTCGCGGCGTTCTTTTTCCAAGCGAAGCACAACACGGATGGCTTCCGTGTTGGCTTCAAGGACGTTTTTCTTATTATATGCCATAGTGTTTCTTTTTTAATTAAGGAGGAGGAAAAAAGGTCGGAAGATATAAAGTATATTACCTCCCGACCAATTCCGTTCCTCTTTGTTTCTATAGGGATTATCTCCCTCGTTGCTTTCCTTTCCTTTTTTCAAATTCAAAAGAAGTGGTGTAATCTTCATTAAGGACAAGTCGAGCGTTGAACTTTTTACCTGCCTTACTGATCAATCCTTTGAGAATGGGTGTACGTCCTGTGGTTAGCAAATCCCGGATGTAGTCCTCGGTGAGAAGCGTGCCACAAACCTCACGGAAGATATGAAAGTCACAGCCCTCATGCCTGCACTTGGCAACCTTGGCATAGATACCCACGCTCTCAGTGCCACACTTGGGGCAGCGATAGGTGGGATAAGACTTCTGTTTGGGGGCAAGAGAAAGCAGTTCCTCACAAATGGTGCCAACGTAGGAGTTGATGCCTTGCGCGAACTT
>NZ_AUME01000082.1 GCF_000430525.1 Prevotella corporis DSM 18810 = JCM 8529 | reverse complement strand
GGAGTATTCAAGGAGTGGATTCCAACTTTAATGAAACAAAGGTGTTATCCAATACCATTTGCTGGTTGTAAGTCGAGTTCTTGAGGGACGACTAGTTATTATTAATTCAAGTAACTATGAAACAAAGGGACAGCCGATGTATGAGCAGCTAATATTTTTATTTACCATGAAGAAATTTGTTTTTATGAAAGACAGCTAATATTAGATACTTACGATAATTCTCATGCCAAGCTTACCCATAAAATCCGTAATTCATAGAACCGCATTACGGATTAATATATTGGGGATTCTTCCATTAAAAATATCATTAGACAGAAAGAAGTCACCTCTTAAACATACTTTTATTTTGATTATAAGAGTTTCATTAAGATACGCTAGAAGCTCTTTCTTTTTGACACTCAGGGCATAGACCCCGAAAATACAACTGTGTATCTTCAATCAAGAAACCCTCCTTTGTATTGGGTTGTGTATTGGGTTGTACGTCATAGAAATCAAATACTCTTCCACATTCCTTACAATAGAAATGACCATGGGGAGAAGTATCGCCATCATAACAAACGCGATGCTCGTCGATAGTTATCATTGAAGCTGCACCTTTCTCTGAGAACATTCGCAATGTATTATATATGGTTGTTCGACTGACTGTTGGGATTTTCTTTTTCAAATTCACGAAAACCTCATCTATTGTTGGATGGGTATGGTGTGTAAGTAGGTAGCGCATTATCTCCATGCGCTGGATTGAGGGTCTAATGCCACAATCTAAGAGTTTTTGGTAAGCTGGATCTATAGTCATGATCAATCTATTATATTATGCAAAAGTAGCTATTATTCTGGTAAAAACCAAATAAAAGCTTGAAAAGATTTCAAATGCAGCCAGGCTCTCCATGGTACGGTAGTACAATAAAGTTGAGGAGGCAGACTTACATTCATTCAATGAACTGCCACATTCTACGAGCATTATGATGAGATATTGAACTTCTATAACAACAGATCTTCGAATGCCATAACAGAATCGTTCTATGCCAAAATTAAACTTTTCCGAGCTAATCTAAGAGGAGTGGCAGACAAGAAGCCCTTCCTATTCAGAATTGCAAAACTATATGCCTATCCCCATTGATTTTCTACTGAGCCGAATTCTCGTACAAGTGCATTTTTAACTTGTTTTCAGAAGACATTTGTCTTCAAAGCGTTGCTCTCTACTCTGCAAATGCTCCAACCTATGCCCATCTAAATTCCTTATCGTTTCAATGGCATTCTTGAAAACGTACTTTCACACCAAACATCAGCTTTCAAACGAAATGCAAAATGGGAAGTGGGTGACAATGGTGGTTATGAGGTGGATGGAGAGTGGAAATTGAAAAGATAGCACTTTTACCACTCTACCTTCAAATCCTTAAACATGACGGATTCTTTATTCTCTCCATTGAGGACTTCAAAGCGCAACAGTTTGATTTCCTTCACCTTGTCTATATCCACATCATTGAAGATGATTCGACCGTTGGTTGGGGTATCTTTGAATATCCTGACCATCACGTCATTACCAACGGTAAGGTTCTCTGTCCTTTTTCGATCTCCGTACAAATCCACATAGGAGGCTTCATATCCAAAAATAACTATATCCACCAATTCACCTGTTGTAGACATCTGGAAGACTGCAGTAATGGTCTTTTCTGCCTTGTTTCCCTTCAGTGAAATCAACTTGTAGGTTACGCCATTGCTGCCTGGTGCCGTCGTGATGGCCTTGCCAAAGTTCATCGCCTTACGCAGATCGACATTCAGCTGTTCCACCTCGCTCACACGCAGGGAAAGACCATTCAGCTGTTGCTGCTGTGCTTCAGTCTTTTGTTTTAACTCTGCAATCTGACTTTCAAGGGTATGCTGCGCCATCGCTGAAACCGATAGCATCAAGGCACCTGCAAAAACTAATAATTTCTTCATAGATGGGATAGTTATGATAATGATCGTTTTATTCTAACGACAAATTTACAACATTTTTCGTACATTTTCTTTTGACGGCTCGAAAAGCTACGCGAGTTCGGGATAAGAAAAGATCTTAGAAGTTGACAATCTCACTTATTAGTTGTACCTTTTCAGGTGATAATCAATAAGTTACGGGTACTATCCTATAAAAGTGTGTAAGCTTCTTTTTTCTTATCTTTGTATTTGTAAATTATAAAAAAGGGAAAAATGAAACTTACACATTCGCAAATTTCGGAAATTCTTTCGAATTACACAAGTAGCAGCGAGGGTTTTGTTACCCTTCAGTCATTAATCATGA
>NZ_AUME01000081.1 GCF_000430525.1 Prevotella corporis DSM 18810 = JCM 8529 | reverse complement strand
CCGAGCCAATCTAAGAGGAGTGGCAGACAAGAAGTTCTTTTTATTCAGAATTGCAAAACTATATGCCTATCCCCATTGATTTTCTACTGAGCCACGACAGAGGCGCAAACGACAATCAAGGCTAACTTTAACAAAGGAGACACAACTGTTTATCAAACAGTTAGTAATATAAAAATGGAATTGCCTATGGGGGCTGGCAACAAAGAGTTTGGCGTAACCACTTCTACTCGTTACGTCGTGTTGGATAAAACCAATACCGGCTACCGGTTGGAGCGAACCATTACAAAAGCAGACTACAAAGGTAACAAAGAAATTGCCAACCAAATGGGCAATTCGATGGAAAAGTATCTGACCAACACACCCGTCATATTGCAAACTGATACAAATGGTACAATTATAAAAATAGAGAACTATGACGACGTTGTTGGTAAAGCCAGCAGTGTTGGCATTGCAGAATTGGAGAAACTTTACTCTGATAATCCCCAGATAGAGGCAGTGATGCCAAAAACTAAGGCCATCATGAGTATCAGTGCACAACTTGAGGAGAAAAACATCATTGACAACATCAATGAAGTGACATTCCTGTCATTCTACGGTAAGAAAATTAATAACGGAGACAAGGAAGACCGCACTCTTCAGCAAGGCATCAAAGCTGTTACCACCTATTCAATAAATAAGCTACAGGGCAATATTAAAGTGACAGGGTTAAGCAAGAGCAATATGACTGAAAATGATGTGAAGCAAATGATGATTGCCAATATGAAAAAGATGGGTATGGGAGAAGAAGTAACCTCGCAAATAGAAACCAATTGGGGACAGATGAAAGCAATGGGAATGACAAATCTTGACTTTGATTCTGTGGATAACTACAATTTCCTGCCGTCAGGGTGGATTAGTGACTCAACAACTGATGGAACTGTCAAGATGATGGGAATGAATATGAAGATAACTGTGAAAACCAATTTAGATAAAAAGAACTGGTAGTTTTAGTCCAATCTATTGCAAATTAGCATCTGTTCTGGAAGACTTAAACTATTTTTCATAACTAAAAGAAAATCAAGCAGATAAATTCCGCATTCCAAAAGGTAATTTATTGGAGCACAAAAGGTCACCTTTTGAATCTCAAAACCTTACCTTTTGGTATGCGGAAGCTGTGCTTTGGAAAATGCTCTGATTTCTCATTCTATTAAAAAGTCTAAATATAGCGGTAGGAAACTTGTAAAATCCAAATTATTTTTGTACCTTTGCGAGCCGTTTCATGTAGGATAGCGGAAAAATACCAATTATTTTAGGAGGAAAAATTAAAGTAAATGAGACAACTTAAGATTTCTAAAAGTATTACCAATCGTTCTAGTGAAGCTCTTGACAAGTATTTAGTAGAGATTGGTCGTGAACCTATGATTACCGTTGATGAGGAGATTGAGCTCGCTCAGGAAATTCACAAGGGTGGCCGAAAAGGCGAACGAGCTAAGGAAAAACTAATCAAGGCAAACCTTCGATTTGTTGTGTCCGTAGCCAAACAATACCAACATCAAGGACTCTCTCTCACCGACCTTATCGACGAAGGAAACATCGGGCTAGTGAAGGCAGCAGAGAAATTTGATGAGACCCGCGGTTTTAAGTTTATCTCTTATGCTGTTTGGTGGATTCGTCAGAGTATTTTGCAAGCAATCGCTGAACAAAGCCGAATAGTCAGACTTCCCTTGAACCAAGTGGGCGCTATTTCAAAAATCAATCAAGTTACAAACGAATTTGTTCAGAAACACAATCGACGCCCATCAATTCATGAGTTAGCAGACCTCACTGGTATTGACGAGGCAAGAATAAGACAAAGTCAGAGCGCCGACAATCATCACATGAGTATTGATGCGCCATTCAGCGACGACGATGACAACTCTATGAGCGATATGCTTGCGTCAGGCGAAGATTCACGCACAGACAAAGGAGTAGATTTCGAATCAATGTCCGACGACCTTAAAGCTGTTCTTCAGAATACGCTTAAAGAGCGTGAACGGAAAATCGTTACCGAATGTTTCGGTATCGGCTGCCAAGAGAAAGGATTGGAAGAGATTGGAACAGAAATGGCACTCACCCGTGAGCGCGTAAGACAAATTCGGGAGAAAGCCATTGAAAAAATCCGGGAAAGTGGCAATGCGCGCGTTCTAATGAAGTACTTAGGATAAGGCGATTTTTGCAAGTATCGGCTTAATAGTGTCGAGCGTGTAAAGACATGTGCCTTCTGTGACAGCTCTAAATGTTAAAAAGAATGGCAATTTTCAGGCTCAGTAGAAAATCAATGGGGATAGGCATATAGTTTTGCAATTCTGAATAAAAAGAACTTCTTGTCTGCCACTCCTCTTAGATTGGCT
>NZ_AUME01000080.1 GCF_000430525.1 Prevotella corporis DSM 18810 = JCM 8529 | reverse complement strand
ACATAAGTTTTACTCATAACGATTGGCATATCAATAACCTTTCGTATTCCCACAATCGTGAAATGATGATAAGCATTGGTATCGTATGCCTCCATGATTAGTCCTGGCAAGCCATGTAATTTCCATGGACCATCGCTGACAGGCACGTCAGGAGCAAACCATGCAGTCCAGTGGTGTCCTCTATAATCGCATGTTGCCATCTGAACTGTGTAATTCAAAATTGTTTTTATGGAATCTGCCATCGTCCAGTTGATATTATTCAGAGAATCAACATAAATATAATCCTGTAGCGATATTCCATCTGTAACGGTCATTTTGCCTTCGGGATAATTCTTGTAGACATATGCCTTCATACGCTTGTGTAATGGTTGTTTCTTAGTTTTAAGAAACTCCATGATTTCCGCATCTATAATTTTACGCCTATTGGGATTTTCGTATCTTTCATCAACCTGCATACTATAAGAACTATAACACTTAGAAACTTTATTACCTAATAACAGCACAAGTCTATCATCCTCATCCAGTATTTTTTTCAGGGTATCTTGCATATGTACATATTGATATTGACACTCGAGATTGGTAACATCAAGTTTCTTCTGTGCAGTTACGACAGATGATATTAATATAAAAAATATTATCCAACTATATTTCATAACATAATTATGCTTTGCTAATAATGAAAAGATTTCAATATAATGAAATTTTTTTTAGGTGGATGTTTTAAACATCCACCTAAAATAATAGCTTAATGCTCCACACAGTGAGTACTATATCCAATAGTCCACCCTGCAAGTGCCTTCTCCGAAAGTTTATTGTTAGCTATAATTTTGCGAAGATTTTCACAATACTCTTCTCTAGAAATACCACCAAAGATGTTTTCTAACTCTTTTAATTCTAATTTTTTCATAATTTTCTAAATTAATTTAATAGTAATATTTTTTTTGCCTTTCAAAAATGCTCTTAACTAGTATTTGAGTATCTTGAATTTAAATAAGAGGTTAGGCAGTGCCTCTATATAGACTTCAAATTAAAAGATTAGCAACTTCTTCGCTTTTTAAGTCTATATTTTATTTTTATTCAGTATATCTTGAGATATATGGAATGTCGGTTATCTTATATCCTTTGGGCAGTCTATAACTGTTTATGAGTACAAAGGGATAATGTTGGATATTCATACTTTGTATAGAGTTCAACAAACTCTTATATGTAACTATTGCCTCATCGTAAAAGCTGATTTGCTCTCTATAAGAGTTTGCAAATAAAGCTTTTAGGCAGTCTATATGGCTATGTAAGTAAAGCATGTAGAGGTTTAATTGCCTTTTATTATATTTTATAAATGTTTCCTTATTATTTTCCTCCACTCCTATACCATCAATTATAAGTTGCCAATGATATCTTTGAGGGAACTTTTGCATTAAAGAATAGATATCCTTTGCTACAGTCTTACAATGTTTACAATCAATACTTATGATGGTCGTAATTGTAACAGGAGCATTTATATTACCAAAGTTAAGCGATAAGTTCTTTGGTATATCCAATTCCTGTATTTTTTCAAAATAGCACGACAGAACTCTTTTGTCCCTTTTTAAATTCAAAAGCGTAATCTCCTTATCAAATAACGCCTGTGTATTTCTGCCGTTTATATAAAGGAGGTGGCAAATTATATAGACAACTATAGATAGAGACACCATACCAACAACTGTTTGGACTTCAACAGGCTGTAATGGTGATGTAATAATTAGTAGTTTTATGATAACCATAAACGTTATCCCCATGCAATACAGGCAATACTTCTTTATTTTTGCAAACTGATAAATTGTAAGTCCAATCATCAATACAACTGAGCAAACATAAGCTATCAAAGTTAGATGATCTTGAACTCGTAGGATTACCAAGGATGCCGAATCAAGAAGAAAGAAGTAAATTCCGATAACTGGTAGACCTATTGGAATCCATCTACCTAAAGGATTTTTTTGTGAAACATAATTACAGTCAATTTTTCGTCCTATTTTACAGAATGAATTGTACTCATAAATATTTACCTGTTGATTAAACAATATGAATGCACAAGCAAGCCCAAAGATATTTGCAATGAAAGTTATTATCAAGTCATCTGGTATTTTAAATAATGAATAGACTAAAAGAAGTATGAAACTTGCGTATAAAAATAACTTCTCATTTTGTACTTTTTCTCTATATTCAAACTCTTTTTTATCAACTACCAAGATAACACCGTCCCAAATACTTTTAAATTGGGTAATAGAAAGTCGCTTGCATCTTCCATCATACAACTCAACTCCTCTATCCTCAATTTTGTTCATAATATAGAAATGTCCTTCTTCTTCATTTGTATGTAGCAGAACGTTATTCATGTCTTTTAAATCCTCGATATGAGCAAGGTATGCATTTGAAGTTAACCCAAAATAAGATAATGTTGTAGAAACTGCAGCTAAACTTGGAAAGTGAGAATCTGAGAAAAGAACTTTATAGATCTCTTTTCTACTTGCAAAAATAGCCCTTTGTTCTAGAATAATAATTATAATATCTATTAAATAAATATTTGGCGACATACTATCTAAAAAAAATAAGATTCTTAACTTATTCTTATTAACACTATCTTTGATAAATGGGGATTAAACTAACTACAAGCTGATTTCACCAATATATGAACTTGAAGTAGATTTCATTGTTACTTTATAATTCCCTTTAAGATTTGTAGGTAAAACATAATTTGAGATATTCGGAACAATATACATAGTATATACAAGCGTGTCATTCTCATCCCAAAGCGTTAAAATATACTCTTCTTTTAAATCTTTGAAAGTCAGAATAGCATTATTTAAAGTTGCAACAATAGGACGAGTTGGC
>NZ_AUME01000079.1 GCF_000430525.1 Prevotella corporis DSM 18810 = JCM 8529 | reverse complement strand
TCCCACCTCTTCCCATTCCGAACAGAGAAGTTAAGCCCGGTTGCGCCGATGGTACTGCAATGCAATGCGGGAGAGTAGGTAGCTGCCTTCTTTGAGTGAGAGCCTCACGGAGAAATCCGTGGGGCTCTTTTTTTGCTTGACCGTCATGAGCATTATCTAATGGTTGGAAGTTCCGAGTCAGCGGTACTGTCCTATAAAAGTGTGTAAGCTTCTTTTTTCTTATCTCAGTATTTGTACACTATAAAAAAGGAAAAAATGAAACTTACACACTTTTATAGGACAGTACCTTCTGGTTCCAATGAATGATGCAAGGTAAGGATACTTCTGACGTAAGCGTGTCAAAACTCAATCGACCACCGATTGTTTTAAAGCCAATCTCCTCTGCCGCCTTACTAATCCCGAGGAGAGAAACACCTCCCTTACCGAGATCGCAAGTCTTTCGTATAGCTTCAATATTGGGGTGTGTTCCATAGTGCTTGGCAATCATTACCAAACAAGAGGGACCACAATCCATTGCATCACATTGTTTTGCAAAACTATAAAAAATCATACAATAGAGTTAAAAGCAAAGTTAATGTTGCACTACAGCCTATTCAGTATATTATCCAAACTCTTTACTTTATTCTTGCGAGAAGTCTTGTTGACATTGTATTTAAGGTAAATAGAAAAATATCGCGAGTCTGCGTTGTTTCTTTGTAAGTTGTTAATGTTTAAATACTTGACTTCCCAATCGGAGTTTTCGGTACGAAAAAGGTCGTTGCAAGCAATATTCAGTTGCATTCTCTTATCAAAGAAACTGAAAGTAATGCCAGTGCTGGTGCTGAATGCCGGATACTGTTTAAAGACGGTATCTTCTGTCTTTCCGGTATAATTCATTCTCACGTAATAGTTTATATTATCCCGTAAGCGATAGTTATAATTAACCGACACATAGACAGAGGTAAAAAAACGATGTTTTTCAACCTGTAAATTGTCTAATTGATTTTTTTGCGCTAACAGTGCACTGTGGAAACCTATCTGATGCTTTCCAAATCGTTTCGTCAGGTTTGCTCCGATGCTTATTTGATGGTTTTTCGCTATATTGACAGGAATTACTTTAATCACTTGTCGGTTGGCAGCGTCAGCCATCGGCACTTCTTGTATTTGGTTCCTTATGAATGAGTATTCCGCATAAAGGTTCAAAATATTGTCGTATAATGCACTTAATGAGAAGTTGTTAAAATAAACCGGTTCCAAATTCGAATTTCCTATTCTATAACTATACTTGTCGTAATAGGTTATGATGGGATTTAATTGTTGATAAGAAGGAAGGTTCATCTTTCTGTCGTACGTCAGGGAGAGGTTCCATTTGGAAGACAAATTTACCTCCAAAGACATAAACGGGAACAGACTGCTAATTCGTTTTGTTTGTTCGGCATATTCTTTCGTATCTTTATATTTCAGCCAAACCGTTTCGTATCTGATACCTGCTTGAAGCCCAAATTTATTTAATTGCTTTTTCAGGTTGATGTAATATGCAATCTGTTGTTCTTTATGTTCTCCCTCGTTATTTATCGCTTTCGCCATTTCCGCGTTATTATAGGAAAAGGTATTGTTCGTCAAGTTCATATAGTCTAAGCCCAGATTTCCGTCAAATGAACGCCAAAGTGTGCCCACATAGTTTAGCTGAGCCAGATAAACGTTATAACGTCCTTTATAAATTATGCAAAACTCATTTGTTTTTTGTTTGTTGGAGTTCTTGATTGTTTGGTTGTCATCGGAAGATTGATGTATGTAGTCAAGATTTAATTCTAAATGACTATCTTTCAATACCGGCAGATTATAGAAGAGGTTCAACCGATTATTCTTTTCATTGTAATTTGATGCAATCTCTGTGAATATCTGTTCGTGCAAGCCGGGTTCAATATATTCTGTAGTACTTTTGTTAATCGGCTTGTTTCCCGCATAATAGAAATCATCATATAGCTGCAAGTAGTGGTTGTTGCTGAACTCATATTTAAGTCCAAACGAAGCATCAAAGCCTTTTCGTTTGTTTTGTATTGACTGCCGACTAATGTATTGGACATTATTCTCTACATTTTGTGTTTCCACAGTGTAGTAATTCAAATCGTTACGGAAACTCGTGATAACTCCGCCATTAAGTGTTATTTTATTTGATGCGAGATAAAAGTTGGCGTTTTCTGTATTGGAAATTTTCCTACCTACTTTCGTCCTTTGGCTTATTTCCACAGAATTACCACTGCGCTCCTTTGTGGTAATTCGCAAGACAGATTTATACTTGCTGTTATATCGCACGCCTGCATTTTTCTCAAGAGCAACTGTTTTAATAGAGTTAACATTTAGGTTTTCTATTTCTGAAAATGAAGATACTACACGATTATCTATCAAAATGAGCAGATTGTCTTTGCCAATTAGTTTTATGCCGGAATTATCAGCTATAACTCCCGGCATATATGCTAAAACATCAATAGCGGAAATCATATCGGCAAGCGGAGTCCCCTCGACTTTCATCGCTAATGAATTATTCGTTCTCTTCCAAATTTTATGAGAAGCCGTAACTGTAACTTCGTCCAAGAAAGTTTCATTGCGTAGAAGCTCTACTCGCAAATGGATATTCTGGTTGGAAGTAATTGTAAAGGGGACTCTCTGTTTTTCATAGCCTACACATGAAACTTCCAAGAAGTAGTTGCCAACATCTATCTTGTCAATCACGAAGGTTCCCAATTGGTCTGTTACTGTTCCGGAAACGAATGCAGAATCTTCCACATTTTTAACCATCACATTACAATACTCTATCGCATTGTTGTCATGCTGTACTACTCCCGAAACCTGCTGTCCATAAGAACTCTGTATAGACAACAAAACAAGAACTAATAAGCTTACAAGCTTCATCTCCCTGCTTAATATAGAGAAGATGTTTTTGAAAACACGAGAACTTCTCATTCGAAACATAAAATTACAAATAAATATCATTGTAGATATTTGGAGCATGAGGACAACTAGGGTCTGGATAGTCCCATTTCCTGCACCATCAGAAAGCATAAATCGCATAAAATCCTTCTCAAAAGCCATATAAGGGTCTTTGTCAGGATTGTCATGTGTAGCTTCATACTCAG
>NZ_AUME01000078.1 GCF_000430525.1 Prevotella corporis DSM 18810 = JCM 8529 | reverse complement strand
TAAAAACAATGCAATTACTATAATAAGTTTATTCATAGTTGTTTGATTTTGATTATTTGAAAGCAAAATTAATTATTTCATAAAGATATAACAAAAAAAATGATTACACATTTTACACTTTCTTAAAGAAAAAGTGTAAAATATAGATTATCAAAGATTTGTATCTTGATAGAAAATGGTTTATTGGTCACATTTCCCTAATATTTTTATCAATTCCCTTAGCTCCATCTATGCCGACTAATGAAACAAAGGTGTTATCCAATACCATTTGCTGGTTGTAAGTCGAGTTCTTGAGGAACGACTAAGTATTATCAAAGTATTTACATATCATTTGCAAGCAGGATATACCACATTGCATGGCATCATGTTGTTTTATCAAAGGAAAGTTTCTCATAATTAAGTTTAGAAATGGAAAAACACAGATGCCAAAATGTTTCTTGGGCGTAGTTCATATTCCTGACGTATCTGCATCAGATCGGTATAACTGGTGTAGGCATAGGTCTTTTGATTAAATAAGTTACGCACGTTAAGGCTCAGTTCCACACCATGTACAAAGGTATAGGAGGTGGAGAAATCGGTAAGCAAGAGTTGTTTATGCGTGTTATCGGACAACTGATTGCTGTAATGTTCTCCTGATAGTTTCAGCAGCCAAGCCTTTGTAATGTTTAGATTGCAAGAAAAACGCTGTGAAAGGTTATTGGACGAGGAACGTATATCAATATCTTTAAACGTCATTGATTCGTTGCTGTATGTTATCTCATAGTTCATCTCAAGCCATTTAAGAGGATGAATATTGACTTTAGTCGTAATACTCCATAAGTTTGATTGATAATGAGAGAGATTGTCGTTTTGGACTAATGCACCATTGAAACTCATATAATCCGTAGAAACACTTATCATTCCTCGAAGAAGGTTGAGTCCCTTGCTCATTCTTGCGCCTGTCATCCAAGTATTTGAGTGGGTTTTTCGAGCAAAATACGAGTTCAGAATATAGTCATCTATAAATCGACGAGAGGTGGTCAGTGTGCTTTCGTTCCATGAACGAGTGATGTAGACATTGGCAAAAAGCGTATTCAAGGGTTGTTTGTAATCGAAAGACAATGATAGAGATTTACCTTGTTCGCTATCATAATTCACAAAACCTGTGTTCAGATTTCTATAATCACTAAGTATCAGTCCATTGTAAAAATTCTGTTCTCTAATTTCGTTTTGAGATATACTTCCCGAAAGCGACATCTTAAACTTGGAAGAGAATAGGTATTGCAGATAAACATAGGGCGAAACGATTACTTTATGGTGGTTGTTGGAAGTCTGAACAAATTTGTCTTTAAAGAAATAGGGAGTATAACTTATGGGCAATGTCAATCTAACTTGCCATCCGCCACTTTTAAATTCGGCTTCAGGAGAAACGTAGACACGAAGGTAGGTCATATCAACATGATTGTGTACCAAACCTAATGAGTCGGGTATACCATCGGCTGTACTTCTCATACTTCGGCTCAGAACAACCAACCCTAACTTCATTGATACCATGAAGGGTTTCAGATAATAGCCCAACGAGGTGCTACTATTGCTAAAGAAAGCCTGAGAGCGCACATTCTGTTGTTGCGTTCCATTAGGTCGCTGCACCAATAATGTGTGTGGATTTGACATATAAGCATTGTAGAAATTGAATGTGAACGCTTGGTTACCTGTACGTCTGAGCAGTTCAAACTTGTTGTGAACCTTATACGATGGCTGTCGAGCTGTCTGACGATTTGGATAAGTTCCTTCAATATCTATGTCGGTGTCGTTCCATTGTAAATCGGTTGAGAGGGTGTTGGTAAAATACAATCTGCTGGTATTCGTGTTCAGTGCAATGCTTGCCGAGAGTTTGTTCTGTCGGGTCTTTGCCTTTTGGTTTTCGTTGGTCAAAATTGTGCTGTCATTGAGGAAATAAGAGGTTTGCGAGCATGAAGCCGATACTAATCGATCGTGTGAGTAAAGTAGCTGTGTGGATAGGTCGGTGTTTTTTCCAACACCCCAAAGATTATTCATCGAAATGGTGTGTGTCTGATTCTTGCGTACTCTATTCTCACTGATGTCCATCAATCGGTCGGGGATTACATTAATATGGTTCTTCAAAGCATAGTTGCGACTCAGAAAACTACTGCCTATATCATCTATCAATACCATGTTGTCCCTTGTAACGTCTGTTCCGATATTATTGCTCTTCAATGTATTGAGTAGTTGTGCTTTCTTAGCAAAGCGCATCAGTGCAGCCTCTCCCTCCCAAACGTTTGGATGAAAGCCTCCACCCGCCTTGATTGTGCCTACTAATCGGCTCTTTGCAGCCTCTTTCAATTTGATATTGATGGCGGGACTCTCCGAAAACGACATATCATCAAGGGCTTTGATGGGCTGATGGTTTTGCAGCACTTCCACGGATGCAACGTCTGTTTGATGAATATTGGTAGTAGCCAAATTGTAGCGATTACCCAACATATCGCGTCCCTCAATATAGAATTTATTTAGAGGCTTGCCATTGTGTTTTATCTCTCCACTTTCCGACACCTCTATCCCTGGCATTTTCTTCAAAACGTCTGCCAACGACTTGTCGTTGATGTCGGCAAAACTTGCCACGTTGTAGGCAAGTGTGTCGCCACGCTGACGAATGCTTGGGGCTTTCACAATGACTTCTCTCAGTTCGATAGACTTTTCTGTCATCATCATGTCGTATTGTGTCTGTCCTTCCGAAAGTGAGAGTATCTCTGTGGCGTAGCCAATCAAGGAGAATTGCAGTTCGTTGCCTGCAAGTGGTGTAGTAGTCTGCAACTTGTAACTGCCATCAGCCTGAGTTCGTGTGAATTTCAGGATACGTTTACTGCCTTCTTGTTTCAGATTGACCATCACACCTGCCAGTGGCTGTCCTGTCCGCTGTAGGCGTACAACTCCGGTCAGCGTTATTTGTGCATGGAGTTGCAAT
The DNA here is from genome assembly GCF_000430525.1 of Prevotella corporis DSM 18810 = JCM 8529. GTDB lineage: Bacteria > Bacteroidota > Bacteroidia > Bacteroidales > Bacteroidaceae > Prevotella > Prevotella corporis. Next base: position 132 of record NZ_AUME01000078.1, on the reverse strand, counting down.
GCCAATATACACAATAAGGTCAATGTAATGTATCGCTGATGTGTTCTCATAATTCTATGTTGTGTTTTATATTCTTAACGGCTCTATTCTGTTTCTAAGGGCTGAAAGGTTAATTGTGTAGGCGAAGAATTG
>NZ_AUME01000077.1 GCF_000430525.1 Prevotella corporis DSM 18810 = JCM 8529 | reverse complement strand
TCGGCTCTTGCCGTGATAAACTCCTTGTCTCCCAATCGCTCGGGGTGATGTTCACTCATATAGCTTTCCAACTTCAATCGAAAATAGGAAAGTTCCTTTTTGCTATTATCTGTTTTCATACATAAATTTTTGCTGATTTCTAAAATATTGTTGCGTTTTGCTTTTCGATAGCTTCCGTATAGTCAGAAAAAGCCTTACTTTTATGTTCTTGCAAACGGTTCATGTCCTCTCTGATTTTCAGGTCGGTAATTTTTCCATAAATCTGTGTCGTTCCAATGTCGCTGTGTCCGAGCATCTTGCAGAGCGTTTCCATTGCTATACCATTGGAAAGGCAGATGGTCGTGGCGAAAGTATGGCGAGCCATGTGAAAGGTCAAGCCTTTCTCAATTTGGCATATCTGACCAATGTTTATACAGGCGAAAGATGCCTTGCTGACGTTCAATGTTGGAAATATCAAATCATCGTGTTGTTTCCCTTTTATATGAATGTCAAGTATCTCCTTTGCGATGGGCAGAAGTGGAATGATGGCTTCTACGTCCGTTTTCTGTCGCTTGATACGTATCTCACAAGTTCCGTCATCATAATGGTGGATATGTTTAGGTGTCAGTCGCAACATATCCACACGAGCCAGTCCCGTAAAGGCACAGAAAATGAAGAGTTGCCTTGCTCGCTCGAACTGCTTGTTTAAGATGGGCGTTTGCAAAATGCGCTTGAGTTCTTCCGTTGTGAGATACCTTCTCGTGCCACGTGGTTTTTCCGCCTTAAAATCCACAAACGGGTCTCGGCGGATGTATTTTTTCTGTTGTCCGATGCTGATGAGCTTTCTCAAGAAAATAACCGTCATTTGAATGGTGGCAGGTGATAATCTGCGCTTGCTTTTAAGATAGAAATCCAATTCTTCGACAAAGCCATAGTCCAACCGTGAATAACCAATATCGGACATTCCGTATTTTTCCAGCAGGAAGGATACTATGAGCTGCTTGTCATAGATGTAGTTGCGGAAAGTGGATTGGGCGATGGAAATTCCCACACAAGGGCGTTTTTCCTCTATGAAACGGTCTGCCTCTTCCATGAGCATTCCATTGCTTTGTGAATCCTCCGTCAGACAATTTTTGAGCAGTTCTGCACTTACATACCCCTTTTGCCAAACCAGCTCATTGTATTTGGTTTGTATCTGTCCTTCCTTTTCTGTCAGTATGCGGTTGATGTTCTTCATTTCGTCAATGTCGCCTTTGCATCTGCCATGCTTTGCGTCCCAATTGTTTGGATTGATATCCAACCCCATACTGTATTGTACTTGTTGTCCGTCTATCGTGATTCGTCCCATTATCGGGCATTTGCCGTTCTTCTTCAGTTTGGAACGGTTGATGTAAAACAATGTCTTGAATGTACTGCGTGCCATAAGCTATAATTTTAAGGTGAAAGTGTGTTCTATCCGTTGTTGAATCTTCTGCATATCCTGTCTTATTCTTTCTGAATTGACCGCTGCATACACTTGTGTCGTTCTCAAATTGGTATGTCCCAACATACCGCTTACGGTTTCTATTGGAACACCAGCCGACAGGGTAATGACCGAAGCAAAAGTATGGCGAGCCATGTGAAAGGTCAGAGGGGTTTTCATACCGATACTTCTCTGTATGTGGTGCATCGCATTGTAAACCACGTCTCTTGGGGGAACGTCAAATACATATCCCGCACGTCTGCCCCTATATCTTTCCATAATGGTCTTGGCTGGGGAGAGAACTACTACGCGAAAAGGGGTCTTCGTCTTGACACGCTTGCTTTTAATACATAGCTTTCCTTCCTCAATGATGATGTTTTCCTCTTTGAGATTGCGTATATCCGAAATGGCAAGACCGCTGAAGCAGGAGAACACGAACAAATCACGGACGACACGATATTTCTCCCATTTGATGGGCAGGTCGATAATCTTTTGCAGGTCGTCCTGCGTGATGTTTCTCGGCGTTCCTTTCGTCTTTTCGTAACTGTAACCAATGAACGGATACATGTCTATCATGCCATTTTTGACAGCCTTGTTCACAACCGCCTTCAATGCAGCCAAGGCACTGCATATACTGCCACGTTTCAATTTTCGGTCTATTGTCAGAAAGTATTCATAGCCTTCTATAAAGGAAATATCCAGTTCCATGAGCGGAATATCACTTAACTTGTATTTCCTACGCACATACTCCCGAAGAAGAGTTTGCTGATAGGTACGCAGCTCCAGTGTTTTCATTGCCCGGTCTATGCCCACTCTTTCATGAATCTGTGTGAGGTACTCAGCATAGCACTCTAAAAGCATTGCGTTTTGACAAAGCTGTCCCTGATAGGCATTGCGCACATCCGTAGCCGTGAATGACTCTCCACTTTCGCAAAGTTCCCGATAGCGTGCATGAATGAGTGCAGTGCATTCATTCAAATACTGGTTGATAGAATTTGCGATGGCACTCTTGCCGAGAAGACGTTGCTTTCTGCTATCCCAAAGAGATAATGGGACTTTCTTTTTGGCGGAAAAGGCGGAATACTTCCTGCCCAGTTCTATCCGTCCGATAAGCGGCACCATGCCTTTTTTGTCCGCTCGTTTAGCCTGTGTGAAAAACGAGACTTTCAGTTTGTTTTCTTTCATTTTTCTGTCGTTTTTTTTCTAATTTCCTTTGCTTGCAAAGGTACATACGAACAAGAGTTCTTGAGCTATGCAGAAAAATGAAAGATGAGGAATAAAAACCTATGCCACAGTTGTTTATATTCAATTCGTAACCCCTTTTTGCTTTGTGCCCTATGGGTTACGAGTTGGTAACGGAACTATTGCCGTTTTTCGCTCAATCTTGCCATATCACAAAATGCAGAAAAGTGCATAAGTTGTTATTGTTCAAGTGTTTCCGTTCGTGTTTGTCCTTTCTTCTTTCATTGTCATTATTCTATGAACTATCCCCGCACAGGCAGCCGATACATCAGTGAGGATGTTTTCGAGGAAGTACCCGCCCTACTGCGCAAAATAGGAGAAACGATAGAAACACCATTAAACCGCCATTCGGTGAACAAGGCAAAGATTACTGACCACCACGCCATTATTCCTACAGGAGAAACACCTTCAGGAATATCGGCAGATGAAACAACTATCTATCAAATGGTGGTTAATCGCTTCATTGAAGCCTTTCTTCCCGATTCAGAGGAAGAGCGTATGCTGGTGCAGTTCACGGACGGCGCCAACTCCTTTACTTGGAAGGCGTGCCGACAAATCTCCTTGGGCTGGAAAGCCGTGCAGAAAGAGCAGGTTACTGATGTAGAGAAAAAGGAAAACGACAATGAACAGGTTTTACCTTCATTGCCTGATTTGACGGAGGGAGAGGTTTTACCACTTGTTTCTACTGACATCACCGAGCATAAGACCAAACCTAAACCTCTCTACACAGAAGCGACACTGCTTTCTGCGATGGAGAACGCAGGAAAAGAGGTCGAAGATGCAGAAAGTAAGAAAGCAATGGCTGAGTGTGGCATCGGAACACCTGCCACCCGTGCCAACATCATCGAAAAACTTATCCTGCGTGACTATATCCGAAGGGACAAGAAAGCCATCATTCCTACCGAGAAAGGCTTGGTCGTCTATGAGATTGTCAAGGACAAGAAGATTGCCAATGCAGAGATGACAGGTAGTTGGGAACTGGCTCTTGCCGCCATTGAAGCAGGACAAATGCCGCCCGAAAAGTTCGCGCAAGGCATCAACTCCTACGTTGGCACCATTTGTGAGGAACTGCTTTCTCTTGCCCCCAAACAGAAGTCTTATCCCACCTATCGCTGCCCCAAGTG
>NZ_AUME01000076.1 GCF_000430525.1 Prevotella corporis DSM 18810 = JCM 8529 | reverse complement strand
CGCCGAGTTACTGTATTCAATGAATGCAGTAACACAGCAGGGGCTTATAATCCCATTTTCTACATCAGCAAGGTGTGTCTTTGTACCACAAATTGCAATTTGTACCACAAAGACCCTTGCCCCGAAAGGGGATTAAATCACTCCGAAGTCGTGATTATCATTTACCCCCTTTCTTATTTTAAAGTTGTATCGAAAAAACAAGACTATTCTGGTATCCCATCTTTTCGTGTATTTGATGACGAAAAGGGATGTCCGAATATGTATTTTAAATAGAATTCAGAATACGTTATTAACGCATCATCTACATAATACACATAAGGTAAAGTTTCTTTTAGAGCTAAGCAAACTTTTATATGGCTAATTACAGAGTCACCATATATTTTGTAAAGTTTCTCAGATTCTCGAGTTGTAGATAAATGTAAGGCATCCCCTTTATATTCACATGTAATACCGCCACTAGTTGATCTTCCTGCAATACCACTTTGGGTATAATGTTTAACTTGAAGTTCTTCGGTAATTTGCCCTTTAATACCATTACTCCTCAATATATTTAAGGTGTAGAAACTGGACCAAACAATAGAAAACGTACAACTTGTTACATAAAGATAATAATCTAATGCTTTAGTTATTTCAAGTGACACATAGGGTATTAAGAGTATTACCATATTCAAAGATATAAGCACAGAAGCAGAAATGTTTGTAATCATATTTGCCACTATACTTGTCATTACCTTTGCAAGATTAGACCTACCAATCTTTGTAGAGGTAAGTTTCTTAATCAATTTTGCAGTAGAGGCACTGGAAAATATTATAGAGGTTGCACCTGCTACAGCTGCGTCTATTGAAGCACCTCCCCAATCAATTTGATGTATAGCTATAATTACATTACCTCCATTGTTAATAAGTTTCTCTACAAAACTTGCACCTACAGAAATAACAACACCTAACTGCTTTTAGTATTCCTCCTTCTGTGCTTCTATGTTCTGCATCCAGGCTGCATAATCGCGCTGCCCTGCCGTTACAATGTTGCCATTGACGCCATAAACATTATAAAACTGCCCCGTGCCGATTTTAGAAGCAATGCACTTATCTCTGATAAATCCCATTTCTTTGTATGAAATTCTTTTTTTCTCCACTTTGGAGAATCGATAAAACTGGATGCTCTCCTGAAACAGTATATCGATATAGATAAATTGAATCATTAGTTATTCTATTCAACAATACATAATTCTTTTCTTTGACTAAACGGTCTCCTCTTTGGGGAGTTATGATATTCATATCTGCTTTGCTTATCTCAACTGAGGAAGAAATATCTTTTAGAATATAATTGTTGCCATTAGGGCATATTCTATCAATTCGCATATCATAATTTATACATTGAATACTATCGATAATATTTTTTCTCTTAGCGTGAATGTTTTGTATAAACATACGAGGATCTCTAATCGCATGTAATACTATATTCTGGTTATTCTGTGTAAGGGTGACAATAGAATCATTATACCTTGATATAACGAAATAATTATCATACAATCCCATATATAGTAATGTGTCATTTTTTATACTCCAACGATGATCCCATTCTACATCATGGGAGAAAACAAAGTCCTGTAATCTCCCCCTTTCGTCTTGACTTTTTACTTGCAATTGTCCATCTTTGTTAAAAATAAAGTATAAAGGAAGATTAAGTATTGTATCACTCTCATTATACCAATATCTATATCTATCCCCAGTTAGAATCTCTTTAACATTATTATTTCGGCATGATACTAATAATGAGGATATTAGCAATAATTTTATTATATGTATATGTTTCATTATTGTCAAAAATGAATCTTATTTCCTCCTTCTATAAATTCATAACTACTTTTAGCCCCATATTTATTTAACATTTTTTGTGCCTTACCTATCACCTTATAAAAATTACGACCTGATACAGCATACAACTTTTCCAATTCTTTTTGAAGATATCCAGCTGTATTATCTTTAAAAGACCGTGTTGTTTTTCCAAATTCTTTCCTACTCATCTCTTTCATGATTACAAGATCTTCTTCATCTACTCCATTTGGAGTATCTATATGAAAGCCTTCATGTGCTAATGTACTTCTGAAATTATATATTTGGTCCATTGATTTTTTAAAATGCCCATTAACAGTAGAGACTCTTATCCTATTATCATATGTTGTTATCGCTAATTCTCCCTCAGGATTCGACTTCATTGATTTTACACCAATAGACTTAGCCTTACCTTCTAACCCAACTTCCTTAGCATAATGATACGTAATACGCATCATAGCACGTAAATTTCTCTTGAAATTATATTTAGATAATAAAACGTTACCAGAAGAAGTTCTTATGTAGATATTTTTATCTTTTGATTTATCCGATCTAATGAACTTGCCACTAATGCTAAAATAATCTGCACATCCATCACGATCAATTCTAACTATTGGATTACTATGACAAAAAACATATCCACTGACATTTGTATACTTTTCCATTAATGGGTCTACCCCCAACCACATGGAGATTTTGGGGTCCATGTACCTGGCTCCGTAATAGTACAGCCCCGTTTCTTCGTCAAGTTCCTTGCCGTTGAACTTATACGGCAGGTCTTCGGAACTGCTGTGCTCGTCAACTAACAGCTCACCATACGGTAAGTAAGCATCATACTGTGTGATGTTGGCATGATCGTCTGTAATATAAGACGTACTGCCTAAATGGTCACTGTGATAGAAGAAGGTTTCTTCTTTTGTAGTGTCATTAGGGATGTAGCCGTAACCTGCCTGTGGGTCATCAGGGTTACTCGGGTCATTCCAACTTACAGGTGGACCGGGGTTAGTATTCGGTGTGGTGTTGGGGTGTGGAGTCTGAATCCAACCCTGTGGCACATCATGGTTGCCGAGTTCGGTGAGAACAGCATTATAACCAACACCTGTGTTCTCTGGATCACCATACGCACCCTTCTCTGTCGGTACACCAGGAGCTACACTCACCTTCTTATAATAAGCCTCCTTCTGTGTCTGAATCTGATTCATACGTTCCGCATAGTCCTGCTGACCAGCCGTTACGTATGAGCCGTTGCGTCCATAAACGTTGTTAAACAGACCTGTTCCTATCCTTGAAGCAACTCGTTTGTTACCAATGAAGTAATGTTTTGTAAAGCGATTCTTGTTGATGCTGATTATCGAAGCAGGATAAAGTGTGAAGTTATCTGTTTCATGGAAGGTGATACCTTGCGGTGCACCATTGATATACACACCCTCCATCGTACCGTAACTCTTCATAATGCGTTCGCCAGCAGCATTGTAAGTATAACGACTCGTCTTACCGTTATCGCTTAAAACCATGAGACGGTTGTCCTCATCCCAATACATTTCCCTCGTGATATTCGTACTGTCATTTGTTACCAACGTAGGATTACCGTTAGCATCATACGTGTAATGGTCATGACCAATCTGTGTTGGAGCTGTCGGGTGGTTACTGTCCTCGTACTTATAAGCAAAGTTATAAGACCTAGCAGTTGTTGTTGAGTCCACCTTCTGCACCTTCGTCAGCGGCTCACTCATCCGTCCGAACGACATAAGCATATCATACGATGCACGCTTCGCCTTACCGCTGGCATGAATAAGGCGGTTCAGCTCATCATACTCATACGTATGCGAACTCCTTCCTCCCAACTTCGCCTTATTGAGTTTCGTCAGCGATGTTGGGTTGGCAGCATTCGTAATACCGAGGATATTGTCCACGGCATCATAACGATACCTGTTCTCCATGACAGTCTGACCATCCGCTGTAAGGTTCATCACCTGCAGACGTTCACGCTGCTTGTCATATGTATAGGTTGTCTCCGTGCCATTACCAAGCTTCGTATAGACCGTATGACCCTCCTTGTCGTAACCTATCCTGTCAACAATAACGCTCTGACGTCCCTGTTTATTGCTCGTCATGCTCTCCACCTGTCCTGCAGCATTGTAGTGATAGGTAACCACTTCACCATCAGGATAAGTCATCGTCTGCACACGGTTCCAGCTATCATACGTAGCACCATAGACATAAGTCCTGATATCAGCCACGCTCGCCA
>NZ_AUME01000075.1 GCF_000430525.1 Prevotella corporis DSM 18810 = JCM 8529 | reverse complement strand
GTGCATCTTATATTCCCTTCTACTATTCGTTATGTAGACTTAGGTTCGCAGAATATCATTGCAGGGAAAGCGGAGGATGCTGAGAACGTGTTGCGCGTGAAGGCTGCCGTGAAGGACTTTGAGACGGAAACCAACATGAGCGTGATTTGCGAAGACGGCTCGTTTTACGCTTTCAATGTCAAATATGCTGATGAGCCAGAGAAGCTCAGCGTGGAGATGAAGGACTTTCTGTCACCAACGGACGGACGACTACCGAGCAACCGTGCCGACATCTATTTCAAGGAACTCGGCAACGAGTCGCCTGTATTAGTAAAACTGATGATGCAGACTATCTATCAGAATGACAGACGCTGCATAAAGCACATCGGTGCTCAGCAGTTTGGCATGAAGTTCCTGCTTCGTGGCTTGTATGCCCATAACGGCTTACTGTATTTCCACACTCGTATGGAAAACGGCACGAATATGCCATACTCGGTGGATTTCATCACCTTTAAGGTGGTGGATAAGAAGGTCGCAAAGCGTACCGCTATACAAGAGCAGGTGCTTCAGCCACTTCGTGCCTATCATCAGGTGATGCAGGTGCGTGGCATGGGTAGTGAACACACTGTGTTTGCGCTCGAACAGTTCTCTCTTGCAGAAGACAAGCAGCTTGAAGTGACACTCTATGAAAGAAATGGCGGTCGTACGCTGACCTTTCATGTAACGGCAGAAGACCTGCAGATAGCAAAGAAGATTGATAACCTCAAACTGAAATGGTAGACATTATGAAGAAGAAAATCATTTTATCGGTTTGTGCAGCGGTGGCAATGGCTTTTAGTCTGCCGTCGCACGCCCAACGGCTGATACCCAAGCAGAAAGGGATAGAAGTCATGGGCAGCGTTCCCCTTGTCAAAGGGGAAAAGTTCTTTGCCAAGGATAACTTCTGTGTTGGTGTATCGCTTACCCGTTACTTGAAACGAGAGAACTACTCCTTTGTAGGAGTTGAGTATGAACAGCAGAATATGCCGTATAGGGACTATGGCGTAAAACTCAAAGATGCGCTCCTGCACTTGGGCTATATGCACCCGATACTCTCCGACAATGGCAAGAACGTGCTTCTCTATGCTGGCATATCCGCATTGGGCGGTTACGAGGAATTGAATGAGGACAAGAAGCTGCTGCCCGATGGGGCTACGCTGCTCGACCGCCCACGCTTTGTCTATGGCGGTGCCATGCATGGCTCGTTGGAAGTATTCCTTACGGACAGGCTTCTGTTTCTTGTCAAGGCACAAGGGCGGTTGCTCTTCGGCTCTGACGTGCATCGTTTCCGTCCTGCGCTATCAGCAGGACTTAGGTTTAATATTTAATAGAAAAGAAACATGAAAAAGAAGATATTAAGTTCGATTTGGGTAATGGGTGTGCTGACCCTTGCCGTGTTTTGCCTATCTGCTTGTGATAGGGAACTGGATGTGCAGCAGGCTTATCCGTTCACTATCGAGACGATGCCTGTTCAGAAGGACATCACCAAGGGACAGACGGCAGAGATATGCTGCACGCTGAAGCGGGGCGGTGAGTTTGCTGACACTCGCTATACGATACGTTATTTCCAGCCTGATGGCAAAGGAACGCTGAAGATGGACGATGGTACGGTGTTCAAGCCCAACGACCGCTATCCGCTCACAAAGGACGTTTTCCGTCTGTACTACACCTCGCTCTCCACCGACCGCCAGACGATTGACGTGTACGTGGAGGACAGTTTCGGTAAGATGCAGCAACTGACTTTCAGTTTCAACAACGAAAAGGCGGAGGAAAAGGGAAAGTCCACCGCAGTAGTAACCAAAGCCTTGAACGATGCGAACGGCTAAACGCTTTGCTTTATTCTGTATAATGTGCTTGCTCTGTCAGCCGACCCTTGCCCAGCGCAGGGTGCGGCTGGCAGACTTGCCACCTTTTGAGTGCGCCGTGGTGGTCGTGAAATACTTCGAGGGGCTACACGGAAAAGGTTGCTATCCGTATGTTGGCTATGGGCATCAGTTGCAACCAGGAGAACGTTTCACGGCAGATATGACGGAACGGCAAGCGGACTCTCTGCTCCGTGCCGACCTTTGGAAATGCTTTGAACACTTTAAAGGTTATGGTAAGGATGCACTGCTACTCACCTTGCTTGCCTACAATGTGGGCGTGGGGCGATTGCTTGGATATGGCAAGCATCCAAAGAGTAGGTTGCTGCGGAGGATAGAATCGGGCGACAGGAATTTCTACCGTGAATTTGTCTCTTTCTGCCAATACAAGGGCAAAGTCCTCAGAGGGCTGGTCAAACGACGAAAGGTTGAGTTTGTCCTGTTTTATGTACCTTGATTGCTAAATATGCCTCTTGCGACATTTTTATGTTCCGCAAGGGGCGTTTTCTTGCCGTTTTATTCGCCTTTCTCGCTATGAATGAGTAACTTTGTAAACGAAATACGCCTTTTGCATAGAGGATGCTTACTGAGCGTGAAGAGAAATGGAAAATAGCAGGAGAATATCATATATGAATTCATTTTGTTTACCCCTTATAGTAACAATTCCCTTGATTGGCGTTATTCTAATTTACATTCGTAAATTGAGAGATAAGAGCGATATTACACCCGACATCAAACAAGAGGTTGAGACGGGAGAAATAGACGATTTATTTAATAATACAATAGAAGAAGTAAACACTCACCTCCCCCAAAAGATAAAGCAAAAAGAATTCAGGGTAATACTAAAGAACAAGAGTTGGTGGAATAGAAACAATCCTTTATAGGGGGGATGTGTGCGATTTCATTCATAGCTATTCTAATGCTTGTTTTGTCGAGTGTTACTCACAGGAAATATAACACTCAACAAGAAATATCTATTCAGAAAGAACATCAAAAAATTTTATACAGAGACTCAATACAAAACAACAAAGACTCTATAAAAAACGAACAAATTGAACTTGTATCTTCTGAACTCTCTGACCTTAATAAGACTATCAGGGAGACAAATAGAATAATTCGTAGAGTAGAACAACAAATAAAAGATATCAAAGAAAATGATTTTTGATTTTACTAATTATACATTCAGCGGATTCCTTTCCATTTTAGCAGCTCTTTACGGTGTCGGATATCCTTTGATAATGCAAAGTATCGGTAGAATATATACACAATATGATTCCACATTACTTGCGAATAGATTTACAAAAGAGATAATATATAGGGTGTTCCAAATCCTTCTTATACTGAATTTGTTATTTGCCGTTTCTACCCCTTTTCTACTACATGCAGAATGGTGGAATATAGGTTTTGTGACAATCCAAGCTATTCTTTTGGTACTACTGATGGGATTTACTTTTCTACTATTCCAGTTAATGATAAAATACGAGAATGCGGGAGAACTTCTTAGGCATATAGAGGGAGGGCAAATTAACAAATCCAACGTCATGGATATTTTTGATTTAGCAATCTATGCCGACTCAAAAAATAATCATCAACTTTACTTTGATGCTATGTCAAGTATATGTTCATACATAACTATTCAACAGGGCGATTCTTATAAGAATCAGAAAGAAGATGCGATTTTACCGCCAGTTGTATATGATGAGAATGTTGTTGCAATACTTAGAAAACTAAAAGGGTTCATCAGAGAGGATGATGGACATCATTTGTTACATCGAAATAATGATATAGTAGCAATCTTGTATAACCAGATATCAAAGTCAAGAATTAGCCTGCAAACTCATAAAATGATGTGGTTTTTACTAAATGAGGCTATAACATATAATAACCACTCTTGGTTCAAACAATATTGGCAGTTTGCTGATAGTTATTCAAGTCTACGATATCGCTTTGTTGCCAATGAGATATTAAGGCTGGACAAAAAAGAATTTATGCTTCGCCATGTAATGATAGGAACATTACTACTCCATAATGAAAGATATAAATGGCTCAATGATATATTCCTTTATACACATTCAGAGCCAGAATACTATGGTTTAATTCCAAGCACATTTATAGAGATTGTTGAGATGCTGGAAAACGTAGATTCGATATGTACGGTTCCTGCTTTTCAACAGCAAAATTTTTATTTTGCAGACGAAATGGGGGCTCAGTAGAAAATCAATGGGGGAATAATTTGTTATTTATCTTAATAATTCCGACCTTCGCATTATGGAAGAAAAAATGTTACGCACCTTGGCAACTCTTGTTTTGCCTTCTCAAATATTAGATTATTTTACTATCGTTTCTGTCTGCGAGGTTGGACCTGAGTTTCATATTAGTCTTGACGAACGTATGGACAAGACTTTGTCAGGTAATGCCACCTTCGAGTCCAAGGGGTTCATGGAAGCAGTTAATATAACCGACTTCCCTATTCGAGGCCATAAGGTGATCTTGAAAATTCGTCGCAGACGATGGACGGATTTGCGCACGGGCAAGAGTTTTACCCTTCCCATTGCTTTAGACATGGTAGCTCAGGGCACCCGTTACTCCAAGGAATTTGGAGCTTTTTTAAAAGAAACGTATGGAGACTTCCCCAGTGACTTGCCGTACGCTTGAAGATTTCTATCATATTGACGGACACACATTTGAGAAACAATATAAAGAAATCCTGAGCGGCTTCCGTCAATGGGACCAGATAGATCATGCCGACGAGTGGCTGCTCTTTCCTGACAACATCGGGCCTTCCCTGGCCATTGACGAGACT
>NZ_KE387162.1:2997-4839 GCF_000430525.1 Prevotella corporis DSM 18810 = JCM 8529 | reverse complement strand
TCCTTGATTTCCATTTCTCGCATCAGAACTTCACAAAGTTCTTGGTAAGTGAGCTTGAAAGAATTTCGGAAGGCTTCTTTGACAACGCCAATCAGTTCATCGGTCTTGCGCTTTTCCTTGTCCTCTTTAGACTTCTCGCCACGATAGACGTGCATGTCCTCAGCCTTATCCCAGCCGAAAAGCATTATCGGTACGTCCAACGGACTTCCGTCACGGACTTTCAGAGCTTTCACCACCGAGTATTCAGGATTGTCATCTTTCTCTATGGAGAGAATGCCTGCCGCCTTGCGTTGAAGTTCGGAGCCAATATGCCCACGGAGTTTGATACCATTCGGTACGAAGTGCAGTACGCAGATGATGCAGGTGTTGTAAATCCCTGCCAGACGGTAAAGCTCATCCACAATGGCAATACTTTCCGTTTCATCGTTGGCGGAACGTATCAAGTCAGCTATGCCGTCAATCACCACAAGATGGATGCCCCCATGCTTGTGATGAAACAGGTCCATACTCTCACGGATAAGTTTCAACCGGTCTTTACGGGAAAGCGAAGCAAGATACAGAGAATGATAATATTCAGGTACTGCTGTCAGAGAAGCCCTGCGTAATGTCTTGCCCAAATTCTTGTGGAGTTGTGCCTCGGACTGTTCCGTGTCATAGTGTAGGACCGCCAAGCCTTTGGGATTGGCGGTAATCTCCAATCCCAAGGTATTCTCTATCGGCAATCGTTTTTCTCCCAACGCTCCGGCAAGGATGGCTCCGACATAGTTGCTCTTGCCTGTCCCCTCACCTCCAGTAATGCAGAACAGGTTATCCTGCGTGCCGAGTGGCACACCGTTTACTGCTACTACTGATTTGGAAATGTCTGGTGGATTCTCATAATCAATTTCACATGAACGTAACATCATCATGGTTTGGCTGTATAGGTCTGAGAACATCTTGGCAAGCAGCTCTTTCAGTTCCTTTGCACCGTTGCCCAAGGCAAAGAAATCTGAAATGTCTTTTTCAGACTTCGTACCACTTAGCGGAAGTGAAAGGTTCAATACTTTGTATTCTGTCAGATGTTCTGCTTGTCTGTGACTCTCGCGTACGCCTGTCTCGTCAGCATCATACAGAAGTATGATATGTCGGAAGCGAAGCTGAAGGCTCTCGATGATACTTGTCGGTATCTGTGCGGTTTCACTGTTGAAACAAATTGCATTGAAGCCGTGTGCATACAATGAGAGTACATCCTTTTCACCACCTGTAATGAAAAGCATATCTCCTTTGGTGGGAATCTGCTCCATACCGAAGCAATAGGTGGCAGGCATTCTTCCACCATAGAGAAAGCGGATTTTCGGACTGTGTGGTCGGTATATCTTTACATAGCCGTTTCCGATATAGGCAAATATAGGTTCTGTCGGTGAGCTGTGAAGTTCAAACTTCTTGCCCTCGGCAGATACGCTCTCATACCGTTTAAGACTCCGTACCCGAAAAAGCCGGAGTGTATCTTCATGGATACCATAATGCGCCCAATAGTTCAGCAGTCCATCGTCAAATGGCTGTATCTCGAAACTATATGGTCGTTCTTTCGTCCGCTTGGTCTTTTCGACCGTAGGACTGGAGGCTATAGGATTTTTATATGACGGTGTGATATGCTTGTTATGCTTTTCAGCATCACATAAAGAATATAATCCAAGTTCTTGTACGATGATTTCCAAGACCTCGGGAAAATTCGTTTTCAGATTCAAACTACGCAACGTTGCCACAAACCAGAAGCAATCCCCTGAATAGGTGGTATCGCCATGATCATAGAATTTATAAGAAGAAGTTTTCCTATCATAGTAGATATGACAGGAAGCCCGT
>NZ_KE387162.1:0-2512 GCF_000430525.1 Prevotella corporis DSM 18810 = JCM 8529 | reverse complement strand
TTCCATAAGTCTCTTCGTCAAACACGTCTATGCCCAGTCGGATAAATGGGGGTGGTATTTCTCTTCTTCTCCTTGCAATAGATGCAAGCAGATCACTCTCATCCATTTCCAAAACTTTGGCATAGCTGCAAATTTGTACTATACTCATGGATACGGCTCCTGTTTCCCATCTTGAGATGGTACTTGAGCTAACTTTCAGTTTTTCAGCGATATACTCCTGTGAGTATCCTTCATGTTCTCGCTTTTCCTTTAGGGTTTTGTGCAACTGTTTCATATGTATAAAGTTACAAAAGCACCTAAATTTGAGCAACCCGCCACATTCAAATGTTTGCATCCCATGCAAGGTGGCTTGCATTAGGTGCAGATGAATATGATGGGCGATGTCAACATGGGATGATTTAATTGGTTTGTTTTCTAGAATTCATAAACGAAAATACATTGTAATAACAATCATTCCAGAACAAAATCAAATAATTTTGAGAAAATCCCTCCAGTGCAAGGTGCAAGTCCCCTTATATATAGGGGCTTGCACCTTGCACTGGAAAGTGTAGCAGTAAAATATCTAAATATTTATGGTACAAAGATTTGGAGGTTAGTACAATTTTATATACTTTTGTACCCAAGAAAAGAGAGCAGTTGTGCTTTCAACAGGTAGTCAGAATGGTAGTCATCAAGCGGTCAAAATACTGCTACAAAAATGCTACACTACCGATTTGTCAAAATTGATAGAACATTTAATTACAACGAGTTAGCAGAGTTTGGTTCATAAACCTCTCTCTCCGAAGTTTCTTTTTCTTTTGCCGATTGCTTGGCAATGAGCCTGTCCATATCCTCTGATATCTTTTTGTCCGTCACCTGCGCATAAACTTGAGTGCTTGATATGGAGGCATGCCCCATCATCTTGGCTATGCTCTCAATAGGTATTCCTGCGCTTAGGCTCATCGTGCCGAATGTATGTCTTGCCATGTGGAAGGAAAGTCTTTGGCGGATACCGCAAGCCTTTCCCACGATGCTCAGTTTGGTATCCATGACACTACGGCTGCAATTACGGTGAAAGACAAGGTGGTCATCTTTTTCTTTCACCGTCTGCTGTTCCTCGCTTCTTTCCTGCTCTTTCTGACAATGACTGATGATGGCTTCCGCTATGGGATGTAACGGCACGATGAACTCAACCTTGGTCTTCTGACGTTCCTTTCTTATATACATCTGTCCATCCGCTGTCGTTTGGATATGCTTGTATTCCAAATTCTCCATATCTGAAATAGCCAAGCCTGTGAAGCAGGAAAAGACAAACATCAGTCTTGCCAGCTCCGCTTCTCTGTCGTTCATCTTCATTAACATCAGTTTCATTACATCGCTCTTTTGCAAAAAGCGTATCTTCTTTTCCTCTTTCTCATACTTGGCATTCTCAAACGGATTGCAGCGGATAATTCTCTTGCTGACCGCACGGAACATTAGTCGGCTCAGCCAGCAGAGGTTGCTGTTGACGGTAGATGCTTTCAGTCCACGCTTTTTGAGAAAGAAGCGGTATTCCTCGAACAAGTCCTCTGTAATGGCTCCGATGGGTATATCCTGCACTCCTTTGTTTTCGACAAATTCACGGAGATTTCTGTCAGAATAGAACAGATTCAGATAAGTTCCCTCTGCCCTTGACTTGCCTACGCTCTCCTTGACGGATTGCAATTCTGCCTTACTCATGGCAAGGAGCGTTGTCGGATTAGTGGCAATGCCTTGTAAGCGGTTCTTGATAAGTTCCACACTTACCACTCCATCCATTACAAGAATGTCCCGATAGGTCTTTTCCACCAAATCTCTGAACTCAATGATTCTTTGGTTTGTTTTCTTGTTGGTTGTCAACCCCTGCTTGGTGTTCCACTCGGAGAATTTACACTCTTCTCCTGTGGTAATGGCTGCGTTCTTTCCGTCGATGGTGATACGGCAGAGAATGGCGGTATTGCCGTCTGCCTTTGTCTTCTGTCTGTTGATATAGAACAGTATCTTGAATGTACTTCTCATTGTCTTGGTGGTTTTGAATAATGAATAATGATAAGATAGAAAAAATAGGAATTAGATTATTAACTGCATATCTTCAGTGAAAGAAAGGAAACGATCAAATTCCTCAAAGAGTTTCTGCGGTGTTACCTTTGCATAACGCTCGGTCATGCTCACGTTGGAATGCCCCAGCATCTTACTAACGGTCTCAATGGGTACACCCTGTTCAAGCGTGATGAGCGTGGCAAATGTGTGCCTTGCCGTATGTGTGGTAAAAGGAAACGAGATGCCTGCACGAAGCCGCAGGGCTTTCAAATAAGATTGGTAAGTGGTATATCCCATGAAAGGGAGCAATGTTTCCCTTTCATCGCTGTGGAGCTTCTCCATCAGCCGTATGGCTTCGGGTAACAGTTTGACACGGCAAGGCACACTTGTCTTCTGACGGTTGAACTTCAGCCAAAGGCTACCCTCGTCATCACGCACAAGATGGGACTTGTCCAGTTCCATCAAATCACAATAC
>NZ_KE387161.1:3074-8028 GCF_000430525.1 Prevotella corporis DSM 18810 = JCM 8529 | reverse complement strand
ATAAGGTTTTTCCTACGACCTCCGACTTAGACGTGGACTTAGTCAGTTCCACGCTTCTCATAATCTAAACAATTTAATTGCCGAGAGGGACTGGACAGGCAGGGAGCAAAGGTATGAATATAACTGAAAACATGGCTCAAGAGTTGATTGCAACCTACAACTCTGGTGATGAAGGTAAAACTTATCAAAAAGCGAAAGAACTTCTTGGCAGATTCAAAAGGGATCAGTACCTCTTCACTTACGCTGAGCATCATTATTTAATGGCTAAGGCGTTTTATTATCTTTTTGCAACCATTAATGAATCTATTGGACAAGATGGAACATCTGTGGTGAAACTCATTTATTACCATCTGATGGAAAACTACTTGAAAAACGCTGATGCAGATGCATCTACTCCACAATATAGAGACCTTTTAGGGGGTTGTCAGCTTGGACTTGTTATCATGATCAACTATGGACAATTTATTATGGACCATATACTCACAGGAGTTTGTCATATTGTGCCAGGCTATTCACAAGATCGCCTGTTTGACCAGATTCTGCTATTCAATAGCATAATAGATAGAGCCGAAAATGTTTACAACTTCCATTATATTTCTGATAGCTTAGTAGACAGGGATTACCAAAAAGTAAAGAAAGGTCTAATGAAACTTTCACTGAAAACCGCAGACTTCGATGCATTGAAGCAAAGATGTAACGAAGTAATCGAGGGTAACTCTCCTTATATAAAACATTCTTTCCCAATACCTGCAGACTATGAGTAAAATCGGAAATGACGAGCAACAAAAGTTAGGCGTGGCTGTCAACTTGATAGCATGTTACTGCTATGGTAATGAAGAAAAGGCTTTGCAACAAGCAAGGACTCTTCTTGATATGTTCAAACAAAATCAGTACCAGTTTACTACATACAGGCATCCATATCTACTGGCAAAAGCATTCTATTTTCTGCTAAGGGTTTTTATGAATAAGGATTTGTCGGAAGAAGATGATACAGCTGTAGCGAAATTAGTTTATTTCTATATTCTTAGAAATTATTTGGTAAATAATAAATGTACTCCATCTGATGAAATGTATGAAGACTATATAGGTGGTTGCCAATTTGCTGTTGTCATCATTGTAAAATGCTTTAAATTTATTTCAGAGACTATTTTCCCCAAAATAGGCTTAACGGCACACAGTTTATATACCCAATTAGCGTTTTTCTATAATATCTTAGAAAATGCAGGAATAACGCATATTCCTCTTTTTGTTGAGAAAAAACTCACTGAGGATTATAATGAAATTATTGCTGCAATTTCCGAGGATATGCATGAAACAACAGACTTTACCAAATTAAAGCAAGATAACACAATAATAATCGCTGGCATAGCAACCTATTTGGCGGGTAGTTTTCCATTTGCCAATGGGAAATCGCTATGGAAAACAAATTGTAAATAAAGACACAAAAGTAATTATGATGATCTATATAATCATAGCAGCAGTAATCATTCTGCTCATTTACATTCGCTCTCAAAAGAGATCACAGATAAAAGAGACTAAACGACTCGTATCTAAAAATCAATACATAGATGCAGCTGGACACACAAGAGAATGGCCTGTCGGGGCATTTATTATGCAAGGCAGAGGACTTAGACCTTTTCATAATTTCTATAATAGTACGCCAATAGAAAGACTTCTCGAACTTGAACAACAAGGCTATTCTTTCTTGTTCAATCCTGATTCAGAACTTCCACCCTCTATGCAACGGGCTGTAATCGCTTTTTATCAAAAGGATGGTGTCTATACGGGTATCTATTCTGAAGAAGATGTTGAGAAGTTAGATAAAACGGGAATTAAGTATATCAGACTGATCAATAAAAAGTAAGTGAGACTATATAAAGCCCAGAAAATTGATATTTATGATTTTCAGGGCTATTTTTGTCTCTCAGAATCTTGAGACCTATGCGTCTCTCCTTTTGTCTACATCTATCCGACATCAACAAGAGCAAGGAGGTGACGGATAAGGTTACGGGAGAGACCAAGACCATCAAAGTAAGGGACGGACACGCCATACAGATGGCGAATGCCAAGATAGAAGAGATACGGCAGGGCTTTGTTGATTGGCTCGGACGCACACCCGACACGTTCAAGCAGCAACTCTCCGACAGGTACAACCGCCTTTTCAACTGTTTTGTGCGACCCAACTTTGACGGTACGCACCAGACGTTTCCCGACCTTGACCTCAGAAGGTTGGGCATTGCCGACCTCTACAAGAGTCAGAAGGATGCCGTATGGATGCTCAAAACCAATGGCGGCGGTATCTGCGACCACGAGGTGGGAGCGGGCAAGACGCTTATCATGTGTACGGCAGCCTACGAGATGAAGCGCTTGGGACTCTCAAACAAGCCGATGATTATCGGGCTGAAGGCAAACGTCTTCGATATTGCCGACACTTTTAGGAAAGCTTATCCCAATGCTAAGGTACTCTATCCAGGTAAGAACGATTTTAATAAGCAGAACCGCCAGCGGATCTTCAACGACATCAAGAACAACGACTGGGACTGTATCATACTCACGCATGAACAGTTCGGCATGATACCGCAGGCCTTGGAGATACAGGAAGCGATTATGCAAAAGGAACTGGACTCCGTGGAAGAGAACCTCGAGGTGTTGCGACAACAAGGAAGAGACATCTCCCGTGGTATGCTCAAAGGCTTGGAGAAGCGCAAGCAGACACTTGAAGCCAAGTTGCAGAACATACAGGACAGCATCGCAGAAAGAAAGGACGATGCCGTGGATTTCAAGATGATGGGTATCGACCATTTATTCGTGGATGAGAGCCACCAATTCAAGAATCTGATGTTCAACACTCGCCACGACCGTGTATCGGGCTTGGGCAATCCTGACGGCTCACAACGTGCGCTCAATATGCTTTTTGCTATTCGCACCATACAAGAGCGGTCGGGCAAGGACTTGGGGGCAACCTTCCTTTCGGGAACTACTATTTCCAATAGCTTGACTGAACTATATCTTTTGTTCAAGTACTTGCGCCCGCAAGCCTTGGAAAAGCAGGGCATCAACAGTTTTGACGCATGGGCAGCGGTATTTGCCAAGAAGTCCACCGACTATGAGTTTTCCATCACCAATGAGATTATTCAGAAGGAACGCTTCAGAACATTCATCAAAGTGCCTGAGCTGGCTTCGTTCTATGCGGAAGTATGGGAGTAGAAAGCAGAAAATGGCATAAAAGTCATATCTGACTGAAATACAGCGGATATTGCTTGTTTCTTCTTAGGGTTGCATCATAGAAAACAGGCAGAAAAGGGAGCGAAAAGGAGGGAGTTCAGTTACCAAATCGTTCGACAAACGATGGAAGGTAAAGGACGGCTGAAAGTGGTAACTAAAACGGTGTTTTCTCTTTCATTATCAGTGTTTTGCATCGATCAAAGTTCCTCAAAGAAGTGTAATTTTGCAAGCAAAAAACAATGGAAAAAGAAAAATTCAAGCTGCTTTTCTACCTCAAGAGAGGTACGCAGGACAAAAACGGAAAAAGTCCCATCATGGGACGCATCAGCGCAGGACGCTCTATGGTACAATTTAGTTGCAAATGCTCGTGTACTCCTCGTTTGTGGGACAGTCGCAAAAACCGACTGCTGGGCAAGAGTGCCGAAGCCGTATCGGTAAACAAGGAACTTGACCGCCTACAAGTGAGCATACACAAGGTTTATGAGTCTCTTTCGGGTAAATCCGATGCTCCCATCACGGCAGAGCGAGTACGGGAGCTTGTATTCGGACTGAACAGTGAGTCACAAGGACTGCTTTATCATACGGACGAGTATATCGACCGCTTCCGTGAGCGTGTGGGCATAGACCGCAGCGAACGCAGACTAAAATGCCTGTTGCTCTTTCACAAGCATCTGGCAAACTTCGTCAGGTATCGCTACCGTGTGGAGGATATTCCCGTGCAGAAAGCCGACATCGCCTTTATCAAAGACTTGGAGGACTACTTCGCCAAAGAAAAGGGATTCAAGCTCAACACTTCGGCTGGTTATCTCTCCATGCTGGCTTCCTTGCTCAAAGACCTGTATAAACGGCACATCATTGACACCTATCCCTTCATCAACCATTCCATTCGTTGGGAAGCGGGTACTCCACGTTACATCACGAGGGAGGAGGTAAGCCGTATCGCAGCCTTGGGAGAAGACGAACTGCAAGGCTATGAAAAAGTGTCGAGGGACATGTTCCTTTTCTCCTGCCTGACGGGACTTTCCTATACCGACGTGTATCACTTGACGGAGCAGCACATCTTTCACGAAGCGGGAATGACTTGGATACGCAAGCCGAGAATGAAGACGGGCAACGTATGCCACATCCCCCTACTTCCCGAAGCCACTGCCATTATCGAGCGTTATCGGGGCATTCACACGAGGGCTTTCCGACACGAACCGCCCAAGGGGTATCTGCTGCCCATACCCGGATGCGACACGGTAAACATACACCTCAAAAAGATAGCACGGCTTTGCGGTATTCAGAAAACGCTGACCTATCACATGGCACGGCATACCTTCGCATCTCAGATGACACTGTCGGAGGGCGTGTCCATTGAGAGCGTTTCCAAAATGCTCGGACACAGTCAAATCAAAACCACGCAAGTGTATGCGGAGACTTCTCCCGAGCGTGTCTTTCTGGACATAGAGAAAATACTTCCACAACTCGCACATTATCAACTGACCAACTAAAACCGCAGAACAATGAAAAGTACATTTTCCATATTATTCTACACGGACAGAAGCAAGACCAATGAACACGGAGTATGCGTAATCCGTTGCCGTATCACCTGCAACGGCACGTCCTCATCGTTTTCCACGCAGTTGCAAACTTCCCCCGATGAGTGGCTTGCCCGAAAAGGGCGCATCAAGGCGACAGCAGGTAATTCAAGCGGCATCAATCTGCAACTGAACTCAATCGAAGAGTG
>NZ_KE387161.1:0-1154 GCF_000430525.1 Prevotella corporis DSM 18810 = JCM 8529 | reverse complement strand
AAAACAATGGAAAAAGAAAAATTCAAGCTGCTTTTCTACCTCAAGAGAGGTACGCAGGACAAAAACGGAAAAAGTCCCATCATGGGACGCATCAGGGCAGGACGCTCTATGGTACAATTTAGTTGCAAATGCTCGTGTACTCCTCGTTTGTGGGACAGTCGCAAGAACCGACTGCTGGGCAAGAGTGCCGAAGCCGTATCGGTAAACAAGGAACTTGACCGCCTTCAGGTGAGCATATACAAGGTTTATGAGTCTCTTTCGGGTAGCTCCGATGCCCCCATTACGGCAGAGAGAGTACAGGAACTTGTATTCGGACTAAATAGCGAATCTCAAGAACTGCTGCATCATACAGACGAGTATATCGACCGCTTCCGTGAGCGCGTGGGCATAGACCGCAGCGAGCGGAGGCTGAAATGTCTGCTGCTCTTCCGCAAGCATCTGGCAAACTTCGTCAGGTATCGCTACCGTGTGGAGGATATTCCCGTACAGAAAGTGGACACAGTCCTCATCAAAGACTTGGAGGACTACTTCGCCAAAGAAAAGGGATTCAAGCTCAACACTTCGGCTGGTTATCTCTCCATGCTGGCTTCCTTGCTCAAAGACCTGCATAAACGGCACATCATTGACACCTATCCCTTCATCAACCATTCCATTCGTTGGGAAGTGGGCACTCCACGTTACATCACAAGGGAAGAGGTAGGTCGTATCGCAGCCTTGGGAGAAGATAAATTGCAAGGCTATGAAAAAGTGTCGAGGGATATGTTCCTTTTCTCCTGCCTGACGGGGCTTTCCTATACCGACGTGTATCACTTGACGGAGCAGCACATCTTTCACGAAGCGGGAATGACTTGGATACGTAAGCCGAGGATGAAGACGGGCAACGTGTGCCACATCCCATTATTACCCGAAGCATCCGCCATCATTGAGCGGTACAAGGGCATTCATACGAGGGCGTTCCGCCACGAACCCCCAAAAGGGTATCTGCTGCCCATACCCGGATGCGACACGGTGAACATACACCTCAAAAAGATAGCACGGCTTTGCGGTATTCAGAAAACGCTGACCTATCATATGGCACGGCATACCTTCGCATCACAGATGACACTGTCGGAGGGCGTGTCCATTGAGAGCGTTTCCAAAATGCTCGGACACAG
>NZ_AUME01000070.1 GCF_000430525.1 Prevotella corporis DSM 18810 = JCM 8529 | reverse complement strand
CCGAGCCAATCTAAGAGGAGTGGCAGACAAGAAGTTCTTTTTATTCAGAATTGCAAAACTATATGCCTATCCCCATTGATTTTCTACTGAGCCCAAACATGTCTTGCCCGATTTGCAAGAGAATATAAATAAAAGGAGCGTGTTAAAGAGTTACTTCAACACGTTCCTGGTTGTATTTTAATGGGCGAAAGGAACAAAATCAAAGCCCTGCAAATGGGTTTCAGCAGTCATTCGTTCCCAGCTCCCTTATCATTTACCAAAGGTTCAGACGCTGTTCCTCTGGCAAATACAACTTATCTGAAGGTTTTACGTTGAATGCCTCATACCATGCGTTAATGTGTGGCAAAGCACCGTTGACACGCCATTCGCCCAATGCGTGAGGATCGCTCTTTGTGCGGTTGCGGATTTCAGCATCGGTAATATTAGCTGCCCAAACACCAGCATAAGCGAGGAAGAAACGCTGCTCTGGTGTGAAGCCCAGTAAATTCTTTCCCTTCTTGCCCTTGGTTGCATTTTTCAATGCGTTGAATGCCACCATCAAACCTCCATGATCAGCAAGGTTCTCGCCAAGAGTGAGACGCCCGTTACCTTTCAGGTCTGGTAACACGTTGATATGGCTGAAGAAATCTGCAAATGGATCGGTAAGTGCCTTGAATTTGGCAGCATCTTCCTTTGTCCACCAGTCCTTCATGTTGCCATCCTTATCGTAATTACGGCCGCGATCATCGAATCCATGAGTCATCTCATGCCCGATAACCACACCAATAGCACCGTAGTTGAAGGCATCGTCGGCCTTAGGATCAAAGAATGGGTACTGGAGGATGCCTGCAGGGAAACAAATCTCATTGGTTGTCGGATTGTAGTAAGCATTAACGGTCTGGGGAGTCATGTACCACTCATCCTTATCAACTGGTTTTCCAGCCTTTTCCTCGATTTCAAGTTTGCTCCAGAACTTACGACAATTCATCACATTGTCATAATATGATTTAGATGGGTCGATAGTAAGTTTGCTCAAATCCTTCCACTTGTTGGGATAACCCACCTTCACATAGAAGGTTGAGAGTTTCTCAAGACCAGCCTTCTTGGTCGCTTCGCTCATCCACTCCTGTGCATTGATACGCTCAGCCAGGCTTGTCTGAAGGTTCTTTATAAGTTCCTCCATACGCTGTTTGCTACTTGCTGGGAAGTAACGCTCGCAATAAATCTTGCCCAAGGCCTCGCCCATCTGGCGCTCCACCTGAGAAGTAGCACGCTTCCAACGAGGATAATCCTCCTTGGTTCCGCGCATAGTCTTGCTGAAGAAATTAAAAGACTCTGCACGAACGTCATCACTCAGATAACCAGAAGCTGAACATATGGCATCCCACTCCATACGGGCACGAAGCTCATCTGCAGTCTCTGTTTCGGTAAGTTTGTCCAAACCAGCAAGGAATGCAGGCTGACCAACGACCATTTCCTGAATGTATTCAGACTTGACGCCTTCAGCTTTGGCAAGTTTCTCCAACTGGATGTTAGGGTAGCTTTCCTTGAATTGAGCCAAAGTCATCTTGTTGTAGTTGGCTTCGGCATCGCGAAGCTCCGTTCTGCTCTTTGAAATGAGTGCCAATGAGGTCTCGAAACGTACGATAGCATCACGCTTTTGTTCAGCCTGCGCCTGTGTGAATCCAAAGAGCTTGAACATATTCACGATATGTTGCTTGTAGGCATTACGGATATCAGCCGTCGCTTTATCATTGTCGAGATAATAATCCTTCTGTCCGAGTGTCAATCCGCCCTGGTATATATTGAGGATATTCATCTTTGCATTCTTCTCATCAGCATCGAAGCTGTAACCCATCGGGACACCATAGCCATGGATGACATACTTGGTTTGGATTGTTCGAAGGTCGGCCAAGGTCTTAGCACCTTCCATCTCGTTGATTAACGGCATCAATGGCGAAACACCTTCTTTGTTACGACGAACTGAGTCCATGGCGAGCTTATAGAAATCGCCTAACTTCTGCTCTATCGTTCCCTGCTTTGTTTTCTTCTTCAACAGCTCTGTGAGAATAGTGTTGATACGCTTGTTATTGTCCTCCTGTAACTGATCGAAAGATCCGAAACGAGAAAACGCTGCTGGTAGCGGATTGTTCTTCTGCCATCCGCCAGTAGCGAACTGATAAAAGTCATCGGCTGGCCGTACAGACTTATTCAGATTAGTCTCCCTAATACCAGCCTGGCCCTGAGCCATACTAACCAATGGGACAGATGCAATCATCATCATTGGTAACATTGCTTTGATTTTCATAATTAAAAGATTTAGAATAAAAAGCCCTCGAACGCTGACCGATGTCTTCATCCCTGGCCTCCCTCCTATTAATGAAAAGGCTGTGGATGATCAATCCGATAGGACTTATTTACATTATACTTACTTTTTTGATATTATTTCTTTATATAATCACTCGTCAATTATAGTTATTTCCCACTTTAAATCATTGGAAAGATTATTGGATAAGACTTTCCAATTCCTCCGAAAGTTCCAGCCAGCGGTCATTTTCCTCGTCCAACCCCTTCTGGATCTCAGTGTATTCGGTCACAAGTTGCATATCACTGGCATTTTGTGGATTCATCAAAAGCTCGTCAAGCTCCGCCTTACGTGCCTCCATCTTTGCTATCTTCTTCTCTGATTCCTCAACAAAACGCTGCGCCTTGCGAATTTTCTTTTGTTGTTCCTTATGCTCTGCATACTGTTGCTTACCATTTGGGACATCGGAAGATGGCGCATTCGCAGTACTCGGTTTGTTAGACGTTTTTGGGCCCAAAGAGTTTATTGCGTCATTGATACTTTCCGCATTATGCGCCCGCAGATAATCATAGATTCCACCTAAATGCTCGCGGACTTTTCCGTTTCCAAACTCATAGACTTTGTCAACAAGTCCGTCTAAGAACTCACGATCATGCGAAACGATAATAGCCGTACCGTCGAAAGCCTTGATAGCATCCTTGAGCACTTCCTTAGAAGGCATGTCCAGATGGTTAGTAGGCTCATCAAGTATCAAGAGGTTTACTGGTTCGAGCAATAGCTTAATCATTGCCAAACGAGAACGTTCTCCTCCCGAAAGCACCTTTACTTTCTTTTCGGATGTCTCCCCGCCAAACATAAAAGCTCCCAGCAAATCATTAATCCGCAAGCGCATGTCGCCCTTTGCCACCTCATCGATAGTCTGGAAGATGGTCAGTTCTTCATCAAGAAGCTGCGCCTGATTTTGAGCAAAATAGCCTATTTGTATGTTGTGGCCCACCTTCAGATGGCCGTCGAAAGGTATCTCGCCCATGATACATTTCACAAGAGTGGATTTTCCGGCACCGTTCTTACCAACAAAAGCCACTTTCTCGCCTCGCTTGATAGTCATATCGACATCGGAGAATACAAGAAGCTCATCGCCATTCCCATCCTGTTGGGCGTAAACCTTGCTTAAACCTTCAGCTATCACAGGATAATCGCCACTTCGCAAACAAGGTGGGAACTTCAAGCGCATGGCCGAATTATCCACCTCGTCCACTTCTATCGGAACAATCTTTTCCAATTGCTTGATGCGCTGTTGCACCTGCACAGCCTTTGTGGCCTGATATCGGAATCGGTCTATAAAGGCTTTGATGTCAGCTATCTCTTGTTGCTGATTCTCGTAAGCCCGAAGCTGTTGCTCGCGGCGTTCCTTTCTCAGCACGACATACTCATCGTACTTCACCTTATAGTCCTCCACCCGCCCGCAGGTGATTTCCAGCGTGCGGTTGGTTACGTTATTGATGAATGCCCGGTCGTGGGAAACCAGTACCACGGCTTTGGCACTTTGGGCAAGGAATTGTTCGAGCCATTGTATAGATTCGATATCCAAATGATTGGTAGGCTCATCGAGCAGGAGCACATCAGGACGGCGAAGCAGAATCTTCGCCAATTCAATTCGCATGCGCCAACCACCCGAAAACTCTTTCGTAGGTCTGTCAAAATCGGAGCGCAAGAAGCCAAGACCGGTAAGTGTACGCTCAATCTCAGCCTCATAGTTCTCGCCTCCAAGCATCATGTATCGTTCGTGTTCTTGCGTAAACTTCTCCACGAGTTGGGCATAGCTCTCGCTCTCGTAGTCGGTTCTATCGGCCATTTCCTGCTGCATCTTCTTCAACTTGTCCTCCATCGCCGTATTTCCAGAGAATGCTTTGCGCGTTTCTTCCTTCACTGTGGTATCGTCGGAGAGCTTCATCACCTGCGGCAGATAACCGACAGTGGTATCATTGGGAATGGCCACCACGCCATCAGTAGGTGTTTGTATTCCACAGAGTATCTTGAGCATAGTGGATTTACCAGCACCGTTCTTGCCCACAAGGGCAATACGGTCACGCTCGTTCACCACGAATGAGACATCATGGAACAATGGCTTAATGCCAAACTCAACTTTCAAACCTTCTACTGAAATCATCGTTTACGTCAGATATTAAATGTCGTGCAAAGTTACTAATTTATTCCTGACAAATCCCAACTTAATATATGGAATATACATAATTAATCGAAAAACGGGCACATTTGTTTGGCATTCTTTCAAACAATTTTAACGAAATCATGACAATGTCTTCATTTCTAATTCGGAAGAAGTTTCAACAGTGAAAAAATATTTACAAAGCGCCGATTAAGCGAAACCGCTTAACTAACTGAAATACAACGCGATAAGAAAATAGAGACAAAAGTGTCTTATACGGATTTAGCTTGTCACAATTCTGACTATAAAAAAAGTAAGAAATTATGACAAAACGTAAAACCCCGCGCGAATTTTCTTATTCGTTCAAGCTGCAAGTGTTAATTGATTATTATTCTAGCGGTTCTTCTCAAGCGTCCATATTGCGTAAGTGGAATGTGTCTAGTGGTTCAATGTTCCAATGGCTGAAACGTTGGCCCATTGATTCAAAATCGTTATCTTTGCCCTCGGAAGTAATCCTGAGGTATCGTATGGCTCATAAAGAAACGAATTTGACAGACAATGAGATATTGCGCCAGAAGATAGTGAACCTCCAACACGCATTGTCTTTGGAGAAGATGCGCAGCCGTGCCTATGAGAAACTCATAGAGATAGCCGAATCCGAGGAGGGTATCAGCATCTTAAAAAAAGATGGTGCCAAACAGTAACGGCGCTGCGTGAGGAGTTTCCCGGTGTATC
>NZ_AUME01000069.1 GCF_000430525.1 Prevotella corporis DSM 18810 = JCM 8529 | reverse complement strand
TAGTGTCCTCTAATCCCACTGTTACGTCTTATTTCACGTGACACTGTACTTGGACTTACATTTATCGCTTTGGCAATGTCTTTTTGTTTCATTCCGTTTTGGAGTAGCACAGAAATTGTGTACCTTTGCTCCGAGGTTAATTGTTTGTACATAGCAATGCAAATTTAATTAATCTTTGGGAGACAGAGGTCTCCCTTTTTCATTTTTATGCATTGCTTGCTGATTTTTCCACTCATGGGGGCTGCTCGCCCCCAACCCCCTCGGTGTTTTCAGGTATAGATTATTAAGCTACACCCGTACTTGGGATTGCAGTTCTATGTTGAACTTGCGGAATAGTACCTTATCCGATGATGCGATTGCATCCCTTGCCAGGCTCTCTAATATCAGTGGGGTAGTTCTTTTTGAACCTGAACGACATCGTTCTTTAAGGAGGTTTCTTGGAATGCAGAAGTTGATTCGCTTAGATGATTGGTTTGAAGCCGAGCAACGCAATGCTGATTATTTGTCGTTACCTCCACGAAAATTCTCTGAAGAGATTTCTTATTACAAAGAGGAGAATTATAGTGGATATGGGGACTTTACCCTATTGCCTATGGCATATGCAGAAGGAGGCTTTGCTCCAAGAGCTGTTGTTATTCATTGGAGCTACCTTAAAAAAGAAGGGGACAGGGAGGAAATTTGGATGGCTCACTACACCTCTGAAAGTAACTATAGTACCTCTGACGTTGCGGGGAAATTTAAAGAAGCAGTTCATAAGCTCATTAAAGATCGAGATAAATATGAGTTTATGGAAAATAAAGCCTTTCAGGAGCTAAAGACCTATTATGAAGAGGGTCGTTACCCTGGTTTAGGAGTATTAAAAAAACTATCCATACAGAATCATATCCTCATCAATGCTGAGTATCTTTCTAGACATGAAACTAAATAACATAGATAGGTTTTGACATCGCACTTCATATGTTAATAGGGAAAAATTGTTTTAAGGACACCGAGCTAAGGGCTTTTTTTGACACTTCTGGAGAGTCTGGGATATGTGCTATTACAAAAACTAAAGATGATGTTGTTGATATTGCGGAGATACAATCTTTTCTATCTGCTGTTCTAAGTCTATTTGTGAAAGATGCATCCTATTCTGATGTGTCATCTATAATTAATCAGGATTGGGACCTGTTTTCTTCAGATGCCTTGGGCGAGAAGATTCTGAAAGAAATTCCCGACTCTCGCTCTGAACCCCAGTCTACAACGATTTTACCACCTTATATAAGTAGCATCGCTAGGGTGAAAAAGTCTTGGGCGGATTTTAAAGAAGAAATCCGTTGGAAGCGAAGATATTTGGTTGATAAAGCTCTTTTGAGTGTAGACGCAGAATGGGATAGACTTCTCAGAATATTAGACTCTTCTACGATTTCTTCTGAACAAAGCTTCTTCCGTTCTCGCATTCATGACGAAGCAAACTCATTGACATATCGTAGGGATGAAATGGGTGCTCCTCCAAAAGACAAAGCTAGCTCGGGACGTGCAAATCCAGAAGGTATACCATACCTATACCTGTGTGAGCAACCCTCTACAACTTTATACGAAGTTCGGGCATTATATCTAGATGACGTCTCAGTAGGAAAATTCAAGTTAAAGGACTCTGCCGATCCTCTGAAAATAGCAGACTTCACGACGACACCGTCGCTGTTTGGAATGTATTCTATTGGGAATTCAAGGATAGAAGATATGGTTAGAGCATATATGTTACACCAAGCCATCAGTAGTGATCTCTCAAAACCTATTCGACGATATGACTCTAGCTTTGAATATATCCCCACTCAGTTTATCTGTGAGTATATGCGCTATGAGATAGGTCTAGATGGTATTAAATATTACAGTGCTTTACGACCTAAGGAAGTAAATATTGTTATTTTTGATCCAAGTAAAATGGAGTGCGTTGATGTGAAGCAGATACAGGTGAACTTGACTGATATTATGAGTAAACCAACACTATCTAGTGAATTCTAGAATGTCTTATTGAACGTTTATAGGATAGTTGATTTACTCCTTAGGGTCACTTGCTTAGGGGACAGCACTGCTGAAAAATAGTGATATTCGGATTTCAAGAAGGCATTTCGCTTAAAAGAAGGGCTTGGAAGTCAAAATAGAAAGTTCAACCGCTTTAATTCTACATTTGAGTCTCCTCTGTATGATTTTTCTGACTTTTATCGAACAAGAATAATGACAAATAGGCATCAATCTATGATAGTTCATCATCTCATAGTTTTACATCGCTTCCTATTTTCCCTGCTAGAAAGTCTTCCAAGATAGCTGTCCCCGCTCACCCTTACAGGAGCAAGCTCAAGCAATACTTCATACACGAAATGGACAAGGGTCTCCATGTTTTATGGCTAAAAGCTCTATCTAGTCATATTAAGCCAGCTCGTAGGCTTTTTGAACAGCCTCGATACAGATGCTGATAATCAGCAAGATATGCAATACGTTGGTCCAATTATATACGTGCAACCGTCTCTACTGACAGGTTCCCTGGTACTACGATTCATCGTTCGCACCGTTCTGCAAATTACATTTACACCTTTTCTATTTTCCACTACGGCTGTTGCACTTTTGCTTCTTTTCCAATGCTCCACGATATGCGATGACAAGGAGACGGATGCTGTTCCCTTTTTATCCGCAAAGGTAGTATGGGGCTTGTGGCTTTCAAAAGGTCTGTGCCGCTTGGTTTGTCTGGAAAATCTCCACACCTACGGGTAGTATTTTCCGCCAAAACCTTGTGCAAGCCCGCCCCGCTACCTCTATTTTGCTACAAAAAGGAATCAGCATACTCCGATCTTTGGACGCATAAAAAAATGTCGCTATGGATAAGCAAAAGGTAAATACAACATCTTCGATGAACAGCAAAGGATATAGCTCCTCCTCTCATTACCGCATTAACCCTGTGGCTGAAAAAAGTGAGCAAGTGTTGGCAATTAAGTTTGTACAATGGGACGTTCCCCCTTTGGAGAGCCTTTGTAGCAGTAAAGTATATCTCCTGCGTGTGAAACTCAATCGTGGCGAGTGTATGAGCCGTGAAGAAAAGAATTGGTTATGTGAAGCGGTGAACTCAAGCACCTATTTCCGCACAGCCGTTCCCCTACAAGGCTATCGCTTTGACTTCTTTGATGTACTGAAGAAATACCTTGTCAATCAGTACGGACAATGGACAGAGTATTACGCACCCGACAGAACAAGCCTAAGAGCCTACCTATATGGGCGCATCAATCAAATAGTAGAAATTCCCAAGTATTAACAACATCAAAACTTATACGACAATGAAAGGAACAGAACATTTTACACGGACTATAGCCGAGTATCTTAATCAGCGTGCTATGGCAGACCCTTTGTTTGCCCCTAACTTGATGAAGCCGAACAAGAATATCGAGGAGTGCATCACCTACATTCTTAATGAAGTGCAGAAAAGCGGTTGCAACGGCTTTGATGATGATGAAATCTTCTCTATGGCTGTTCACTACTATGATGAGGACGATTTAGAGGTTGGCAAGGCTGTTTCTTGCCAAGTTGTGGTTAATCACGTTGTGGAACTCACGGAGGAAGAAAAAGCCGAAGCAAGGCAGGAAGCCATTAAGCAATATCAGCGTGAGGAACTTGCAAAGTTACAGAGCCGTAACGCACGAGTGAAAAAGACTGAGAACATAGCAACCCAAGTACAACCATCACTATTTGATTTTTAAGCCTATGAAACCGAGAAATAAATTTGAAAAGGCAGTTTTGGAACAAAGTAAGTATCTTCGCCCAATAACCAAGACACAAAGTAAGTGGGCATTCCGTGAGTGTATTGACCACTTCGCCTACCGCTTGCCAAAAGGTCGTACCACTTGTATGGATTGTGGGCATAGTTGGATAATGAACAAACATAGAGAAACTTGCACTTGCCCTCATTGCAGGGCAAAGTTGCAGGTCAGAGAAACATACGAGCGCAAGTTGCAGCAGAAGCAGTATTTCACCCTACTTACCACTTGTGGAGAGTTTCAAGTATTGCGTATGTTCCTACTTATTGTGGGTATGGAGAAAGGTTACAAAGTACAAACTTCAATCATTGAGATTGGGCAATATTGGTGGAATATGCAGGGACGAAAAGCTGTGGTTGCCATACAGAGGGTATTGGGACACTATGTTGATACCTTTTCCTATTATAGTCCTATGGCGATACGAAACGATAATGAAGCCTATCAGCATATTGCCTACTCACCGATATATCCGAAGTTCAAGGTTACAGACATACTTCGTAGAAATGGTTTTAAGGATAATTTCTATGGCATCGTGCCTACCCAGCTTATTCCTGCATTGCTTACAGACAGCCGAGTGGAAACATTGCTAAAGGCAGGTCGAACAGACCATATACGTTACTTTCTTGGCAACAACAGAACTTTTGAAGAACTATGGCAGTCCTACAAGATTGCAGTCCGTAACGGCTATGAGATAGCAGACATTTCCCTTTGGAGTGATTATGTAGATACACTTAGAAGATTAGGTAAGGATATTCATAATCCAAAATATTTATGCCCAACAAACCTTAAAGGCGAACACGACCGCAGACACGAGGAACTTCTCAGATTGCGTGAAAGGGAGGAAATAGAACAGAAGCAAAAGAAGGCAATGGAAGATGAAAAGCGTTTCAAAGAACTTAAATCCAAGTTTTTCGGCATCCATTTCACGGACGGCACTATCCAAGTCCACGTATTGGAGAGCGTGCAGGAACATTTGGAAGAAGGTGTATCAATGCATCATTGCGTATTCTCCAACGAGTACTATTTCAAAGAAGACTCGCTTATCCTATCGGCTACCATTGAAGGCAAGCGAATAGAAACCATTGAAGTATCATTACGAACTTTGGAAGTGGTACAAAGTCGTGGAGTGTGCAACAAGAATACGGAATATCACGACCAAATCGTTAGCCTTGTCAATGCCAACCGCAAATTGATAAGGCAGAGAATGAGAGCGACAGCATAAGCAACAATCACCAAAACATCACAGATATGAAAGCAGAAATAGAAAGCATCGTATGCAATTGGGCGGACGAGATACCCCATATCCTTATAAGGGTCATCAACGCCATTATCTTATCCGCCAATGAAGAGGAACTGAGGGTTGCCATCAAGCGGATAGCCGAAGAAACAGAACTTGACAAGTTCTTTGCCTATGGTTACGGCACGCATCATTTTTGGCTTACCCACCGCAGGTTATCCAATGGAGAGCCGAAGGAACACAGATTACTAATTGCTGAATTTTGAGAATATGAAGAAGAGAGTTTACAGAGTACGGACGCAATACATTTTCGAGGGAGTGTCTGAGGTGGTTTCCGAGAGCAGGGAGAAAGCACGGCAAAAGGTTATTCAGAATTGCGGAATGGTGATGGGTGGGGACATTCACAGCAACCTTCCCGATGAGGAGGTGAATTGGGCTTTCTCCACGCACCCGGATATAAGGACGGGACGGATAACCGTTCAAGAAGAAGAGACAGAGTAATGCGGTCGGCAGATTTGCCGATCGCTCCTTTCTTTCGTGAGCTTCGAGCGGACAAAGAAAGGAGCAAAGAAACCCCGATGAAAAACACCTCGTTACTTTTGACAGTGAGTCGGAACGACTCAAAAGTAACAAAACGAAGACGTGGATTTAACACTACCCATTTTAATTACCAAACAATTCGGTTAAAGTAGTATTGATAGTAATAGGTTTCTTTTGTTCTGGGTATTCTCCATTTACAGAAACATAAATTACGCCATCTATTTTTTCTTTTATATGCACAAACATCTTTGTTGCCATAACAAGATAAAAATGAGTCTCATGGCAGTCTACAAAAGAATCTATATTTGAACTAATATTACTATCAGCTATTAGTTTCAAATCATCTCTTTTGACTTCACCAAATGATACATGTGGAATATCACCTTTTTTCAAAATGAAGAACCCCAATGGTTGAACTCCTGCACATAAGCTAATATGAGTTTTTTTTAGGTGTTGAATTTTGTCTGTTGTGATTATTGTATAATCTAAATCATTATATTCAATCATTTCCAGAAATTCTTCTATTTGGCTCCAATGTGTCTTATACGACGATAACTTTTTCATACTGTCAAGCACTCGCAGATACATACGATACAAATCAAACATAAAATTCGTCAGAAGAGGAGGCTTACAAAGCCCAATATTTTTATATGGAGAGTAATAAATGGTTTCCAAACTTTCTTTTGTTTCTACAACACCTTCCTTTGTTATGAGGTTATCAACCTCTGTTATGATATTATTTTGTGGAAGTGTGATAGTAAAACTGCCAGCAAAGGATGTTATCTCTTTTTTTAGTTTGGAGAATTTTTCACAATCCACGTCAGGATGATTTTGATGGGTTTCTTTGGTATTTAAGCATTGGTCCCGATAATCTGAAAGTAAGGATAATATATCTGCCTTATTAACAGGGAGTAATCGTGGAATCAATTGAAAGATATCTTTACTAAACTCCTCTACATCATCTTTCATCATCTCCATTAAAGTTGCCATTCTTTTATCATCTTCTATCAATATTGGAGAGGCTGGTATTTGAAAGAGAAAATTTATGTTGTTTAAATTCCGAAGCTTTAAAGTCCATAACCTGATCACAAGTAATGACAGGTACTTTACCGCTTTCCTAAATACAAACTTTTCATCATTTACACCTCCCATTTCGGCTCAGTAGAAAATCAATGGGGATAGGCATATAGTTTTGCAATTCTGAATAAAAAGAACTTCTTGTCTGCCACTCCTCTTAGATTGGCTCGGAAAAGTTTAATTTTGGCATTGAACGATTCTGCCATGGCATTCGAAGATCTGTTGTTATAGAAGTTCAATATCTCATCATAATGCTCGTAGAATGTGGCAGCAATCACATTGAATGAATGGAAGTCTGCCTCTTCAACTTTATTGTACCACCGTGCCATGGAGAGCCTGGCTGCATCCTTGATGGTGTTCTTGGCGAAGATTATGCGCAGTGAGTGGCA
>NZ_AUME01000068.1 GCF_000430525.1 Prevotella corporis DSM 18810 = JCM 8529 | reverse complement strand
CCTCGTCATCACGCACAAGATGGGACTTGTCCAGTTCCATCAAATCACAATACGCAGCACCCGTATAACAGGCAAAGAGGAAAATATCCCTTGCCGTTTCCATTTCCTCCTCCAATTCCTCAAAGTGGAGAGTCTTTAACTTCTCAAATGCTCCTCTGTCAAGTGCTTTGGGGAGTTTCTTGTTACCCTTGCTGATTTTGACTTTGTCAAAAAGCAGGATGTCTGCCACCCCCTCACGGTAAGCCTGCCTGCAAACTGTTTTCAAATGGGTGGCGACATTGTAGAATGAGCTCTCCTGAAATCCACACTCTCCCAAGAAGTACTGCTGAAACTCATGGATGAAGTTCTCTGTCAGTTGTGAGAAGGCTAAGTCAGAAACCTTATACTTCTTTTGGATGAACTCCTGCAAGTGGATTCTCGTGGAGTGATAGCTTGCCATTGACTCTTTTCTGATGTCTATACCGATATGACTTTCTTTTTCTTTTATGAGCACATCAAGCCTCTCGATGAGCATGCACCGTGTCTGCACACAGCCCTGAAACTGTTCCTTCACGTCGGTTGCGTCAAATGGGCAACCTCTTGTAAGCAAAGATTGATAAGCTGACTGAATGGACAGCAGCAAGTTCTCCAACCTGCCATTCACTTCCACCGCCTCACGACTTTTTCCGTCCATTCTGCTCTCACGGGGATTCCACAGGTCAGGATTACAGGAGAGCTTGCAACTGAACTGCGCTACACTCCTTCCAAGTGTGATACGTCCCATAATTGGGGCTTTGCCTGACTTGCCAAGACCGCTCTTTTTGAGGTAGAGCAACACCTTCATTTTTTCTGTTTTCATACGCTTTGATGTTTTGTGGCAAAATTACCAAATTCAAAGCGTTCCTCACTTATGCAGAAAACTGCCGACCGCAGCAACAGCCACACGAGCGAAAATAATTCAGTTACCGAACATTGCTCCATCGTTACCTATGGCAAATTCGGGTAACGCTCTGGTAACTGAACTTCTGCTTAAATCTGCATATTCCTGCCCTTTTTGAAAAGAGCACTTCTATGCAAATTATTCCGTTTCCTGCTCATTATCAGTCAGTTTACACCAACTTCGTTATTTCTTCATTTTCGTTGATTAGTTGCATGGCAAAAGCTCACCTTTTGTTTTGCAAAAGGTCAGCTATTGAACGGCGAAAGCTCATCTTTTGTAAGTGAGAATATAATTCGTTGGTATTCAGTGGGTTGCTTTTTGTCTGAAAAATCTTCTGATAATGGCATGTGTTGAAAGGGTTTGCCCGACTTGCAAGGTCGGGCAATACGCAGCCTTCACCTACCAGTTCATAATCTTTTGCAGAAAAGGCGTGAGTTCCTCTGCCATCCGCCCATGCTGGAGGAGGCTCGGATGCCAACAGGCTCCGTAGCCGAGGTCGCCCGTCTGTGGTGTGAATGCGAACCGATAGATGTCTTTGTCGCCTTTTTCGTTGAACTCCCTCGTGAGTTTATCGAGGATGCCGCCTTGGATGTTATGCGTTTTTTCGGCCATCATCGGACCGTTCAGAAGAACAATCTTCGCATTGGGATAGGCATTGCGGACGGATTGCAGGAAATTGCGGTAGGCCCGTTCGTAAAGACCTGCATTGTAGTTGTTGGTAGAGAAGTCGTTGGTGCCGAGATTGATGCAAACGACCTGTGGTATCCATTGTGCGAAGTCCCATTTCTCAAGGTTGCTGCCGTAAATGGTGTTGTTAAACTCGTTCTGCATGGTGATTTTGTTTCCGCTTTTCGGACCGTTGTAGTTGCGGTAAACTCCTATTCCGCTTCGGGCAATGGCTGTGTGTAGTGCGTTGAGGTTGCGACTCACTTGGCTTGCGTAGCTCAGGTAATGGTTTTCGGTCTCATCGCAGTATTTATCGGCCTGGTCCAGACTCTCGATACCAAATGAGCAGGTGATGGAATTGCCGATGAACTCTATCCGCCGTTCGGGCAGTGCGGGAGGCTGGGCCAAGGAACAATGCTCGTCGAGTACGAACCCCCTGAACTCCGCATGACGTTCTATCCCCTCGATGGCATACATCAGCCGTACCTCGTGTATGCCGTTTTGCAGTGCTGTCGCCAAGGTGACGACGGAATCGCGTGGTGCATTGAAGCTCACCTTGAAGGGTTCGGCATTGTCTATCGTACATACGAAATAACCACTTTTGGGCTTGGCAATCATTCTCAGCGATGTTCCCTCGAAGCGCGCTATGATTTGGATTCCCGGCCAGTTGAACATCGGTCGCTCTGGGTTTTTGAAACTGATGCGCCCCACATAGCAGATGTTGGGATTCGTTGGGCTGATGATGGTGCCTTTGATGGGCAACGTGGTGGCAGCACTGGTCGTTATGGTCATGAGCAATGCGCAGACGATGGAGAAAATCTTATTTTTCATTGTCGGATTGATTTATTCTTGTTATATGCAAAGATATGGTAATTTTTGTGTAATGACAAATTCCCTCTGAATCTTTTTACTACTTTTGTAACTATGAATAAGGAATTGAATGCACTGTACCACCGTCGGGTGGATGAACTGTCTGAGTTAATCACTGCCTTGCAGTCTAAAAGCAAGGGATTTGTCATAGGCGAGATTGTTTTGTTTGTCTCTGCCTTGGGCTTTCTTGTGCTTTTCACGATTGTTGAAAATGGATCATGGACCTTGTTGGTTGCGCTCTTGCTTCTGTTTCTATACTTCTATATTCGACATTTGGATGCGAAGAACGACAGAAAGATAAGCGAGGAGTCGGCCTTGAAACTGGTCTATGAGAGGGAAATAGACTATCAGAGGGGCGATTACTCCAAGTTCGATGCTGGCGAAAGGTATGTGAAGCCGTCTCATCATTTCACCTTCGACCTTGATGTGTTTGGCGACAGCTCGCTCTTTCAGCGCATCAACCGTACTATATCATCGGGCGGTGCCAATTGTCTGGCAAGGAGTCTTGCTGGTGAATGGGAGACAATGCCTGCAGCGGAGCTCTTTCGACATATTGAACATCGCAAGGAAGCCATTCGGGAGTTGGGGTCAGACGAGAATTTCGTGTCGAACTTCAAGGCCCAGGGTGTTGAAAACACCATCGATACCGCAGCCGTGAAAGACGCTTTTGCTGCTGCCCACACTTTGGAGATTCCCGACTATTTCGGCAACACTACCTTCCGGCTCTTCGTCTATGCCGACTTGGTGGGATTTTACCTGAGTGTCTTTCTGTCCGTTGCCGACCTTCTGCCCGCTTTCATGCCATTGTGGTGGGGCATTTTCAACTTCTTTTTGGCGATGTTCTGTTCGCACAAGTACATCAAACTCATCAATGAGGTTATCTCAAAGCTCCAGAGTCAGGTGCGGGGATATGTGAATATGACAACGCTGATTGACCAACAGGACTTTCATTCGGCAGAACTGGTTGCGCTGAGGAGTAGAATGTCGGGGGCAAAATCTTCCTTCAGTCGGCTGGAACGCATATTGCAGAAGATTGACAACCGCAGCAATGAGATAGGAATAGTTCTGTTCAATTGCTTCGGACTCATCGATATCGCCATTGTAAGGGATTTCCTTAGGTGGCAGCGAACTTACCAACATTCAACTGATCAGTGGATAGATACGGCCAGTGTCTTCGATGCTCTGGTGTCGATGGCCACTTTCAGGATGAATGAGGATGGGGCAAGGGAGGCCGAGGTGGTCTGTCAGGATGAGATTCGCTATGAGGCACAGGGACTTTACCACCCGTTTTTAGGGGAAAAAGCTATTAGAAACGACTTCTGTATCAGAAATCTCGAATACTATATCATCACCGGAGCGAATATGGCTGGCAAGAGTACATTCCTCCGTACGTTGGGCGTGAACTATATTCTCGCAATGAATGGATTACCAGTATTCGCCAAATCCATGACGGTGTCTGTGTTCCAGTTGTTCACTAATATGCGGACGACCGATGATCTCACGCATGGAATTTCTTATTTCAACGCAGAATTGTTGAGGCTGAAGCAGCTTATCGATTCTCTTCGGCCAGAGAAGCCCTGTCTGATAATTCTCGATGAAATCCTCAAAGGTACGAATTCACTGGATAAATTGAACGGATCACGGCTGTTTCTGCAATATATATCAAAAAAGAATGTCACGGGTGTAATTGCCACACATGACCTTGAGCTCTCCAAACTCTCGGAGGAAATGCCAGGACGGTTCAATAACTATTGCTTCGAGATTGAGCTCGGAGAAAAGGTGACTTATTCATACAAAATTACTCCAGGAGTTGCAAGGAACCAAAATGCCACATTCTTGTTGAAAGGTATATTGCAATGAATGTGACTTAGGTTGCTTGCTGGCAGTGACGGGTGATTCATAAATACCCGACTCTTTACTAAAACGTTATTAAAATTTAACGATATAGAGAAATATAGCTGTACAATCACATACTAAATTAACTTTTTTTGCGTTGTATTTCAGGAATTAATGGGTCTTTAAAAGCATCCAGATTATAAGAAAGAATAGATATATGAAAAAGTATTTAGCAGAAATGGTCGGCACATTGGTGCTTGTGTTGATGGGTTGCGGTGCAGCCGTCAGCCTCAATTGTTCTTCAAATTGTGCAGATGTGGTTAATGCCGGCACCGTGCTTGGTACTGGAATCGCTTTTGGTCTCTCTTTTGTCGCAATGGCTTATACCATTGGAGGTATTTCTGGATGTCACATTAATCCAGCTATTACATTGGGATTCTTTCTTAGTGGTCGCATGGACGCAAAGGATTGTGTCATGTACATGATCTTCCAAGTTGTCGGAGGCTTGCTCGGTGCTGCAATTCTCTACAGCCTTGTAATGAGCACTGGTGTTGAGTTTGCTGAGGCTGGAGTTGGTCTGGGATCGAACAATCTGCAAGAGGGGATAAGTTCAACAGGCGGCTTGCTTGCTGAGATTGTGTTTACTTGTATTTTCGTTCTCGTCGTTTTGGGTGTTACTTCAAAGACAAATGGTTCAATGAACAATTTCGCAGGTTTGGCAATCGGTCTATCATTGATACTCGTTCACCTTGTATGTATCCGTTATACAGGAACGTCGGTTAATCCAGCGCGTTCCATCGGGCCAGCTATCTTCGCCCAATTGGCAGGCGGTCCGGCGACAGCGTTGAGCAATCTTTGGATTTTCATTATAGGTCCATTTGTGGGTGGTGCTCTTGCGAGTGTAATTTGGCGAATTATCGAACCAGCAAATCAGGAGGATCAATTCTGAAATTTAGATATAATGAGTCTCTTTTCACTCTTCGGCGGGGGGACTTTTTAAATATGTTCATGTGGCAATAATGCTGCTCGTGACGTCAGTTGCATGAATTTATCCTGTCTGCCTTGTGCCCTGTCTTACTGTTATTCGTGATATAAAGTTTTCAAAAAGGTGTGTTTTTGTTGTACAATCTGCTAAAAACACGTTTTTTAACATTAAGGAAACAATTAATAGGGGATAGAGCTTGGCGTTCAGAGAATAAAATATTATATTTGCATTTGACAATGAAAGATTGTTATTCATTATTTAAAAACACATTATTATTATGGCAGTAAATTACAAGGATTTAGGGCTCGTGAACACTCGTGAGATGTTTAAGAGGGCGATTGACGGTGGATGGGCCGTTCCAGCATTCAATTTCAATAACCTGGAACAGCTTCAGGCGATTATTACAGCAGCTTCAAAAACAAAATCTCCTGTTATTCTTCAAGTGTCTAAGGGCGCTCGTAAATACGCTAACCAGACTTTGCTCCGTTATCTTGCTGAGGGTGCTGTTGAGTTTGCCAAGGAATTGGGTTGTAAGCATCCAGAGATCG
Source organism: Prevotella corporis DSM 18810 = JCM 8529 (assembly GCF_000430525.1). Classification (GTDB taxonomy): domain Bacteria; phylum Bacteroidota; class Bacteroidia; order Bacteroidales; family Bacteroidaceae; genus Prevotella; species Prevotella corporis. The sequence goes on along the minus strand of NZ_AUME01000068.1, from coordinate 1,184 downwards.
TATTGCATCTCGACCACGGTGACAGCTTCGAAGTATGCAAGAGCTGTGTAGATTTCGGCTTCTCATCAGTTATGATCGATGGTTCAGCACTTCCTTATGAAGAGAATGTTGCCCTGACTAAGAAGGTTGTTGAGTACGCTCATCAGTTTGATGTGACGGTAGAGGGCGAACTCGGTGTACTTGCTGGTGTTGAGGATGATGTTGTTGCAGAGAAATCTCATTATACAAGACCAGAAGAGGTGGTTGATTTCGCCACACGTACTGGGTGCGATTCATTGGCAATCTCGATTGGAACCTCACATGGCGCTTATAAGTTCACACCAGATCAGTGCACACGCGACCCGAAGACTGGCCGTCTGATACCTCCTCCATTGGCATTCGATGTGCTTGAGGCTGTTGAAAAGCAACTTCCGGGCTTCCCAATCGTGCTTCATGGTTCTTCTTCTGTTCCAGAAAAGTATGTTGATATCATCAATGCAAACGGCGGTAAGTTGCCAAACGCAGTTGGTATCCCAGAGGAGCAGTTGCGTAAAGCCACCAAGAGCGCTGTTTGCAAGATCAATATCGACTCTGACTCTCGCCTGGCATTTACGGCTGGTGTGCGCCAGACTATGGTTGAGCATCCTGAATACTTCGATCCACGCCAGTATTGTGGTAAGGCTCGTGAATACATGGTTGACTTATACACTGAGAAGATTATTGATGTTCTCGGTTCTGACAATAAACTTGCTAACCTCGATTAATTCTTTTCATCAGGTTAGACAACAATAACAAGGACGGTGGCTTCATGCGAAGTCACCGTTTTTCTTGCTTAAGTCATGAGTTTGATTGATTAAGCCTTGTAAAAGTGATTGGTTCGGCTCAGTAGAAAATCAATGGGGATAGGCATATAGTTTTGCAATTCTGAATAAAAAGAACTTCTTGTCTGCCACTCCTCTTAGATTGGCTCGGAAAAGTTTAATTTTGGCATTGAACGATTCTGCCATGGCATTCGAAGATCTGTTGTTATAGAAGTTCAATATCTCATCATAATGCTCGTAGAATGTGGCAGCAATCACATTGAATGAATGGAAGTCTGCCTCTTCAACTTTATTGTACCACCGTGCCATGGAGAGCCTGGCTGCATCCTTGATGGTGTTCTTGGCGAAGATTATGCGCAGTGAGTGGCACAGTCCGTATGCCTT
>NZ_AUME01000067.1 GCF_000430525.1 Prevotella corporis DSM 18810 = JCM 8529 | reverse complement strand
CGTACTGTAATACATCTGCTATCTCCATTCAAAGGGCATGTCAAGTCTATTACAACAGACAACGGTACTGAATTCGCTTGCCATGAAATGATAGGAAAAAGCCTTGGTGTCAACATCTATTTTGCCGATCCATACTCTTCATGGCAGAAGGGCGGCATAGAAAATGCAAACGGACTGATTAGGCAATACGTGCCAAAATCAGAAACTTTTGAACATGTCAGCCATCAACAAATCACAAAGTGTTCAAGGAAAATTAACATGAGACCAAGAAAGAAATTAGGATTTAAAACACCATACGAGTGCTTTTACGAACAAATTAAGTAAATTTGCACTTGCTTGTTGAATTCACGAAGGGTTTCTATTTCACATGAATGTTAAAATCATTAAATAATCAACTTTCCTCAAGAGCATCATACTAATTTATTCATTCCATTCATCAGGAACAATGATAATATTTCTTTACAAAAGCATTCAAATTCAGGCCATTAAAACAGATAAGTTTAATTCTGTCTGCAAATATGCTAATTATATAAATTTTTACAAAGTGTTGCCAGTCAGCAGCTTAATAGCACTGTTGGAAAATAACAATAGAAGAAAAGACAAAAGCATCCGTAATATTGTCATCAATAGGTCATCTATTATCTGCTGAAAACTCACTAATTGGATGATAAAAACTTATCGAATAATTTCAGAAAGCTCAACTATCGCAAACAGGTGATTGATTTAGCGAACAAAAACATTAAAATTCGGCTATATTATACGAGTACTCGCATCTTAAATTCTCTAAATTGTGAACTTAATACGTACGTTTTTAGGTAATAAATCTTTACACAAATAAAAAAGTTGTATCTCATTTAGCAAGCCCATATATTTGCAGACGCTACATTTTATTATTAATTCACCATATTAAAATTTATTGTTGATGTTTCGTTGATTATTGATTTTCTAACCTACTTGCTAATTTCACATTATTATTGTACCTTTGCACCCAGAAAATAAATAGGTTTATAAACAAATAATGATTACACTCTCAAACATCGCCGTACAATTCGGCAAAAGGGTTCTGTATAAGGACGTTAACATAAAATTTACTCCAGGTAACATCTATGGTGTCATTGGCGCCAACGGAGCAGGTAAATCGACATTGCTCCGAGCTATCTCTGGCGATTTAGAACCAAACAAGGGTACGATTGAATTAGGCCCCGGGGAGCGTCTATCCGTATTGGAGCAGGACCACTTCAAGTACGACGAATTCACAGTGATGGATACAGTGCTCATGGGACACGAGCCTCTATGGAAAAATATGAAAGAGCGCGAAGAGCTCTACGGGAAAGATGAAATGACCGAGGAGGACGGAAACCGTGCTGCGGACTTGGAACTTAAGTTTGCAGAAATGAACGGCTGGGAAGCAGAAAGCGAAGCTGCTCAGTTGCTGCAAAATCTTGGGGTCAAAGAGGAACAGCATCAGAAATTGGTGGGTGAACTCTCGAATACCGAGAAGGTTCGTGTCATGCTGGCCAAGGCCCTTTTCGGAAAACCAGAAAACCTACTACTCGATGAGCCTACCAACGACCTTGACCTCGAAACCGTAGAATGGCTTGAGGAATATTTAGGGGAAATTGAGGAAACGCAGACCGTACTTGTAGTATCTCACGACCGTCACTTCCTTGATTCTGTGAGTACGCAAACAATTGATATTGACTTTGGCAAGGTTACTGTCTTTGCAGGAAACTATTCGTTCTGGTACGAAAGCTCCCAATTAGCACTCCGTCAGGCGCAAAACCAAAAAATGAAAGCAGAGGAGAAGAAACAACAATTAGAAGAATTTATCCGCCGATTCTCTGCCAATGTGGCAAAGAGCAAGCAAACAACTTCACGTAAGAAAATGCTTGAGAAGTTGAATGTTGAGGAAATCCGTCCTTCCAGCCGTAAATATCCTGGTATTATCTTCCAAATGGAAAGAGAGCCTGGCAACCAGATTCTCGAAGTGGAAGAACTTAAAGCATTGGATGCAGATGGTTCAGTCTTGTTCGACCATGTTAATTTTAATGTGGAGAAAGAACAGAAAGTCGTTTTTCTGTCCAGAAATCCAAAAGCAATGACGACACTCTTTAAGATTATCAATGGCGAACGTGAAGCAGACGGTGGAAAATTTAATTGGGGTATTACCATCACAACTGCCTATCTGCCACTGGATAACACAGAATATTTCAACAGTGAGTTGAACCTTGTTGATTGGCTTTCACAATACGGCCCAGGTAACGAAGTGGCCATGAAGGGATTTTTGGGACGAATGCTTTTCAAGCAAGAAGAAGTTGAAAAGAAAGTGAACGTTCTCTCAGGTGGTGAGAAAATGCGTTGCATGATTGCACGTATGCAGCTTCAAAATGCCAATTGCTTGATTCTTGACACCCCAACCAATCATCTTGATCTTGAAAGCATTCAGGCCTTCAACAATAACCTTGTTAGCTTCAAAGGAAACATTCTGTTCAGCTCTCACGACCACGAATTCATCGGAACTGTAGCAAACCGTATCATTGAACTAACTCCGAAGGGCACAATTGACAAGCTGATGAGTTACGACGAATATATTCATGACGAGAAAATCAAGGAGCAGAGATTGAAAATGTATTCTTGATTTTCGTTATGAGCTAATACCAGTTTTTGGCATATCATTTGCTACAACTTGGATAGATTAACAACAAATTCCTATCATGAGTAAGAAAAATAAAAAAATAAAAACAGAAGACTTAATAAACAAAGAAGAAACTTTAAATGAGGGAGATTCTCAAGTAGAAAATACAGATGAGAACACTTCTGAAACACAAGATCTGTCGGAAGAGAATCCTGAAGAAAGCGAAGGAGATACCGATGAGAATGAAACTCAGGAAAGTGTCGAGGAATGGAAAGACAAGTACATTCGTCTCTATGCTGAATTCGAGAATTATAAAAAACGCACCCTGAAGGAAAAAGCTGAATTAATACTCAATGGCAGCGAGAAAACCATCACAGCCGTTCTGCCGATTCTTGACGATTTTGAGCGGGCTATTGCTGACAAAACGGAAGATGCTGGTGCTATTAAGGAGGGATTTGAGCTCATCTTCAAAAAGTTTATCAAGACTTTAGAAGGGCTTGGAGTAAGTAAGATTGAAACTCAAGATGCAGATTTCAACGTTGATTATCATGAAGCAATTGCAATGGTACCAGGAATGGGAGACGAAAAGAAAGGTAAGATTATCGATTGCGTACAAACAGGCTACACTCTCAATGATAAGGTTATCCGCCACGCAAAGGTTGCAGTAGGACAATAATATCAAAGAGTCTGAGGAAATTTAAGAGTTTATAGCGATTTATCAATAAATGGCTTTTTCGCTTATTCCTATAAATTCCATAATGATTCCAACAAATAGACAATAATGGCAAAAAGAGACTACTACGAAGTACTTGGCGTTGACAAGAATGCTTCGGAAGACGAGATAAAAAAGGCTTATAGAAAAATAGCCATTAAATACCATCCGGACAGAAACCCAGATGATCCAAAGGCTGAGGAGAAATTCAAAGAGGCAGCGGAGGCATACAGTGTGCTTAATGATGCTCAAAAACGCCAACAATATGATCAGTTCGGATTTGATGGTCCTGGTGGAGGATTTGGAGGATTCGGAGACGGAGCTGGATTTTCCATGGATGATATTTTTTCCATGTTCGGCGATGTGTTTGGTGGCGGAGCTGGATTTGGAGGTTTCGGTGGTGGTTCACGACAGGCACCCAGGTACCGTGGAGCCGATCTTCGCTTAAAAGTTAAGCTGTCTCTTCAAGAGGTAGCTACTGGTGTGACGAAGAAATTCAAAGTGCGGAAGGATGTAGTATGTAACCATTGTCATGGCACAGGAGCTGAAAGAGGAAGTAGTTCCGAAACATGTCCAAATTGTCATGGTAGCGGTGTTGAGATTCGCACTCAGCAAAGTATTTTCGGTATGATGCAGACTCAGACGACTTGTCATGTATGTGGTGGCGAAGGTAAAGTAATTAAAAATAAATGCAGCCATTGTCATGGTGATGGTGTCGTAAAGGGAGAGGAAGTAGTTGAAATTAACATCCCAGCGGGAGTTGCCGAGGGGATGGTTGTCAATGTTCCAGGTAAGGGTAATGCTGGTAAACGCAATGGTATAACAGGTAATATCCAAGTATATATTGAGGAAGAAGACAACGACACTTTCATTCGTGACGGACAGAACGTTATCTACAACCTCTTGCTTGATTTTCCCACAGCGGTCTTAGGCGGACAAGTTGATATTCCGACAATTGACGGTACAAATGTGAAAATCAAGATTGAGCCTGGAACACAGCCGGGAAAGACACTCCGCTTGCGTGGTAAAGGCTTGCCAGCTGTTCAAGGATACGGTAATGGCACGGGTGATCTCATCGTGCAAATTAGTATCTATGTGCCCAAAGAACTCTCAAAATCTGAAAAGGAAGCTATAGAAGAGTTTAGCAAGAGTGATAATTTTAAAGGGGACAGCGTTACCAAACGTGCAATTTTTGATAATTTTAAGAAATTATTCAGTTAGTGATTAGCCGTGAACTATCAAGAGACAACCGAGTATCTATTCAACAGCACTCCAGTTTTTGAGCATATAGGTGCTTCTGCTTATAAGGAAGGATTAGACAATACATACGCATTGGACGAGTATTTCGGTCATCCTCATACAAATTTCCGTTCCATCCATATTGGTGGGACTAACGGTAAAGGGTCATGTTCTCACACATTAGCAGCCATTCTCCAAGCTGATGGGTATAAGGTGGGATTATACACAAGTCCTCATCTGGTAGATTTTCGCGAGCGTATCAGAATAAATGGAGAAATGGTCCCAGAACAATATGTCATAGACTTCGTTGAAGAGCATAAGGATTTTTTTGAGCCATTACATCCATCCTTCTTTGAACTTACCACAGCCATGGCATTCAAATACTTCGCAGAGCAAAAGGTTGATTTCGCTATAATCGAAGTTGGATTAGGAGGACGCCTTGACTGTACTAACATCATACATCCGCTACTTTCGATTATCACAAATATATCACTTGACCATACGCAGTTCTTGGGAGACACATTACCTAAAATTGCATTTGAAAAGGCTGGCATAATAAAACAAGGAACTCCTGTCATTATTGGTGAGGCCAACGACGAAACCCGCATAGTGTTTGAAGCTAAAGCACAAGAAATGGAGTCTCTGATTATCTTTGCTGAAGATATCCCAATGGTTCTTTCGGCTTCTATGTCATCCGATGGTGGACTTTATTATAAAACTCGCTTGTTCGGAGAACTACAAGGGGAATTAGGTGGACTCTATCAGATAAAGAATACCAACACCATCTTAACCGCTTTATCACATCTGCATAACTCTCATATTATCAAAAACATAGAAAGTATAGTTAAAGGCTTTTCCAACGTATGTGAATCTACAGGGTTATTGGGCAGATGGCAGAAAATTCAAACAAACCCCATGGTGATATGTGACACAGGACACAACGAGGCTGGTTGGATGTGTTTATCGCAACAAATCAGAAGACAGAAGTGCAAGAATCTCCGCATAGTTTTTGGGATGGTAGATGATAAGGATATAGAAGGAGTAATGGCTCTATTACCAAAAGATGGTGAATATTACTGGACACAGCCAAGTACGAAACGGGCTTATCATGTTGATAAAGTTGCTGCTACTGGTAAAAAATTCGGACTTCATGGCGAATGTTTTACAAATGTGGGTGAGGCATACAACAAAGCTTTAGACGATGCCAATAAAGAAGATTTCGTATTTGTGGGTGGTTCGAGCTATATTGTGGCTGATTTTTTGAATTTACTGCAATGTAATTAATCTTTAGGTGCAATTATTTTTAATTGTTTTTAACGAGGATGCTTAACGCATTTCATTACATCTCTTTGCATTTATCATTTATTTTTCTTTACTTTGCAAATAAATTTATGGACGATAACTAATAAATGAGGTTAAGAGGATGCTCAGTTTGTGCTTATTAAAAGCACATGGGTTTATAGACAAAGATTCGCAATAAGGATATCGCACTTTTAGGATAGCCGTCTGGTCAAAGAATGATAATGAAAAAATCCTTTTATTTCTTTATTTAAGTATATCAGTTTATCTGTGAATGAAAATTATACACAGACTTGTGGATACATCATTATTCTGTGTTTATAATTATCCTCATTTAATTATTAATAGTTAACAAAAGTAGATAATATCAACTAAAATTTAGAACAATGAGCAATACTAAACAAAATAGAAGTATCATTGCCATCATAACAATGATGTTCCTTTACGCAATGATTTCATTCGTTACTAACCTTGCAGCTCCAATTGGGGTTATTTGGAAAGGAGAATTTGCTGGTTCAAATTTTATCGGTATGTTAGGAAATTTCGCAAATTTCCTTGCTTATCTATTCATGGGTATTCCTGCTGGTAAACTATTAATCAGAATAGGATATAAGAAAACTGCTCTCACAGGTATAGCATTAGGTTTAATCGGAGTGATTGTCCAATTTGTTTCAGGCACCTTGAGTGAAGGAGGCGCAACGTTAGCCTTTACCATCTATCTTCTAGGAGCCTTTGTATCTGGTTTTTGCGTCTGTATCCTCAACACAGTGGTTAATCCGATGCTCAACCTGATTGGTGGTGGCGGTAATCGGGGTAACCAACTGAATCTCATTGGCGGAACTCTTAACTCGCTATCCGGATCTTTAACTCCAATGTTGGTGGGAGCCATTGTTGGTAATATAGTTACAGCTGAAACCATTAAGAATGGAATTGATTCAGTTGGAACTCCGCTCACGACATTTAGCCAAGTAAATCCCATACTCTACATGGCGATGGGAGTTTTTGTTTTGACATTTATTATACTGTTTTTTGTGCCCATCAACGATCCTGAATACGGTAAAGCAAATATCAACACAGTATTCGAGCATAGTGCATTGGATTTCCGTCATTGCAAGTTAGGCGTAATAGCTATTTTCTTTTATGTTGGTATTGAAGTCGGTATTCCAGGAACTTTAACAAATTATTTGAGTGACCAATCTGCAAAAGGTGGTGACATTGCAGGCAAAGCCTTTGTCATTGCAACGGCAGTTGCCACAACCTATTGGTTACTTATGCTGATAGGCAGATTTATTGCTGGATTCATTGCCAACAAAATTTCAAGTAAAACGATGTTGACTTGTACTGCAGCAACTGCCATTGTTTTTCTTATCTTTGGAATGGTATTCGGCAAATCAACAATGATAGATATGCCCGTATATGCCGATAATGCTTTTAAAACTGTCAATGTCCCAATCGCAGCTTGCTTTTTTGTGCTTTGTGGATTATGCACATCTATCATGTGGGCAAGTATCTTTAATCTTGCCACCGAGGGATTAGGCAAATACAATGCTCAAGCATCTGGTATTTTTATGGTGATGGTCGTTGGTGGGGGAATCCTTCCACTCGTCCAAAATTATATTGCTGACCATGTTTCGTACCTGTTCTCTTATATAATTCCTCTCTTGGGCTTGGTATATTTATTATATTATGCCTTAATTGGAAGTAAGAATGTGAATAAAGAAATTCCTGTAAAATAACAGCAATAAAGCAAAGATAACTCTCTTGGGTTGCCTTTGTTAATTTATATAGCTCTTAACATAATAAATAAAAATTTCATATTGATCTTGTCGGCACTTCAATTATTAAACTCAAACCGGTCGTTTTCCCCCTGTACTATTTTTCTCTGATAGTCGAGAAACTTGTTCGTCGTACGTTTCCGACGTAGCAGACTTAAGCAAGTGAGAACAGCAGAAAAACTGGCAACAAGCAATAAAATTAATCAGCAAACCATATTGTCATCAGCTAATTGTGGCTCAGTAGAAAATCAATGGGGATAGGCATATAGTTTTGCAATTCTGAATAAAAAGAACTTCTTGTCTGCCACTCCTCTTAGATTGGCTCGGAAAAGTTTAATTTTGGCATTGAACGATTCTGCCATGGCATTCGAAGATCTGTTGTTATAGAAGTTCAATATCTCATCATAATGCTCGTAGAATGTGGCAGCAATCCCATTGAATGAATGGAAGTCTGCCTCTTCAACTTTATTGTACCACCGTGCCATGGAGAGCCTGGCTGCATCCTTGATGGTGTTCTTGGCGAAGATTATGCGCAGTGAGTGGCACAGTCCGTATGCCTTTTGGATGTCCGGATATTGTTCAAAAAG
>NZ_AUME01000066.1 GCF_000430525.1 Prevotella corporis DSM 18810 = JCM 8529 | reverse complement strand
GGAGTATTCAAGGAGTGGATTCCAACTTTAATGAAACAAAGGTGTTATCCAATACCATTTGCTGGTTGTAAGTCGAGTTCTTGAGGGACGACTAGATAATCTAAAAAATAAAAGAAATGGAAATTATAAAAATTCTTGAAAAGGGAGAACAGGTTTCAGAAAAACAGATGATAGATTTATGCGGAGGCACTGATTTAATGGCCAACACCAACAAAGCTATTGTCTATTGCAGTTGTGACGGAAATGGCGATAATACTAACAAAGGATTAATTTGCTCATGTGATGAAGACAAGCCGTTAAAGCCTAATAAAGATACTGGTGATGGTAAACCCATCAAGAGACCATAATTTATTACACTTGTAAAAACACTCTAGCGGGAACGAGTGAAAAATCCAATTTTCACTCGTTCTCTCAAAACTTAAAATTATATGGCTATAAAGGTAAGTAGATATACAATTTTTCATAGACAAAATGGGAAATTATATTTATATCATCAACTTAGCAAAGCATTATTGGAAATTGACGAAGAGATGTATAATGCATTAACAACATCAAATTTAGATATTATTCCTTCTGAAACGAAGCAATATCTTGAAAATGCTTTCGTATTAATAGATGAATCGATAGAGGAAAGTGATGCGATTAAAGCTGCAAATTTACATTGTAGATATAATTCTGATTCTATACGTATTACGATATTACCTACATTAAATTGTAATTTCCAGTGTTGGTATTGTTATGAAAATCACAAGCCCTCTAAAATTAGCAAAGATGGGATAAGTTCAATATTGAAATTTATAAAACAGGAAACCATCTCAAAATCAAAAAAGGCAATTATCCTTGATTGGTTTGGTGGAGAGCCGATGTTGTGTTTTAACAATATTATTTATCCATTTTCAAAACATCTTATATCTTGGTGCAAAAAAAATAATATAACGTTGTATAGTATGACGACAACTAACGGAAGCCTTATTAATGAAGACAACGTAGTGAAAATTAATGAAATAGGATTGTCGCAATTTCAAATAACGTTAGATGGTGGTAAAGAATTACACAACAAGACAAGATTTTCTAATAATATAAAAAATTCTTACGATAAAATTGTTTCAAATATACATCTACTTTGTGATAAAGTAGAAAACATAAACATTGAACTTAGAATCAATTATACGCCCGAAAACATACATACGTTAACATCTATTCTTGATAACTTTGATTATCATATTAGGCATAAAATCAAAGTATCACCACACATCGTTTGGCAAGAATCAGATAAGGTAATGGATTTAAGTAAAAATATCCAAGAGTTTTGTCAAGAAGCACTAAAAAAGGGATATGTTATTCCGAATAATATACTCAGGAATCGCTGTTTATCATGTTATACTGAAAACGCAGACCAATATGTAATAAACTATGATCTATCTGTATATAAATGCACTGCAAGGGATTTTGACAAACAATATTCAATAGGAAAAATTCTCCCAAATGGAAAATTCCTCCCAAATGGATTATATTATAAATATATCACCGAGCCAGCCCCTTTTATTAATGAAGTATGCCTAAAATGTAATATTCTACCCAGTTGTATGTTTGCGACATCGTGCTTACAGAAAAAAATTGAACGGTCGAATCATTCCTGTTGCAAGGAACTTATTAACAAAAATATCAACACTTTTATAAGTCAGAAAATAATATCACTATGCGATTGAAAATAATTTTGCTCTTCGTGTTATCCCTACTGGGACAGATAAGCGTTTACGGACAGGGCAGCGAAAAGAGAATTTTTGGCTACGTTGTGAATAGAAACGGGACACCCTTGGAGTATATTAACGTGACGGTAAGAAATCTTACGGATTCTACATTTATCACAGGAAAGCTCACAGACGAGAACGGACAGTTTGCGTTCGACAGCATTCCAGCCCCTGCTTATCTGGTATTCAGCTGTGTGGGCTACACGACTCGACAAGAGAGGGCCACTGAAGGCGAAATGAAGATTACGCTGGAAGAGAATCAGACGGAGCTCTCTGAGGTGGTCGTGCTCGGAGCCTATTCCACGAGGAAACCATCAGGAGTGCTCAGCGTCAGGATGCAGGGCAACCCGATAGCCGAAGGAAAGAACATCATGGAGGCACTGAGATACGTTCAAGGCATACAAGTGATCAACAATGATATTCTGGTGAACGGAAAAGACGGCACTCAGATATACCTCGGCGACAGGCTCATCTCCACGTCTGAATTGCAGGCTATTCCCGCATCGATGGTAAAGAAAGTGGAGATTACCTCAAATGCAAGAATCTCACATGGGAAGAATGCCAAAGGAGGCATCGTCAAGGTCACTCTCAAAGAGCAGGAAGGACTCATAGGAAACGTCGAAGCCGTCATACAGGCCGACAAGGTGGGACTGGTAGATTTAAGACTCTCTTCGGCAATACAGTACCAAAAAGGAAAGTTCACCCTCTACAACAACATCAAGGGGGGAATGGGAACATACAGGACACGATATGACAGGACCGACACCTATCCAAACCACACAGAACACAGGCACTCTGACTCAAAAAAGAAAGAGGCGGCCTTGATGGAGAACATCGGTCTGGCCTATAAATTGAGCTCCAGACAATCACTGAACCTCTACGGAGGGTTCTACTGCGTAAACGATAAAATAGATTTGGTGAATATTACAAACGGCCAAGTGGGATTCAGGAACAACGATGAAATGAAATTCTATGAGATCAATGCCGGCCTTTACTACAAGCTGGGATTGCTGGTGGGCGACGGCTCATACTTCTCGACAAAGGTGGAATACTCCAGACAGAAAACCAATACCGATGAAACCTATTTCAGGAATCAGGAAGACAACACCAATCTTGGTCAGAAGCTGGACTACATAACGGTAGATCCGCATTTGGAAATTAACTTCAAGGACGGAAGCAGTCTGAGCGGCGGGTTCCGATTCAGCAGAGTGGCAGACAACAACCAGACTGCCGGAATTAACAACCCACTGCTCAAAGGAATAAAAAAACAGGATTTCAGATTATCGGGAGGAGACAGTTCGCCGTGGATAGAATACGGACGGATGTTAGGCAAGAAAATTTATGTGCAAGCAGGAGCAGAATATCTCGTAACGAATATGCGGTATAAGGACCGGCTCAATCCTGAAGCCAACTATGAAGTAGATTTTAAGGTTGTAGATACTAACGTGCAGTTTCAATTTGTACTCAATTCCAAAAACAAGTCATTCCTGACACTGGCATACAAGAAAGACTATTCGCTGCCCAGTTATGGATATTACAGCCCACTGGCTATCTATCAGAACGAAAAACTCTACAGCATAGGAAACCAAAAACTAAAAGTAGAAAGTTATCACACTGCGGAGTTGAACTATTACGTGAACCCACGCTGGACGGTAACCTATCGACTGAAAACAGGAAAGGACATCATCCACATCATGGCACATCAGGACGAACAAAATCCCGAAGTGGTATATACACAGCCCGATAACGTGGGAAAACTGCTGCGGAACTATCTTTCCGTATCCTATACAAATAGGCTTCTAAAGTGTTGGAATACCAACAACCTCATATACACAAGCCACAACTATGAATCCATGCCGGAGTTGAAAGTCAGAAAACTTACCTTCGGATGGAGTCTGGACCAGCAAGTGGAACTGAGGGAGAACCTCGGCCTGATGCTTTCCTTCAACGGTGAGACACCACGGGAACGACTGAGCTACAGGACAGGAACCAGATATGGAGTTGATTTGGGTGCCTATACGATACTCTTCAATAATCGGATGAACATAAATCTTATGCTAAGCAACATCTTGCACAGCGACAACGAAATAACCTTCAAGACAGGCAACATAGAAATGAAACGCATTGATGTATCGCCCTTGACAAGAGTGAAACTGTCTGTCTCGTGGAACTTCTCCGCTGGCGAGAAGATAAAGCGACAAAAAAACAATATAGTGAACTCAACCTCCAGAGAAACACCAACTTTATGATGTCATTGGGCAAGAAAAGAATTATTTTCAGTCATCAGAGAGATGCAATGGACTGTGGTCCTACATGTTTGGCGATGATAGCCACATACTACAAACAGCATCCCGATATTGAACGGATACGAAGAAACTGCCCATCTGGTAAAAACGGAATTTCCTTACTTGGAGTTGATAGAGCTGCCAAAAAGATAGGATTTGACACTGTGGCTGGGTGCTTGGGAGTAAAAAGACTTGTACAAGGCAGTCCGTTCCCTTGCATCCTCCATTGGAATCAAAACCATTTCGTGGTACTCTACAAAGTCAAGAAAAGCAAGACGTTTTACATTGCAGACCCCGGAAAAGGACTTGTGAAATACGAACTTGAGGAGTTTAAGAAACACTGGATCAGCACGCAGTCGGGCGGTGAGGAAAAAGGTATTGCGATGTTCTTAGAGCCAATGCCTGCATTTTACGAAAATAAGATAGAAGACAGCACCAAAGAGGAACGGTCGTTTAAATTCCTCTTTGGTTATATCAAGCAATACCGCAAGTATTTCGGTCAGATTGTCTTGGGACTATTGGTGGGAAGCCTTTTGCAACTCATCCTGCCATTCCTCACACAGGCCATCGTCGATGTGGGCATCAAGAATCAGAATATCAGTTTTATCTGGCTGATACTTCTCGGACAACTGATGCTCACGGTGAGCCGCACCGCCATTGACTTCATCCGTCGATGGCTCTTGCTGCATATCTCCATGCGCATCAATATTTCGCTTGTGAGCGACTTCTTCATCAAGCTGCTCAAGCTGCCGATGTCGTTCTTCGACACCAAGCTGATGGGCGACCTCATGCAGCGCATGGGCGACCACAGCCGTGTGAACTCGTTTCTGACACAGCAAACTTTAAACATCGTGTTCTCGCTCTTCACCTTCGTGGTGTTCAGCATCGTGCTGCTTTCATACAACTGGCTCATATTCGTCATCTTCATGCTCGGCAGTCTGCTTTATGGCGGTTGGCTTGCGCTCTTCCTAAGGCGCAGAAAGGTTCTCGACTACGAACTTTTCGAGCAGCAAGCCATCAACAACAACAAGACCTACGAGTTTATCACCTCCATGCAGGAGATAAAACTCCAAGACTGCGAACAGCGCCGTCGCTGGGAATGGGAGGATGTGCAAGCCGACCTCTTCGGAGTGCAGATGAAATCGTTGAAGCTTCAGCAGACACAGGAGGCAGGCAGCATATTCATCAACGAACTGAAGAACATCGTCATCACCGTGGTGGCAGCAACCGCAGTGATCCACGGGCAACTCACACTGGGTATGATGCTCGCAGTGCAGTACATCATCGGACAACTCAACTCGCCAGTTGAGCAGTTGATGAGTTTCTTCTACTCCGTGCAAGATGTAAAGATAAGCCTTGAACGTATCAACGAAATCCACCGTATGGACGATGAGAACGGAAAGCAAGGATTGGAAACTTCTGTGAAAGAAGAAAACAAAGGCATAGACCTTGAAAACGTAAACTTCAAATACGACCCTCACGCACTGAAAGCCATCATTGATGATGTAAGTCTCGCAATCCCTAAAGGCAAAGTAACAGCCATTGTCGGAGCGTCGGGTAGCGGTAAGACAACGCTCATCAAGCTAATGTTAGGCTATTATCCCGTATTGGGCGGTCGAATAACTATTGGCGGAACTGATGTAAATACACTCAACAAGAAGTGGTGGCGCAGACAATGTGGTGTGGTGATGCAAGACGGTGTGATATTCTCCGAGAGTATAGCGAGGAATATTGCCGTAGATGATGGCGAGATAGACAAGGAGCGTTTGCAGAGGGCAGCCGAGATAGCCTGTATTCACGATTATGTAATGGGACTTCCCTTAAAATACAACACCAAGATAGGTCGCGATGGTGTAGGCTTGAGCCAAGGACAGAAACAGCGTATCTTGATAGCAAGAGCCGTATATAAGAACCCCGACTATATCTTCCTTGACGAAGCCACCAACTCGCTTGACGCCAACAATGAGCGCATGATAGTAGAACATCTTGATGAGTTCTACAAAGGCAAGACGGTGGTTATCGTGGCACACCGACTAAGTACGGTAAAGAATGCTGATCAGATTGTGGTATTGGATAAAGGCAGGATGGTAGAAATTGGCAACCACGAAACACTTACAGCAAATCGAGGTGCATACTATAACCTCGTGAAGAATCAACTTGAACTGGGTAATTAAAATAGAAAAGATTATGAAAGAAGTTGATAATATAGAATTGAGGAGTGAGAAAGTTAGGCACATCATAAGTGAAGTGCCTAACTCGTTAGTTAGGTATGGAATACTGGTGATAGCCATCATAGTGATTGGACTTTTTGCAGCATCCTACTTTATACCTTACCCTGAGACGGTAGTCTGCAAGGCTGTTGCCGTGGATGCAGGAAACGTCACGATATCTGTTCCATACAGATATATTAATGAAATAAAGAAAGGCTATAAAGTGAGAATAGAATTTGATGGTTACCCTGCAAGCACCTATAATTATAGGACAGGAGGAATCATAGAAATTTCCAAAATACCCGTCCTTTTTAAAAGTGAGAATTTTTTCCATGCCCATGTATCACTTTATGGATCTGGCTATAGAATATTTCGTAAAATGTCGGGAAATGCCTTCATACTTATTAGTAATGAAACTATATTTCAGCATATTATCGGACTATAGATTAATAATAAATAATTATAAACTAAATGTTTACGAAAATGAAAATTAAAATTAAAACTCAAAGTGGTTATGCCTCTACCTTGGAAAATAAAATTTTCAGGATGGCAAATCAAAATGAACTACAAACTTGGTCAGTTATGAAAACAAGTGAGAACGAAGACGTCTTAGTTCATTCTGAACAATGGAGACACGAGGGATTAGTCAAATTAGCGAATAACGGAAATGAAATGAGTTGTCATATCTTATGTTGGCAAAATCATACTAAATCTTGCAATGATATTATTCCGTATCTAACAGGTCGATTTACAGAGATTTTGCTAAAATATTTTGAGGACGAAATTGATTCCTTTGAAATTATAGATTAAATATCAAAAGTCTCTTAATATAAAAAAAAATGTTGTCTGTAGTTGCATGGTAGTAATAATCAAATTTCCAACCAACTACGGAATAATCCTTTTTCTTTCACCGCATTATCCCTTATTGTAGTCATGTAGTAAGATATGGTCGGTGAAAGAAAAAGGAAAATAAATACAAATAATTAGTTGTCAGTATTACCTATCAGGAATATCGGTGTTATCATGAATGCTGGTTTCTGCAACTTCTGACAGACG
Source organism: Prevotella corporis DSM 18810 = JCM 8529 (assembly GCF_000430525.1). Taxonomy (GTDB): domain Bacteria; phylum Bacteroidota; class Bacteroidia; order Bacteroidales; family Bacteroidaceae; genus Prevotella; species Prevotella corporis. The sequence continues at coordinate 980 of NZ_AUME01000066.1, read as the reverse complement.
TACTTTCTGAACAAATGTGCTTCCGTGCTGTCCAACAGGAAAGATAAGGCGATAATCATAGGAAGTGGATAGAGCGGTACATAACCTTTGAACCGTCCATTGATAACGACTTCTTCCTCGTCTGAAACTCTTTCTTCGGGATGCAGGCTGAAAGATCTTATTATCGTTTGCAGTCTGTGGTTGAGTTTGCTCCACGTTACTCCGAAGAACCTTGTAATTTCTCCCTCCGTCATGGCAATGTCCCCGTTTCCCCTATGGACAATCTGCATATTGCTGCCCCAATCAAAGATGCTGCGCTGATTCTCCGTGCTGGTCTTTGTTTTTGATTTATAGCTTGTATTCATGCCGTTTCCTCCTTTCTGCCATTTGAATTGACAACCAATGGGATTGTCTTTGTGTCCGTTGCTGCTTCCACATCTATATTTACGGTATTTTTGTCCTTTGCCTTGTACCTGGCAATAAGCCTGTCCATGTCCTCCGAAATCTTACTATCCGTCACCTGCGCATAGACTTGAGTGCTTGATATGGAGGTATGCCCCATCATCTTGGCTATGCTCTCAATGGGAATACCTGCGCTTAGGCTCATCGTGCCGAATGTATGTCTTGCCATGTGGAAGGAAAGTCTTTGGCGAATACCACAAGCCTTTCCCACAATACTCAGTTTGGCATCCATGACACTGCGGCTGCAATCACGGTGAAAAACAAGGTGGTCGCCTTTTTCTTTCACCGTCTGCTGTACCTCGTTTCTTTCCGGCTCTTTCCGGCAATGAGTGATGATGGTTTCCGCTATGGGATGTAACGGCACGATGAACTCAACCTTGGTCTTCTGACGTTCCTTTCTTATATACCTCTGTCCGTCCGCTGTCGTTTGGATATGCTTGTTTTCTAAATTCTCCATGTCTGAGATAGCCAAGCCTGTGAAGCAGGAAAAGACAAACATCAGTCTTGCCAGCTCCGCTTCTCTGTCGTTCATCTTCATT
>NZ_AUME01000065.1 GCF_000430525.1 Prevotella corporis DSM 18810 = JCM 8529 | reverse complement strand
ATATCCGGACATCCAAAAGGCATACGGACTGTGCCACTCACTGCGCATAATCTTCGCCAAGAACACCATCAAGGATGCAGCCAGGCTCTCCATGGCACGGTGGTACAATAAAGTTGAAGAGGCAGACTTCCATTCATTCAATGTGATTGCTGCCACATTCTACGAGCATTATGATGAGATATTGAACTTCTATAACAACAGATCTTCGAATGCCATGGCAGAATCGTTCAATGCCAAAATTAAACTTTTCCGAGCCAATCTAAGAGGAGTGGCAGACAAGAAGTTCTTTTTATTCAGAATTGCAAAACTATATGCCTATCCCCATTGATTTTCTACTGAGCCCCATAACCTTTACCGCCATCGGATTAACCTTTTCAGCAGGTTTTGTTCCTGCTGAAAAGACATCCAGTTTATTGTCAAATGATTGCAAAAAGCCATGTGCCATTTGGCTGCGGCAGCTATTTCCTGATAATGAGAAGTGTTTAGTAGCCATTTCTATTATTTTTCTATTGACCACCTGATATTTTACCTGTTATCGTCATCATTCATTTTCTTGATAAGGTTATCTCTCAATGAATCAAGGTATAATGTCCGGCTGTCTTTCCGGTTTCGGATATTCAAATAAATGCGGTAAAACTCTCCGGCATCGGTATTAAAAACATTACAGAAATAATCTATCAATTCTTTAATATCAATATTTCCATAATCAATGCTTCCTTTTGCATATATAGCATAAATCAATTCGACAAGTTCTGTTTTAGTTCCTGTCCAAGTGTGTTTTATACGGGGAAATTTTGAATTATCCATTTCGTTTTCAGGATGCTTTTCAAGTTTTTTTAATTAAGCATTGAGATAAATGCGGAGCATCTCATTAGCTAATATTTTAGAAACCTTGTAATCAAAACTGGTAGAAAAATTATTGTCTCTTTCAAAGTAGAAACAATCGACATTCAACTCAATATCGGGCTCTACCCTAAGGAAATAATAACGATCAAGGTGAGTTTTCTCTGTCCTGTAATACTGGTAAAAATCTAAATTTTTATCAAAATAATCTTTTATTCTGTCTAATTCCTTTATAATATAATTTTTCTGTGCCGTATCACTTCCGGTCGGTCGCTTAGTTTCTATTTTATAAATCTCCGAAAAATAGATTAATTTACTGAAAAGTTGGGGTTTGTACTCTTTAAAAAAACATATTTCTTCCTCATCATTTTTGAACTTATAATCGTTCAGTTTCATCTTTAGTTGTTGCATAATTCCTTTTAGCAACAGAACTGCTTTTTTAGCTTTCCTCAGAGATGGTTCTTCTACCAGCTCAATGGCTTCAAGTTGAACATTCACTTTTTCGATTATAGTATTGACATGTTTATTCATAAGGCTATATTTTAGGTACAAACCCCAACAGGGCACAATTAAAATTTCATTTTTAAAATCTTAATAGCGTTCAATATTGCTAATAACGATACTCCAACATCAGCAAATACCGCTTCCCATAGGGTTGCAATACCTCCTGCACCCAGAATCAATACAATTAGTTTTACACCAAAAGCCAGACTTATATTTTGTATAACAATCCGGCGTGTAGCTTTACCTATTGTTATAGCCGTTGCTATCCGGATCGGTTGGTCTGTCTGTATAATGACATCTGCCGTTTCTATGGCAACGTCGCTACCCAGTCCACCCATCGCAATGCCTACATTGCTCATGGCAAGAACAGGAGCATCGTTTATCCCGTCACCCACAAAGGCAATGTTATTACCCGGCTCGGATTTCAACTGCTCTACATATTCCACTTTTCCTTCGGGTAGCAGATCACCATGCGCCTGCATGATATTCAATTCTGTGGCAAGCTGTGAAACGATGGCCTGTTTATCTCCTGACAACATTACAATATTTTTGATACCCAACTCGTGTAAAGCATTCACGGCTGTGGCTGCATCCTCTTTCGGAGCATCCGCTACCAGAATATATCCGGCATACGTACCATCGATTGCACATACGACAATCGTTTCGGGTATGGTAGCTAATTCCAGTGGAAACTCTACGTTATTCTTTATCAGCAATTTCGGATTGCCTACCAGAACAACTTTACCATTGATAGAAGCCTGTAAGCCGTGGCCTGCGATTTCGTTGACAACATCCGGCTTAATTACTTCGATATTCTGTTCTTTGGCATATTCTACAATGGCTTTCGCTATGGGATGCGTGCTTTGCGTTTCAATCGAAGCTATCAAGTTCACAAGATCAGTTTCGAGCAAATGATTTGCCGGAATTATCTTTTGCACTTTGAAAACTCCCTGTGTCAGCGTTCCGGTCTTGTCCATCACCACCGTATTTACTTTGGTGATAGCTTCCAGATAGTTACTTCCTTTAAATAGTATTCCGTTCCGGCTTGCCGCTCCGATACCACCAAAATAACCCAATGGAATGCTGATAACCAATGCACAAGGGCAGGATATAACAAGGAATACCAATCCACGATATACCCAATCGTACAGAACAAAGTTGAACGCCGGATTAATAGCAGAGTATACCAGTGGTGCCAACACGATAAGCGCAGCCAATGCCACCACTATCGGGGTATAAATGCGTGCAAACTTTCGGATGAACTGTTCTGCCGGAGCTTTTTTCTCGGTAGCATTCTGCACAAGGTCGAGAATGCGTGCCAGAGCACTCATACCGAAAGACTTGGTAATCTTTATTCGCGAAACGCTGTCGGTAAGTATCATTCCGGCAAATACCTCTTCATTCCTGCGAATGGTTCGGGGAACGCTCTCGCCTGTCAGGGCAGAAGTATTGAACGATGCCGATTCATTCAGCATCACACCGTCCAGTGGTACACGTTCTCCCACCTTAACTTCTACAATATCTCCCACATTTACACTTGCTGCCGATACGGTTTCTGTTTTATCCATCCTGATAACAGTAGCTGTTTCCGGACGGATATCAAGCAGGGCGCTGATGCTCCGTTTGGCACGGTGTATTGCTGCTTCCTGAAAGAGTTCGCCTACGGCATAGAACAACATCACGGCAACGCCTTCGGGGTATTCTCCGATAAAGAACGCCCCGATGGTAGCGATGCTCATTAAAGTAAATTCGCTGAATACGTCTTTCTGCCGAATGGCTTCCCATGCCTCCTTCATTACTGGTAAGCCTACCGGAATGTAAGCGATGATATACCAAGCAAGTTGAATCCACTTATCAGCAAAGAACGATAGTCCGGAAGCGGAGAAGATAATGCCTGCAATCAGCATCACAAAGGATATAGCTGTCCGGATGTAACTTCTTTTCTGCGAGGTTTCCATTTCCTGTTTGTTTTTGTCAACAACACAATTCCCATCATTGCAATTTCCCATAACTATTTTGTTTTACGATTATATCTATACGGTTTACCTATATTGGAAAAAATCGTTCAAATTGGCCCTATGTGCTCATTCAAATTGGCCCTATAGAGTTGCTGCGCATTTTTTCATTCAAAACCTGTTTAATATTTTCGTTTCAGGCTTACTTTTAATGCCGTTATTTATTATATTTTCATTGCAAAAATAGTTATAAATACTTTACATTCCAAGTAAATTACTTATTATTTGCTATTATTTTTCTCATAGATTCTCCTTTGAGTTCAATCCTGATGGCATTATGTACTATTCTGTCCATGATGGCATCCGCAACAGTTTTATCATCAATGGCATCGTACCATGCTCCCACCGGTATCTGCGAGGCAATGATTGTAGATTTTTTCCCATGCCTATCTTCAATAATATCCATGAGATGTGTTCTTGCCGTAGCATCAAAAGGCTGCAGTCCGAAGTCATCAAGTATTAGCAGCTCTGTTCGCTCTATTTTCTTGAGTTCCTGCAGTATAGTTCCCTTTGTCTTTGCCATTTTGAGTTGTGCCATGAGTCTTGCCGTGTTGGCATAGAGCACCTTGTGTCCTTTTTGACAGGCTTTATAGCCAAGAGCAGTAGCGATATAACTTTTTCCCGTCCCTGTACTTCCTACAAAAAAGATGTTTCTTGCTTCTGCCAAGAATCCAAGGTTTGCAAGTCTCTCCATCAGATTACGGTCCAGTCCTCTATCCATATTGTAGTCGATATGTTCAAGCGACGCCTCATATCTGAAGCTGGCTGTTTTGATAAGCCGATCGATGGTTCTGTTACATCTGTCATCCCATTCGTTGGTGATGAGCCAGGATATAAACTCATCGTTGGTCATCTTATCTAACGTAAAATTTTCCTGTGAGGCCTTGAAGGCTGCATGCATGCCCAGCAAGCGCATACGCTGCATACGGCTGAGTGTTTCTTCATTCATTGACATAATCTTGTTTCTTTTTAGTTATAATACTCTCTTCCTCTGATATTCTTATGAAGTGGTGTGGTAGGTGGCTCATTCATATCGTTCTCCTGCACACGATCCATTCCATTCTTGAGCGTTTCGCAGATGATCTGATAATTGTATAATCCCAAGGTTGCTGCATACTTGCAGGCTGCAACGAGTCTGTCCGTTCCTACTCTATCAGCAAGGGATAGTATTCCTTTGCATGACTTACAGGCTTGTAAGAGGAGTTTCTTCCCATCAATAACCCGCTCAAGGTATGTCTTTATAGTAATATCGATTTCCTCTGCCTTCTTTAGATATGGACTTGGATCATCCTCAAAGATTACTTGCTGACCTTTGGGAAGATGTTCCTTATCAGTGGTATAACCGAAGCCATCGTAACTTCTTTGGTGTTTGGCTATAAGCTTATAGTATAGGTAAACCTCAACGGTTTGTGAGGTGTAAAAGACGGTAACCTTCTTTCCCACATGGACATGTGGCACACTGTAGTAATGACCCTGTAGGCGGATATAGCCATTACGCTGCACGGTTAGAGTGAGTCGATGATGCAGTTCGTAGGGTACTAAAGGAAGTGGCTTCAGCATAGCCTTCTCTATGTCCTCAAACTGCTCTCTTCTGCTATAAGTCCTACCGGTGAGCACAGTGCCATTGTGTAGATCCAATGCAGACCATATTGCCTTGTTCAACGCCTCAAGACTCTGTCTATCTTTATCTTCAAGCAGAGGATAGATCTTTGCATAGCACAGTTTCACGGCATCCTCAACAAGCGCCTTGTCCTTAGGTCTTCTTACACGAGCCGGCATGACAACGGCTCCGTAGTGAGAGGCAAAAGCTTCGAAGTCATCATTGATAACGGCCTCATATCTGTTAGGACGCTTAACGGCAGATTTAAGATTATCAGGAACTATCATCGTAGGCACACCTCCAAAGAACTCCAAGGCATGTCTGCACGCCATAATAAGGTCATCCTTACTTTGGCTCATCACTACTTCCGCATAGGTAAGTTGGCTACATGGTAATATGGCAACAAAAAACTCTGCATACTTCTTCTTGCCCGATACCGGATCTATCAAATACTGCTTATCCCCTGCAAAATCAACATACATCTTCTCGCCGGCCTTATGTTCTATGTGCATAATGGTTTTCCCTTGGTCCATATATGCCCGTAAAAAACGATTGAAGCAGCAGTAAGAATAACCATCAGGATACTTTTCCTTGTACTCATGATACAAAATCTTCCTAGTCATGCCACGCTTCTTTAAACGCTTGGCATAATCCGGCAGTAAAGGAGAAAGCATCTCAAGTCTTGGGTAAACAGAGGATGTGGGAGAAAGCCCAAATAAATCACATAACTCTCCATCAGACATGGAAAGAAGTTCTTCCATAGAGAGTTTACTACGGTTATAAATCTCAAGGTACTTCCTTACTGTTGTTCGGGACATACCTAGTGTGTTAGCGATGGCACGAGAGCCATAACCAGCCTTACTAAGACAGAATACTTGTCGCAATTTGTTCATGACGATTGAATGATTAGGCATAGTTATCTGTAGTTATTAACGATTAGAAAATAATTTACAGATAAAGTTAAACCAGTCACTTCAAATACAACAAGCTAAATGATAAAAAACACATGGACCAGTGTCACGATTCCACCGGACCACTTTCAACGATTACTTGTGGACCACTTTCAATGAGCCAGAGGGGACCACTTTGTTCGATTATTTCCAATGAAATCATTAGAAAGTGTCTGAATTAAACGATGCACAACAAAAATATTCCCCACTTATCCAATGTGATAAATGGGGAATTTCTTTTTATGGCAATTATATACTACGTTGCAAAGGGACATTTTAGTTTTTCCTTAAATATAAGTAATGATATTACAGAATACAAATAATTATTTCACATAAATTCCCCTTATTTCCCACTTTTCCCGAAAACTTTTTTATCTCTTTATATACCTATAATTTAGCGGCTTGATAAGAGTATTCATCATTAAAATTATCAAGCAATGGAATCAAACAACAATGACAACTATGTGCTAGTCTTGGAAGACCGCACAGAGGTAAAGAACGAAAAGGAAACAGGAAAACTTTCCGTAGTTTCCGGTATCGACGACAAGGGCAACCTCCAAACAACCGAAGCTACCGCCGCCAATCAAGCGGCGTTTCTGAAGTTCAACAGCAAGGAGGGACTCCTGGAGAACTTCATGAAGAATTTCCTCCGTCAGTTCAACGAGCCTACCCGTTTCGGGCTGTACAAGGTCGTGGCAAGCAATGTGGAGCAGGGCGTGGGCAACCTGCGCACCCTGCTCCAAAGTCGTGAGAAGCCCGATAGCAAGCAGCAGCTGGCAGAGATTGGCATACCCTTTGAGGACTATCTGCCCCGGCAGAAGAACACCACAGCCATTGACCCGGAAGAAGTGGATTGGAAGCAGCTTGACCGTCTCGGTCTTTCCCGTGATCAGTTGGAGCAGAGCGGAGAACTCACAAATATGCTCAACTGGCAGAAGAGCAATCTCATGACGATTGCCATCCCGATGGGCGATACCACCATCTATACCGATGCCCGCCTTGCTTTCCGCACGGACGGTGAGGGCAACATCGGGCTGGCTATCCATCCTTTGCGCAAGGAGCCACAACTTGATTTCCCCTATATGGGCTACAAGTTCTCGCCCGAAGAGAAGGAGCAACTACTCACTACGGGCAACCTCAGCAAGACCATCGAGGTAACACCCAAGAACGGTGAGCCTTTTTCCGCCTACGTTTCCATTGACCCGCAGACCAACGAACTTATCGCCCTGCGTGCCGACCGGGTGAACATCCCCAAGGAAATCAAGGGCGTTACGCTTTCCGACGAGCAGTACAAGGATCTCGTGGAGGGCAAAGCCGTAAAGGTGGAGGGCATGACTGCCAAGAGCGGCAAGTCCTTTAGCGCCACCCTGCAAGTCAATGCCGAGCGAAAGGGCATTGAGTTCATCTTCGATGGCAACCGTGGGTTCAAGGAACGCCAACAGCAGACACAGCAGCAGGGCGCACCCCGTAAGCTCTGTGGATTGGAACTTTCCGACAAGCAACGCGAAGCCTTGGACAGTGGTCGCACGCTCTATTTGAAGAATATGGTGGATAAGGAGGGAAACTCCTTCAATGCCTACGTCCGTATGGACAAAGAGCAGAACCGCCCTCGTTTCTATAAATGGAACCCGGACAAGAAGCAAGATGCAGGCAAGGAAAAGGTTGTGGCAGTTGCCGAAGAACACAAGACACAGGTAGCGGTCAATAATGACGGCAAAACCAACGAAGCCACCAAAAAAGTGAACGAGCCATTGAAGACAGGGCAGACTGAGCCCACTGCCGACCAAAAGCAGAAGCAAAACGAGAAGAAACAGCAGCGCCGTGGTCGTAAGATGTAAAAAACAAGAGACTCGCTTTTGCGAGTCTCTGTATGTGGCGGCAGCGGGGTTAATCACTATATGTATTAGGAATATATCATCTTTATGTACAAAGGTCTTTATCTGCCACAACCCCAAGAGCCAATATAATATAATTTGAATTCATAGACTGTTTCTCCTTTCTGGTAAAACTTAAGATTGTCAAGCAATCTGCTGTAAAACTTATCAATAAAGGCAGCATATGACTGATTATACCAAAGCCTGATGATATTCCCCACAAAGTGCAGAAAATATATTGGTGCAAAGTTACAAATTAAAATTATAAAAACAAATGAATATATGTATTATTGCCGAGAAACCCTCGGTCGCCAGAGATATTGCCCGTATCGTAGATGCTAATACCAGACAAGACGGATATTTGGAAGGTAATGACTATGTGGTTACATGGGCGATGGGACATCTCATCACCCTCGCCATGCCTGAAGCCTACGGCTTTTCTGCCTACAAATCCGAAGATCTGCCCATCCGTCCCAATCCTTTCCTGTTAGTTGTACGACAAGTGCGTAAGGACAAGGAGTATATATCCGATCCAGCAGCGCTTAAACAGCTCAAAGTGATACGCTCCTGCTTTGACAAAGCAGACCGCATCATCGTAGCCACCGATGCAGGACGTGAGGGTGAACTCATCTTTCGCTACATCTATCAACATCTTGGTTGCAGAAAGCCTTTCGACCGTCTTTGGATTTCATCATTGACGGACAAAGCCATTCGTGAAGGACTTTCCAATCTTAAGCCGGGAAGCCATTACGACAATCTCTATTATTCCGCCAAGGCAAGAAGCGAAGCCGACTGGCTCATGGGTATCAATGCCAGCCGTGCATTGTCCATCGCCCGCAAAGGGGGCTATTCCTTGGGACGGGTACAGACTCCTACCCTTGCTATGGTCTGCCGTCGGTACATAGAAAATCGTGATTTTTCTTCCGTTCCTTATTGGAAACACTCTGCACTCATGGAGAAAGAGGGCTTGTTGCTGGAATCCGTTGGCTGTACTGACTATGAGAGTGAAGCATTGGCACAGACTGCTCTTGCTGCGCTTCGCAGTCAGAGCCAGCTTACGGTTGAATCGGTCGCAAGAAAGGTGGGACATACGTCACCACCACTCTTGTACGACCTTACTGCCTTGCAGAAGGAAGCCAACAGACGCCACGGCTTTTCAGCAGACAAAACCCTCTCAATAGCCCAGAGCCTCTATGAGAAGAAAATCACGACCTATCCCCGCAAAAGATTTCAGAATTTTATATCTTTCAGATAATCAATAGAATAACACCGAATAAAGAAGAAAAGGGTTACGATTTGGAAACGAGCGAGTTTCTTTCCCCTTCTTTATTCTGCAATGTCTCAAAGACCACTTACCTAACGTTGCAAAGGTAGTCTTTATTTTCGATGAAAACAAGAGAAAGCCACACTTTTTTATCAGTCCGTTTCATTTTTCCGCACTTGAATTGCCGTTTTATGCCCAAAGCCCATCTCATCGTGAATTTGCTGTTAAAAACTTCCTTTTTATTGTCTTCATCATCCTTTTGCGTGTTAAAAATAAAATTTTTCTGTGCAATTCCTTGCAAATTAAAGAAGAATAACCTATATTTGCGCTTAGGAAAAAACAACTTAAACGTTCATGCTTATGAAGACAACGTTGATTTTACCAATTTCAGCCCCCTTGACATAA
>NZ_AUME01000064.1 GCF_000430525.1 Prevotella corporis DSM 18810 = JCM 8529 | reverse complement strand
AGGCAATACACAATATCATTCCCATAAGTTGTAGGCATTATCCAAAATCAGTCTGGAAAACATCTGCGTAAGCATTATTACAGGTATAGATATTCAGCACATACCGCCTTGATGTCCTGATTCACTTGGCTGGTACAGGGATAAACCTGAAGACAAACGCTTTTATGCGACTTGTTGCATTGAGTCCGAACTTCTTTACGTCAAGTCTTTGAATCACTAGTTGATATGCCTTACCTTTCCACTTCTCAACAAGGGTAGAGTTCAATCCAAACTCAATGCCATTTACTTCCTCAGTTTTCCAGCCTTTGAGAGCAAAGGTGTCATTGTAGATCGAACTGCAGCGGTTAGCACGGATATAGAAGGACTTGCAGTGTTTTTCTATTTCCTCCTCGATTTCCTCGGAACATGATCCACAATCAGCTCTGAAGCGATTGACAGTGAGCCTATTCTGTTCAAATCTCTCAAAGAACCTCTTCAGCGTGTCCTTCTGATGGAAACGAAGGTTTTCGTTAAGCCAGATGAGCAGAGCTAAGTTTACTTAAGCTCTGCCATGGCGAGAAAACGTGCCATGAAATGGAACATTTGTGTTACCATCGCTATTCTCTATACCGACTATCAAATCGTCAATAATCGCCACAGAAGTAGATACTCATGAGAGAACGGATGATTTCGCTGTACTGATAACCGAACGATCCACACCTTAGGCCGAGGGATGAGTCGATTACAGATGATAATGTGTGGAGTCAAATTGCTCCATGATTGAAAATATCCCTCCAAAAGGAGTAAGTCTCTCAGATTTAATTTGTATCTTCGCCATGTCTATCGTCGGATTCTCTTGTTTTTTTGCAACACTAAGATAAGTGAAAATTCTGACATGGCAAAATCCTGAGGAACTTTTTGTTGCTCAGGTACTTAAAAAGTTTAATCTATAATAGTGTTGCGGAATTAAGGTTTATCATTTTTCTTGTTATGAAAATCCCCATATAAGGAAACCCAGCACAACATTTACACCGTTTCCAATAGAAGATTGAGCAAGAAGAAGGCTCTCTGTTTCTCTATCCTATTGGCTTAATAACATTAATGGCAAAAAGATAAGCCTTTTCGTCCACTATTGGTTGTTTACTGCTGTTCTTTTAACTGTATGTACTTTCCTATAATCATTTGACAGTTTTTTGTTTTTTTTTTTGATCTAAGTTGCTTGTTAATATCTCTATGAACGCAATAGTTGAGGGCTGTGACAGAAAAAATATAGATAGATTATATAATATTAATATAATTTATGATTATCCGAGGGGTTAAAATACTTACCTTTGCCACAAATTATTTGAAGGTATTTTTCACACACGGTACCTCTTTTGTAGATAAGTTAATAAACGTAATAAATACAAGATGAAGAAAACTTATTTTCCCCCAAGTGTTTTAGTACTTGCATCACAAGCCAATGTTGGGCCAAACATTGGTTCAGGCGATGATGGTGCAGAGTTGCAGCCAGAAGAAAATGATGATGATGGCTCAACTCAATCTGCCAAGTGGTCAAATTCTTTTTTGGATTAGTGCATGGTTAATCACATGCAGGCATGCTTTGACTATCTATGCTATGCTGAGCGCAAAGTTCATGGGTAGCATGTGAGATGAACAACAAAACAAATTTATTGATATCAAAGATGAGAAATTATTTACAACGAATGGCGTTATTGCTGTTGATGTTGCCATTATGTATGGCAGTATCGGCGGTTACATTTGTCAATGTGACCCCTGAAAACAGCACTGTGACGAAGGTTGACGTGGGTGAGAAGTTAAGCAGCATCACGTTGACCGTAACGTTGGGTGCCGACGAGGCTCTCAACGGACAGGCACAGTTGCGGACAAGTACAGATGAGACAGCTCTTGTCAATAATGGTAGTGGCTTTCTTTCTGACAATGTGCTGAAACAGAAAACCGCAAATCCCAATGTGTGGGAAATAACATGGCTGAACGTTCCGGTAGGGAAATATAAGGTTTATTTCCAACAAGCAGGTGGAACCGCACACACATTATTGCACGATGTGGAAATAGTGGAGATACCTTCAACAGATCCTCCTGTTATCTCGTTCAAGGTGAAAGACGCCACATGTAACACGTCGCCAACAGACACCAAAAATGGTAGCATAACAGTGAATGTAGAGAAGGGCGTAGCCCCTTTTACCTATAAAGCGACAATCCATCACGCAGATAACACCACTGAGGAGAAGACCTTGGAGAACACCCCGAACCGTGCATGGATTGTAGACGGATTGGCATCGAGTGAGTATATCGACGTGACCGTTACTGATTCGAAAGGCAAGACCGACACAAAAAAATCTGAGTTGGTGGGCTTTGGCAAGACAACAGTGTCTATTGGGCAGAGTATTTTCATCAAGCAGACAGGCGATTGTAAGTTTGATTATTACCTCAGAGCAACCATTGAAACGGAAAACCAAGACGCGTTGGATGCGCAGACCGAACTCTTGGCGCAGACATTGAAGTTGCGTAGTTATGCCGATGGTAAATATTACGATGTGGAACATGTGCCGGCTTACGACATGCCGGTGCCATTTTGGTCAGGCCAGTACTATCGTTTTTACAAGGTTGCATCTGCTGCCAACCTCTCGTCACAAGGAAGAAATAGGATGTATGGCTTGAAATATTCCACCCTTTGTAGTGGAGAAAAAACAACGCGTGACTACTATGCGCATGTGCGTACACTTGATGAAATGATGAATTTTAGCACTTCGTCAAAGGGAAGTTTGAACCCTGCTGACTGTTCTTACCAAGACGCTAAGTTCACCATTAAGTATCATTTTCAGGGAGGAACAGGGCAATACAATTATTTGTATTCTTATTACTTCATGGACGAAGCGCACCGCTATGCAAAATTGTTCAAGAAAAATGAGGATGGCACTTATCCTTCCACACCAGTCAAGGAGGATGTGCCTATGCCCATCAACGAGTTTGATACACGATGGTCGCAGACAATAGAAGTGGCCGAGCCAGGTACGTATAAATTCGTATATGCCCCTGATTGCCCTGATTTGAAAATAGAAAAGGAAATTGTAGTTGAACCCATCAAGCCTGAGTTTAAAGATATAGGCGATTGGATGTCTCCTACAATAAACCAAGAGTTGGGAATACATGGCAATACCGCTGGCTTGGCAATAGGGCTTGCTAATGTTTCTGCCCCATTGACTCTGACCGTGAAACGCCTTGATGACAAGAGAGAATTTGTCATAACCGATTTTGCGGATGACAAACCGTACACCAAGCACATAGATTTCCCACAGGATATAAACTACGACAAGTTGCGTGACGCTTATTTCATCGCCGACCTGCCTGCTGGCAAATATGCCTTGGATTTGAAAGACAATTGCAACAATACCGCAACCTATAACTTTGAAATTCCAGAGAGCAAGCTCCAGCATTACAAGCCCAAGCGCGACGAGGGATACAAGGACGGAGTGTATGTAGGAGTTGATTGCAATGGCAACAATGTGGTGAAGTTCGATTTCGGTCCGGAAGGAGACAATGTTGCCTATGCTTATAAAACCAGCACGGGGGAACAAGGAGCGTCGGGTAGCAGAAAGACTTGGGCATCTAATGTAGATCCTATCACTCCATTGGAAAAACTGACAGGCATCAACTATTTCGGTGCTGGCTTTGCTCCAAGTTTATATAATGGTCACAGCTATTCTGCTGGGAACAACATCTACTCTGCCATAGCGAAAGCAGACAGATACTATAATAGTGACGAGTTTGTCATCCGACCTGCGGAGCCAGGCGATTATGCCCGCAAGACATACAAGTTTGATTTCGCCGATTATGCTGACAAGGCAGCGTTCGAAGTCTTTGGTGCCATGTGCAATCGCGATGGTAAAGGTACTGGCATGGTGAGTGTTGGCATCGCTAAAGGTGTGAATGTAGCGTTGCCCGTTAAGTACGAATTGTATAAGACGGAGGATGGTTCGACCCTAACAGGAGAGCCGCTTCGAACTTACGAAGCCACCACCACACAGGATGTTCTCAATGTAGTATGGAAAGATGTGGAGGTAGGGAAGTACCTCGTTCGTACCATTTTTAACCGCACATGCGAAGGAAAGAAATTTGTTCAGGTATCACCTACCGACATACCAGAGCCTTCGGTGGAATCTGAAAACGGTTTCGAGGTGAAGAGCATTATCAACCTTGACATTACTGACGGTATGAAACCGCTGCATCTTTATTTGCCTGTTTCACCTTATATATATAATGTGGAATGGTACGACATTACCAACACTCCCGAAGCAAAAGTGTTTGACGGTAACGATATCAACGTGACATTCAACGAGCCAGGCGTGTACACCTATCAGGTTCGCACCACGTTTACTGACCGCACATCGTGTCCGGGAAGCTCAGGCGGTGACCGAATTGTGAAGTTCTACGTAACGAAGACCGACAAACCCAACTACTGGGTAGGCTCGACGAGCGAAGATTTCAGCACCGCTTCCAACTGGACAGCAAATAAGGTACCTACCAATGACGAGGACATCGTGTTTGCTACGGAAGCGAATAACAACGGACATGCTGCCGAAAGGGATTGCCGACTGACAGACGGAGAGTCTCCTCTTTCGTTTTGGGCGGCAAGTCTGATTAACGAAAGCGGCAAGGCAATGGTTGTTCCAGCAGGTAGCGCCTTGGTGGTTAAGAGTGGAACGGTAGGCTTCGCGCATGAAATTAAACAAGATGGAAGCGTAGATCCTGTTCGTTTGAAGATTGAGGCATCCGACAAAGATGTGCCAAACGGAACTTTCATTGCGAAATATCCTGGTGCGGCATCAGACAAAGTGTATGCTGAGGTGCAAATGTATGTAAGATCACGTAAGCTTGCGCAGCCTACATCATGGACGGATAATTTGGAGGGTTCGCCTACCAAGGGAACGACTTTCTCTGTGAAATATACGGATCAATTCTTTGGAATACCGTTCCAAGAGATGTCATCGGGCATGCTTAGTGGTTCATATATTTACAAATATGACGAGGCGCATAACGCTAAAAACCAGTTCTACCAAAAGTTTGTTGGCTTGAAAGCCAATACTCCGATGACTGCTTTTGCTGGTTATTCAATTCGAAACGCATCTACAACGCCTAAGATGAAAACCCTGAAGGGATACCTTGACTTTAACAACGTGACGTTGACGCTCACCCAAAAGGCTCCGAAAGTGAATGGCGCCACAAGTCAAAAAGATGCCGTGAATTATTGGGGGTTGGGTCAAAACCTATTTGGAAATTCCTATACGGCACCCATAAGTTCAGCGGCTTTGGCACAAGCTATGGCATCCACCAATAAAGTGGAGAAGACCGCTTATCTATACCGTACAGGCAGTGGGAAAGACTGGGGAGAAAAGTTCGAAACTGACGATGAAGACGGAGCGGGTTCTTACCAGGCCGTTCCATTGTTCGCTGGTTCTGATTTGGCTTTCTATGTAATTCCTTCTATGCAAGGTTTCTTGTTGAAATTTACGCCAGAGGAAGTCAAACCAAATGGTGACGACGTTGTGTTGACATTGGATTACAACAGGGTTGTGACATTAGATACCAATCGTCCACAGTTGGCTAAGCGTTTTGGGACTGCTCCAAGCGAAACTTCTGGTTCTGTGAAGTTTGAGTTAACTGGTGAGCATGCACACGAAACGATGTGGTTGTTGGAGAATGCCAACACGTCTGACGACTTCGATAACGGCTGGGATGGCTTTAGACTTGGAGCCGAATCGATGCCTACGACCATCTATTCCAATGCTAAACCAGGTATGTTGCAGGTCAACACCACGGACGATTTGACTAAGGCCAATATCACTGTGAAGACAGGAAAGGCAGGCAATTACACCTTGACCCTTACCCGTAGAAGGCTCAACCAGTATCCCGACTTGAAGCTTGTCGACCTGAAACTGCAACAGTTGATACCGTTTGATGGTAACAAACTGTCTTACATGTTCACCGCTGGTGAAGGCGAGACGGCTACAGACCGATTTACGTTGGTCAACACCACGGCAACATCGTTTGCAGATTGGGCAACGAGCGTATCGTCCGTAGAAAACGATATGGAAGGTGAAGTCAGTGTTTATACGCTGTCTGGACAAATGGTGGCACGATTTAATTTGCCCCAAGACAAGAATTTGATGAAGAATAGTATGAAACGAGGAATTTATATCTTATCGGTTAAGAATGGAACAGTGACCAACAATCGAAAATTTATAGTTAAATAATAACGCATTCTCTCGTTTGTTTATAAAAAGAGGTAGCTTCCCAATTCATGGAGGAAGCTACCTCTTTAACGTTAGAGGTGTCAAGATTGTCATGGATAACGTTTTCTGTGGGTATCATCTCTATGGAAATTGAGGGGAAGAGTGCACACGACTTTTTTATTTTTCCTCAAATCCGCAACTAAGCCCTTGAACGTCCTTGTTGCGTTTACACGTCCTCTCATTACTGAATTTGCAGATAAGTTGAACTTGAAGCACCCACTTCCTACAACGTCCCCTTTACCCACAATGTGACTTGAGGCAATACACAATATCATTCCCATAAGTTGTAGGCATTATCCAAAATCAGTCTGGAAAACATCTGCGTAAGCATTATTACAGGTATAGATATTCGGTACTGTCCTATAAAAGTGTGTAAGTTTCATTTTTTCCTTTTTTATAGTGTACAAATACAAAGATAAGAAAAAAAGAGCTTACACACTTTTATAGGACAGTACCGTCGATTTTATCGCATTTATGGAAAATCCCGAAAAAACTTGGAATGATTTCCTTGCAAAGGAGATGCAAAAAGCGCCACCAGGACCAAGTCTTTTCGATTAAGAGGGGGCTTACTTTTGAAAAAATAAACCCCGAAGTCCAATTTTACTGGGCTTCGGGGAGGATATTTATGCTCTTTTGAGTTTTACCGGACAGCAATAAATAAAGGACATCTGGAGCTTTTCAGCCTACCAAATGTCCATTATGCCGAATATTTCAGTAACTTTATCTTTGGTAATCATCGCTTTGTATTTACTTATAACTCGTTGATTATCAACTATGAATGTGCAAATAATAAGCAAGATTACCAACTTTTTAAGAACTTTTCTTATCCCGAACTCGCGTAGACTGCTGCAAATCGCCTGTTCATACGTTTTCGCCAGACATTGGAGTATCATTATAGACACATGCACACGGTGAAGGAGTATGCCAATCACCTCAATGTGTCTGTAAAGACGCTCACGAATAGTGTCGGTGCAAGCTCGTGCTCAACACCTTTGAAGATCATTAACGATAAAAGCATATTGGAAGCAAAACGCCAACTATGCTATACCGACCTCAAGATAAAGGAGATTGCATTCCGCTTAGGTTTTGATGAGCCGTCGTATTTCTTGAAGTTCTTTAAGCGACAAACGGGCATATTGCCCGCCGAGTTCAGGGTGTTATAATAATGGAAACCTACCGTTGCTTCACAACGAAAGAGACAGGTGGATCTATTGTATGACATTAGCTTGACTCCAATCTCATCTACTTTAGGTACTCTTCACACAAAGCAACCCACAGCGAGGCACCGATGGGAAGGATTTCCTGATCGAAGATGTACTTAGGATTGTGTACCATAGGCGTTTCACCATTACCTAACATGATGTAGCTTCCTGGTCGTTCTTGCAACATAAAGGCAAAGTCTTCGCTACTCATCAATGGCTTACAAGGGTACACTACATTTTCCTCTCCAAAGTATTTGCGTGCCACTTGCGCAGCAAAAGCTGTTTCTTCGTGCGAATTGACGAGCACTGCTCCGGGTTGTCCCTCTTTTATTTCATATTTGCAACCAAAGCATTCTGCTTGAGCAGCCGTTATCTCACGAATACGTTGCAACACCAGCTTACGCCCATCGGGCTGCATGTTGCGCATAGACAACTTGAGTACAGCTTCGTCTGGAATAACGTTTCCTGCATTACCCGCTTGAAATGAGCCGATCGTGACCACGCCATTATTCCAAGGAGAGAGGTTGCGAGCTACTATCGTCTGTAGTGCCATCACCAAAGAAGCACCAGCTACGACAGGGTCAACGCTTAGTTCGGGCATTGAACCATGACCTCCGCGCCCCATTAAGCGTATCTCCCAATTATCTACAGCCGACATCGTTTCTCCATCATGGAAATGCAGTACCCCCTTTGGTAGCCCAGGAATATTGTGTATGGCATATATTCTATCGGCATTAAACTTCTTGAAAAGTCCATCATCTATCATCGAAGGACCGCCTTGCATGGTCTCTTCGGCAGGCTGAAAATAGAAGTAAACGGTTCCATTGAAGTGCTTTGTGTCTGCCAGATACTTAGCTGCCCCAAGTGCCATGGCACTATGACCATCATGTCCGCAGAGATGAGAAATGCCGTCGTGCCTACTTTTGTATGGCAGGTTGTTAATCTCTTGAATAGGGAGAGCATCCATGTCGGCTCTAATGCCTATTTTCTTCTTTCCATCGCCATGACTTAGTACACCTACCACACCCTCAATGCCATATTTTCCTACATGCTCATGAACCTCGTAGCCCATATTTTTTAGCAGGTCGGCAACATATTTGCCTGTATTTACCTCTTGGGCAGACAGTTCGGGATCTTGGTGCATGGCTTCCATCCACTGTTTCATCTGTGGCAATATGGCAGCTAATTCTTTTATTGGTTTTACGTTCATTTTACTCATATCGTTGGTTTTAGCGTCTATCTTGTCAAAGAAAAAGTGAGGAATGAGATTAAAATCACACAAAGATAGTTATTTTAAGAAATTACAACAGAATCACTTCAAATGCGTATAAGGCATCACGATTTTTCATTTTTTTGTTTCAACAACTTTGAACCTTAAAGGCATAAGGCGTGCGTTATCATCATTCTGTATTTTCTTTACGGTCACTGATTTTTTCCTGCAAAGCTATGGTATTTTGGCGAATCATCCATAACGCTCTATATGACAAGGGCCTACGCATTTTACGGAAGAGTATAAAAAAGGGAATCCTTGAAAGAATCCCCTTTTTAGCGTTTTGTGATCCGCATGGGGCTCGAACCCATGACCCCAACATTAAAAGTGTTGTGCTCTACCAGCTGAGCTAGCGGATCTTACCAAACTCTCATTTAGAAAGCGAGTGCAAAGGTATAGAGTTTTTCTGAGAATGCCAAATAATTCTTTTACTTTTTAACAAAATAGATATTCTTTAGATGTATCCGTAGAGTCAACCAGCAAGTGCAAAATTACAAAACGTGTTTGAAGAACTCGCACTTAGGTGTAGAAAAGTTTAATTTTTCTCTCGGTCTTTCGTTCAATTTCTTTTGTATCGACATAATTCTCTTGTCTGTGTAATGTTCAAACGAATCCTTTTTCGGTATATATTGTCTGATTAGTTTATTTGTATTCTCAATCGCTCCCTTTTGCCAAGAACAATATGGATCAGCGAAGTATACGGGCACGCCTAAGAACTTGGTAATGTCCTTATGTGCTGCAAATTCAGGTCCGTTGTCTGTTGTAATGGTCTTCAGACAGTCCTTGTATGGTAGCAGC
>NZ_AUME01000063.1 GCF_000430525.1 Prevotella corporis DSM 18810 = JCM 8529 | reverse complement strand
GGCATTACCTGACAAAGTCTTGTCCATACGTTCGTCAAGACTAATATGAAACTCAGGTCCAACCTCGCAGACAGAAACGATAGTAAAATAATCTAATATTTGAGAAGGCAAAACAAGAGTTGCCAAGGTGCGTAACATTTTTTCTTCCATAATGCGAAGGTCGGAATTATTAAGATAAATAACAAATTATTCCCCCATTGATTTTCTACTGAGCCTATTCCGAACGATGAATCACCTACAACAAATCTTAGATGAATATTATCTTGACGGCATAATAGGATTAATACCGTATGGTATCGGTGATTTGCTAACAGCAATATTTGGGTTGTTGTATATTTGGTTCGCCTTTGGGAAAGTCAAAAGTTTACCCCTTACACTGGCAATATTAAATAACTCCCTACGAGATGTCTTTCTTGGACTTATCCCGTTTTCTATTGGCAACGTTATAGATTTTTTTCATAAATCCAACACTCAGAACATGAGATTGATAACAGGATTTGTTGAAGGTAATGAACAGATTATTAGAGATGTGAACAAGAAAGCCGTACAGAGTGGATTCTTTATTGCAATCTTTTTAATATTAATAGTGTCATTAATATTAATCATTATTTATTTAACCGACATGATTTTCAGGTTATTCTAAAAAAGCTATAGAGAAGACAAAAGTCATTATATGTCAAATGATAAGTCCTAAAAAATGTATTATAAACAGCATTTAGGATTTATCGAATTTTAAATCGTATACGTTTAGAAAACAACGTTAAATCCAAATCTTATTCCTTGTTTAGAAATACCTGGCGTATGTGTATAGGTAAGACGTTTCACATAATCAATTTCCAGACATTTCAATATATTGTGAATACCCACGACAAGTTCTAAATAAGGATCATGTGTCATGACGGTTGTACCTTCAGGAAAACGGTAAAGATTCGGATCATTACTATTCTTGTCTAAGAGTGGATTGTTTTTATCTGTAAGATGTCCCCACATGCCTTTAAAAGCAAAATACTCACGCCATTTCATTTTTCTAATTAAAGGAATACGATTTAAAATCTTTCCCTCTAAATTCCATGCCATATTAAATTGTGCATAACGGTCATTTAAAAATTCCATATTTTCCATTAAGTTGAATGACCCTTGGTG
Organism: Prevotella corporis DSM 18810 = JCM 8529; assembly: GCF_000430525.1. GTDB lineage: Bacteria > Bacteroidota > Bacteroidia > Bacteroidales > Bacteroidaceae > Prevotella > Prevotella corporis. Next base: position 8,488 of record NZ_AUME01000063.1, on the reverse strand, counting down.
TTCGAAATATGAAGTATTAACAGGGGGCATTATTAAAAGAAGATACGGCACTTTATTCCACTGTGCTCCAGCTTTAATTCTTAGATCAAAATGTCCCCAACTGCCAAGCCAAAATCTTTTATAAGCTGATATTTCAGTCATATTATAGCTAAAATCAGAACCTAATAATTTTTTAATTCCTATTGTATGAGTAAGAGTATATCGAGGGGCATCAAGGTTTACCTCTATACGTTGCTGTTTGGAGTTGATATAACTTTGTCCTGGTCGATAATCGAGTCCAAAAGTTATAGAAGACATCCTGACCTTATCTATGATATCTCCATCCATTTTTTGATAAATTAGCCTCCCCATCGGACGATTACCCTCTGTGGTAAAATTAAAACTTGTTGCAAGTCCATAATCTGTTTCCCACATGAAATTTACCATCTGTCGTTCGAATAGATACAATTTTTCAACTTTCACAGGTCTGAACGTCATAAAAATATTATCTTTATTGTGTTTGAGGTATTTATCTGAAGGAGATTCAATATCTCTATATGATTCTAAAGAAAGAGTGCGGATTGGAAATTCAATAGGCTGATACTCAGGTTTATTGAAAGAATATATCACCTTTGCTCCGTAATAATGACTCTTTGATTTCGTGCCATAAGCATAGTACCCATCAAAGAACCAATGCGGATTAAAATTTGCAGTAGTACGAGCAGCAACTCTTAAACGAATTCCGTCAATGAAATTTTTCGAAATGAATGTATTTACTGGACCTATATCAACTTTACTTGGTGATTCTGCAGTTCCAGTTTCAATAAAATTTTCAAGCAAAGCCTTAGTAACAAACATGAACCACTTGAAATTCTTTGTCTGCCCCATTTTTGCAATAAAGGAATCTATACTGGCCTCACTCTTAGTTAAACTTGTTGTACGGTGTTGACTCCAATATGCATCATCCCTCATTCTAGCGTTTGGGTCATAGGCCAGCTTAGCTTTGCCTCTAAAAAGATGATTGTCAATAGCGTTAAAAGTGTAATCATGCATTCCTGTCGTACGTATGACTATGACTCGGCTCAAAAGGTCTGTCAATTTAAGTTCAGCTATCATATTGTCTGTGGTTAATACCCACTCACCACATGGAAGTTTAGTATATTCTTGAAGAAATTTCATTGCATCTACGAAATTCACACCTGTATTAGCTGGAAGCTGCATATCACATTTTCTCACATGCAATGAGCTATCATTCAAGACATATAGTTCTCCTCTGAAACCAAAGTCTTGTTGATTTGCAGGCATAAATTGCAAACGTATGCATTGGTCATTATTCACCATCACGGTGTCGTCTATGTAGAAATGATAAAATGAAATAGCAGTTGAACCTATTGGTGATGGGAACCGTGATTGTAGAAGTTCTATCTGATCATTATAAAGATCAATATCCTTGAAAAGATCTTTTACCATTGTATTCAACGTACTACCAGTTTGAATTAGTTTGGATATGCCCTTGGTAGTCTGTCCTTTAATGATATCTTTTTCGTCCTTTGGCTCCTTGCGGTAAATATGTTGGGTAAGGGTTTCATCAACAGAGAATGGCAGAATCAGTTTTCCATTGTAAGGACATGTTTCAACTTGGTCTTTTAACCAAGGTGCCTTTTTGAACACTCCCGATTCCATATCATCAGGAGTAAGATTGTTCAATGCCATTGTAACCTTTTGATATTTATTAAATTGGTAATATTGGTGATTTTCCAAATGGGTTTGTTCCTTTGCGGCTATAACCCTTTTCATCAGTTCCACCGCAGGATTATTCTTCCTTGAATACTTATGGCGACGTTTTGCCTTTACGACAATACCCTCTAACTGTTTTGTGTCGTTAATAAGTTTAATCTCTAACACATCAGGCGTCTTTTTCGTAATCTTAATTTTACGTGGCTTATACCCTACCGCTGTAACGGTCAAGACTTCTCCGTTGATCCTTGCAATAACAAACTGCCCCGAGGCATTACTTGAAGCGCCTATTTTCAGTTTACTATAAATTGCATTTGCATAGGAAATGCTGTCACCTGACTGTGAATCTACAACATTACATTGTAAATTCTGGGCATTGGCACAAACAGCCAATGTCCAGAAAAATAAAAATAAAGATAAAAATTTAATCGATTTCTTCATCTGCTTCATAACCACCCATTTCGCGGATTGCATTCTTGAGCATCGTATATTGCTCAAAGAGATTGTTTACAGCCTCCTCACCCTTAGTGTAATCGTGCATTGGACTCTTCAAGAAGAAACTCAGGAAACGCTGTATTCCATAGCGACCAGCCCGAGCAGCCAAATCGCTAAGCAAGGTGAGATCAAGCAACAAAGGTGCTGCAAGGATAGAATCGCGGCATAGGAAATTAATCTTAATCTGCATGGGGTATCCCATCCACCCAAAAATATCAATATTGTCCCAACCTTCCTTATCGTCATTGCGAGGAGGATAATAATTAATACGCACCTTATGATATATATTTCCGTATAAGTCAGGTTGTTCTTCTGCTTTGCAAATTGTTTCAAGAGTTGAAAGTTTGCTTACTTCCTTTGTATGGAAGTTAGCAGGCTCATCGAGAACAAGTCCATCACGATTACCAAGAATGTTAGTTGAGAACCACCCCGCTAATCCAAGAGAACGTGTCTTTATAATAGGGGCAAAACCGGACTTGACAAGTGTTTGTCCAGTTTTAAAATCTTTACCTGAAATAGGCATTCTAGTTTGTTCAGAAAGTTCCCACATTGCAGGAATATCCACCGTTGTATTAGGAGCACCCATAATAAACGGACATCCTTCTGTCAATGCAGCATAAGCGTAACACATTGAAGGGGCAATATGCTCACGGTCATCCGACTTGAAAGCTTCTTCAAACTGTGCTAGATTTTTATGATATCTTTCATCGTAAGGAACGTATATTTCTGTAGATGCTGCCCAGATAACAACTATTCGACTGCAATTATTTGCTTTTTTGAAGTTTTGAATATCTTTTTTCAATTCAACAACCATGTCCCAACGGGTCTTGCAATCCTTTACATTGTCACCGTCAAGGCGTTTTGCATAGTTCTTATCAAAAGCGGCTTTCATAGGCTTAATAGCTTCAAGCTCATCACGAACAGGCTCTATATCCTTTGCTTTTAACACTTCTGCATAAACTGCTGCCTGATAGGCATTTTGAGGATATACGTCCCACGTTCCGAAAACAATATCATTTAGATCAGCTAATGGTACGATATCCTTGTAGTGAAGATACTTTTTATCCGTGCCTTTACCTACACGAATCTTGTCGTATTGGGTCATCGAACCTATTGGCTTTGCCAACCCTTTACGTGTCATGAATACTCCAGTCATAAATGTGGTAGCAACGGCTCCACAGCCAACGACCATGATTCCAAGTTTACCCTCTGCGGGAGCTACTTTTCCTTGTTTCATTTCAATACAGTATTTAAGTTCATTATAAAACGGCATTTGAGCCTATTTATTATTTAATTTAAAAATCTCTTCATTTATCAACTTGGAGTAATTGGGCAATGTCTTGGATAATTACATCTGCAATACTCACGGGATGCACTTCATTTGTCCAACCTTCACCTTGTATCCATACAGTTTTGCAGCCGATACTATGGGCGGGAACGATGTCTTTTGCATAGCTGTCTCCAACGACAACTACATCTTCTGGTGTCATATTGAGAGCTGTTACACCCAATTGGAATATCGCAGGATCAGGTTTTCGCACATTAACCACAGCACTTTCAACTATCCCGACAAATAAATTGTCAAATCCAAATTCATTGAGAACAACCGAAATATTTCCATAGAAATTACTCACAAGCACGAGGGGATATTTTTCCTTAAGTTTTAAAAGGACCTCTCTGCTATGGGCTGTATGTTTTTTTACGTTTTCATACAAATCTGTAAGCACAGCATTTTTCATACTCACTAAGGAGAAGCCTGTTGCCGACAGAAACCCCTTGGTCGATAAGTATTCAAACTCTAAAGTGAGCTTTATCTCCAATGTTTTATAGAAAGAATAATCAGACTGAATAATAAAATTTGCGTCCAATTTTCTTTCTGCAAAAACATAAGCCTCTCTAAACATCCCTTCTGAAACTGGTACGTTGTTTCGCTCATAAGCATGCCAAATCATCTTTCCCCAATGACAACCACCAGTATCCAAAGTTCCACCGTAATCAAATATAATTCCTTTAAATTCCATAGAATAATTTTTCTTATAAATTCAAACGGATCTTTTCACAAAGCTCTTCATGACGTTTATGCATGTAGATGTAAATAATGTTGTAGAGGGTAATTTCTAATAGAAAATAAACCCACGGAATATTCAGTAAGCAAGTGATATAAATAAATATAGCCCGTGAATTGAAAGTTAGAAAATTTGTCATGGGCATTAAAGGCCTGCTACCTTTCAGAAATTCCTCTTTCCATTCTTCAGGCATTTTCTCCACGGTCCGAAAATTTGTCTCAATTGTTTTGCGGAGTTTTTGAAACTCTGGGGTCCGCCTCTCTTGACTTTTACAATAATTTTGATAATTAGAATGAAAAGCTCTATCCCAAAACACACCCTCTTTACCTTTCAATTTTTCTAATTCTGCATGTTGAGCTTTATATGTATCGAGCTCCGATCCTTCATCACCCTTTAAAAAATAAAGATGTATTTGACGATAATAGTCACTTAAAGAACTTTGCTGCATGTGGCTTACTATTCCTGCTATGGCAGCAAGGGCCAAGCCGTAAAATCCCCATGGCTCAGATGTTCCGGGCATATTTTGGTTCCATATACGCAGCACGATTGCCAAATAGATAGCAAAAAACCAAACATCGCCAGCAAAACCGTCAAGACAACGGCCAATCATTGACTTCTGGTTTGTCAGTCTCGCCAGTTGACCATCAGTGGAATCACAAAAATTCGCAAGCATCAGGAGAATGACTCCAAACAAATTATGCAAGAAATCCGTAAAATAAAACATCACTCCTGCTGCTACCCCTAAAAACATAGAGAGAACGGTAATGTAGTTGGGTGCAACACCAAGTTTGTGCCAAAATAAGGCAAATGCCAGACCTATCGGACGCGTAAAATGTACATCCAACCACTCCTCCGTATCCTTAGACTTAAGGGATGCTGCTAACAGTTCTTTTATTTTTCTTCCTTTTATCTTATCTTCCATCATATTTCATAACGTAATTTGCAATCGCAGAGGCTGCTTCTTCCCTACAGCGTGAAAAACTTGGCCAGTCATTAAAATCAATGATGAAATAATCACCATCATCATTCACTATTGCATCTCCACCATAAATAGGTGTGCTTACAACTCGTGCAAGCTGTCCTGCCGCATTTTTGAGTTCTTCACATTCAAAATAAATATGCCTCGGTTTACCATTGATCAATTCATCTCCGAATTTTGAAATTCCATCATCACCGGGATAATATATTTTAAAAAAGTCCGCACCATCTATTCCATAAAATTTGATTAAATCTCCATTTATATGAGCTTGGACAACAATATCTTTGATTCCCTTGTTGGCGAATGCTTTCTTGACTTCTTCAAGTTCTTGTTTGTCCCTGCAATATCTTACATCTTCTTTTGATTGTGCTGATGCATCGCCTCTTTTCACCCAATAGCCATTATTTCCAATTTCTGGAGGTGACGGAATATTAAACTGACGCATCAAGCGATGCAGATTACCTCTTCGACATTGTTCAACTCCTTTAGCAGGATTTATTATCAATGCATTCCCCAAAGAGTCACTCTTCAACAGCTCCAATGTCTTCGATGACCTTCCCATATTCAAAATGACATCAGCACCTTGGAGACAATCAATTGCAAGATTCGTCTCTGGTATCATCACACCTCGAAAGCGCTCCAAAACCATCAGGAGAATAGCTTTGTCGTTTTCAACTGAATTTGGTGAAAAACATTCGGCTCGCTGAATCCCTACTACTTTCATTGTTTTAAGAAATCCTCAGCCTTTATAATGTCTTGAGCATGATCAATGTCTAAAACTTTAGAGAAAGGATAAGCATGAACCGTTAAACCGTCGCTTAAAAGAGCGCGTTGAAAATTACGCATTTTACTTCTCCCACTGCTGATACAACGGTTAAGAGTGGTAATGGTGCGTGGAGTCAGACCATAAATTCCTCCAGATATATACTTATAGTCTGCATCATTTTTGTCAAAAAAACCATTGACTATCAATTCTTTCTCTACCCCTACATACAAAGGTTTTTCGTCATCAACAAAATCTGTTACTCCCATGAAGGCATCAACATTTTCATGTAATGCTCGATGAAATGATTTTATATAATCCTTAAATTCTTCTTCTTGAAATATGGTATCGACAGTAGTTAGAACAAATGGCTCATTTCCTAAAAACTTACTCAATTCAAAAAAGCTATGCATTGAACTGGGAGTCGATTTAACTATCAAATTAAGTGTAACTTGTCCATTGTCTTTAATGCGGTTTTTAACTTCATTCAGATGTTCAGCAACTTCTGTCATCGCACTATTGCAGATAACGCATATTTCAGAAGCAGTATTCTGAAGAAAGATCCTAATTAACCGGTCAATAAGAAACTCACCATTGATCTTTACTAATGGTTTTGGGGATTTCACCCCTTCCTCAACAAGACGCGAACCTTCACCAGCTGCGATTATTGCATATTTCATTTTATTAAATTCAATATCATTACAGTTATGGAATTCCCGCAACAGCTTTTACCAAGCTGTCTTCAGATTTCTATTATTAAAATAATAGAGTATCTAAAGTGTTTATCGACATCCATTATATATAGGGATATCACATACAATGCAAAGATACTCTTTTTTTACCAATGCTGACAATTTGGAATGATATTTTACGTTTTATTTATGCCCCCCAAAACGGAAAATCAGACTATTTCACCAAATCTTTAACTGGGAAATCATCTAAACTTTTAATATATTCGCATCTCACATCTCGCATTCTATCCATCACCTCTTTACAGACAGTCTTGCTTATGTCCAAACCGAGATTTTCATATTTGTCTTTCGGGTGTGATTCCAATAGAGTAACCATCTTTCCAATGGTTATTTTATCTGTGTCACTTGTTGGAGAATATGTAATTTCATTTGAATCCATTGAGTTGTTTCCAGTAATCAGATTTACTTTGCAAAGATTATACAGTATATCGGTGGTCACTCGAATAGGTATGTTTGATAAAGTCTTTAATTCCAACGCTGTGTACGGACGCTGGCCACGAGCAAAACGATTGCATATATGACTTAAAATCACAGCACTCATCACCATTCTGTTGATATGGCTAACATCTTTGGTTTCAATCAAATATTCATAAAATTCTAAATTTTGATTGGTGTAACATAATTCCGCACAAAAAAGACAGATATACCATGATATTTGCATCCATAACATAAATAAGGGGAGAGCCGCAAGTGATCCATAAATGGCATTATAACTTGTTAATAAAATTTGTCCATGAATATATACCCATTGCAGACCTAACATAAGTGCTCCTGCCAACACACCTGGTCCTATGGCTTTAGACACCTTTACTTTAGTGTTCGGCATGAAAATGAACAATACGACAAAAATCATCGACATGACAAACCAAGGCAGAATATAGTGAATTAAGAATCTGGCCATTGACCCCAAGACCCAATACTCCTTTAACTGGTCAGCAAATCCATAAATGAATATGCTCAAACCAGACATGATGACAATGGCAATGGGAACTAAAAACATCATGGAGGTATAATCTGTCAGTATTCTCCGCAATGGACGGGCGCCCTTTACTTGCCAAATTGAATCAAACACTTGTTCTACAGTATTAATCAATGAGATAATACTGTAAAGCATAAATATCAGGCCAATACCAATAAATAAACCAGTTTGTGCATGTACAAGATAGGAATTAGCCAATTGTATCAACCAATTTGCAACCTCTGGTTGTCCGGAGAAAGTCTCACGACAAACTTCCTCAATATATTTTCCAAAACCAAAGCCATTGGCAATTGCAAAAATCATGGACACCAATGGAACAATTGCCAGTATTGTACTAAAAGATAATTGCGTTGCATAGCCAATATGGCCTCTCTCAAAGAAAAAGATAATTGCCAAATAAACTTTTTGTAACATACGCAAAAGCAAGTTCCTATGATGTGAGGAGTTGTCATTTTTCTTCCACATTCCTATTTTAAAGAAGTGCTTTATACTTTCTATTGTCATTTCTTACTGTTTTAATGAACGCAATGATACATAATACAAAGATAATAAAAGAATTATATGAAACTCATCAAATTAGATGAAATTTTCACGAATAAATTTTAAAACATCAATAGATTCTGTTATAACATCATCTGTAATTGACTCACATGAGCACTTTTTCGGTAGTGTCCTTAAAAGTGTGTAATTCATCTTTCCTTTCTCTGTACTTCCACTGTTATTTTATTCTTTTCTTTC
>NZ_AUME01000062.1 GCF_000430525.1 Prevotella corporis DSM 18810 = JCM 8529 | reverse complement strand
AAGCAATGGGAAGGGTAAAACTCTTGCCCGTGCGCAAATCCGTCCATCGTCTGCGACGAATTTTCAAGATCACCTTATGGCCTCGAATAGGGAAGTCGGTTATATTAACTGCTTCCATGAACCCCTTGGACTCGAAGGTGGCATTACCTGACAAAGTCTTGTCCATACGTTCGTCAAGACTAATATGAAACTCAGGTCCAACCTCGCAGACAGAAACGATAGTAAAATAATCTAATATTTGAGAAGGCAAAACAAGAGTTGCCAAGGTGCGTAACATTTTTTCTTCCATAATGCGAAGGTCGGAATTATTAAGATAAATAACAAATTATTCCCCCATTGATTTTCTACTGAGCCGATAATATCAATCGCTATAGTAAAGCGGAAAGGTATAAAGACGCCAAGAGTAGGGGACAGACCGATTTGCCACATGTGGTGCTGATGTTAGGTTATGACTTTGGTAAAGGTTGGTCGATGAATTCTGAAATAGAGTTTGAGCATGGCGGAACGGAGAGTGCCATGGAAATGGAGGATGAAGAGTTCGGCGAATGGGAAGGTGAGATAGAGCGAGGAGGAGAAGTTGCGTTGGAGCAATTCTGGATTCAAAAGTCATTTTGCCCCGAACTGAATATTCGTGTGGGGCATGATATCGTGCCCATAGGTTATACCAACGCACATCATACACCCAACGAATTCTTTACGGTCTATCGACCTGAAGGTGAAAGTCAGATCCTTCCCTGTACATGGCATCAGACTGGAATCTCGGTCTGGGGACGTTGGAAGTTTTTGCGTTATCAGTTTATGCTCCTTCCGGGTCTGAACTCATTGATGTTTAGCAAAGACCAATGGATAAAGAATAGTGCGGCCAGTGCGTTTGAGTTTACGCCGTCCAACAAATATGCCACAGCTGTCCGTTTTGATTTCTATCCCATTCGGGGATTACGTTTGGGGTTGAGTGGTTATTATGGACAATCATTCAATAATACGCTACAGAGTGATGAACGTGGTAAATATAAAGACGTGAAAGGCACCGTTGTTATTGGGTCGTTCGATTTTAATTATCAGGGTCATGGCTGGCGCGTTCTTGGAAACTTTGACTATGGTCATCTTGGAGATGCCGATATCATTTCCATCTACAATCGTTCGCAGAGTTCGTCTTCGCCTTACAAGCGTACACTTGTGGGTGATCGTGCTCATGCAGCCAGCATACAAGTGGGATACGATGTACTGAACTTGTTCCCTATGCTGCGCAACAAGAAACAGCAACTTTACTGCTTTGGAGCTTATGAACACTATGATGCTTATCATCCGGTGAAAGGAAACAGTGATTATGAATGGACCGATCGCCAGCGTATGGCATTAGGTATTAACTATTTTCCTATGAAAGAATTACAAGTCAAGGCTGAATACAGTAAGCGTTTTCTCAAAAAGCAATTCAACGATGAACCGAGTGTTTCCTTAGGCATTGCTTATGCAGGTTTCTTCTTGTAAGATACATCTTTAACTAACCATTTATACATAATAAATAAAAATGAGAATGAAAAAAGTTTTTAATTATGCTTTCTTGGCATTTCTTGCGTTATCTCTTTCAACAACATTTGTCTCTTGTAGCGATGAAAATGAAGATAAACCGTTGTCGCAGCAGGAAGAGCGCGATAAGGCTTATAATGAAATTGCTGATGCTTTCGTGAATAATACAGTGGTTCCCACTTATGAGCAAATGGCGCTGAAGGCTTCCGTCTTAGTGGAAGATCTGAAAACCTATCGGAAAAATCCGACACAAGACAATCTCAACAAAGCTTGTGAGGATTTTCTCCTCTCACGTCAATGGTGGGAACGCAGTGAGGCTTTCCTTTTTGGTGCCGCTTCTGATTTTGGTATTGATCCGCATATCGACTCATGGCCTCTCGACCTTCCTGCTTTGCAAAAATATCTTGCTACCGCAACGAATATCGAGGAACTCAATGGCGAAGACTTTGATATCGCTGCACGCACGAAACTCGGTCAGGAATTATTGGGTTATCATGGTGTGGAATACATACTCTTTGAGGAGGGAAAGCCTCGTGTCGCAGGTTCTATAGAAGATAAGTATTTGGTTTATGCTATTGCCGTAGCAGGCGATTTGCGAAACAGCTGCTGGCAACTCTTGACCTCATGGGCAGGTAAGGAATATGCGTCAAAGCTCGATGCAGATTTGGTGAAACACATCATAGAAGATGTAGAACTTCCTGTTACCGTAGGGGGAAAAGGTTTCTCGTATGGAGAGAATATCCTCATGGCAGGCAAACCTGGTTCTCTCTATAGTTCTTGGGTCAACGCTCTACAGTCCATCGTGTCAGGATGCAACGATATTTGCGATGAGGTGGGTACTTCAAAAATAGGCTCCGCACATACCGGTCAAGATATATCCTATATTGAGTCTCCATATAGCAGGATGTCGATCGAGGATTTCCATAACAATATTATTTCCGTAGAAAATGTTTACTATGGCGGTATTGAGGGTAAGCGTGGCAAAGCTTCCATGCACAACTATATGGCTAAGAATAACAAGGCGATGGATATGGAAGTGGTGAATGCCATCAAGGAAGCAAAGGATGCCATCAAGGGCATGAAAGCTCCTTTTGTTGAAAATTATAAGGATGCCAGCTGCGAGAAAGCCATGGATGCTTGTAAAGCTTTAGATGAGACGCTCAGTAAACTCAAGAGCGCACTGGAAAAATAAGTGAATGAGGTTTCTCAGAACCCTTCACCCAATAGGTTGAATTTATCAGGTGGGTTGTTCATATCATTATGATGACCCACCTTTAAAAAGTATAACTATGAAAAAAAGAATGAAGAAGAGTACATCGTTTCTCTTTTTGACCACCATGACAATGATGTGGGGTAGTCTTGCCGCATGTCATGATGATGTAAATTTGCCTACACCCAATCCGGGTGAAAAAACAGAGTTGGCAGACGAGTGGTATGCCGGTGGAAAACTCGGCACTACTTTCAATGCGACTGCCAGTGCATACGAAGATCCGACTCCTGCTATAGAGGAAGCCGGATTAGAGTATCAATTTAAGATGGGTGAGTACTTCTTTGAACGTCCGTACAACTCCAGCACTCGTCCTTTCAATGGGCGAGGTCCGCTCTATTCACGTCCCTCCTGCGAGAGTTGTCATTGTGGCTATGGTCATGGTTGGCGCATTACCCGGTTTGATCCCAAGCAATGGGGCAATGCCACAGAACTTGAGATATGTAATTCCGATGGAGACTTGCTGTCGTTTTTCAGTCCAAAATTTCAGGGCATGCCTCCTTTCAAATCTTATCTTGACCCGGCAAAGGTTAAAATCACATGGAAAGAGTACGTCGATGATTGGGGTAATGCTTTTCCAGATGGTGAGCATTATAGTCTGATTTATCCGGAGGTTGAAATACCAGAGGATGGTTACTATGTGAAACCTTCACATAATGGCAAACCGGTTGATGTAAAAGACATTACAATACGTCTTAAAAATGCCATTCCTTTCTTTGGCAATGGTCTTATTGGCGCCATTGATGACGACAGTTTGCTGCTTCAGTGGCAACGCGAAGAGGCACACGTCCCACTCGACCCAACTCGGTTTAAGAATGGTCAGTGGGCAGCAATCGATCCCATAACGAAGCTTCCCTTCCGCTTTGGACATTTCCTTGACTTAAGTACTTTTACATGGGATGTGCAACATTGGGCTAATTTCAATGTAACTCGTAAGGGGCATACCAGCATCAATGTAACGAAGGAGTATGCGCTTACTGCCAGCAAGGATCCTGAAGTGCAAAAAGTTTTTTATAAATATTATCCAGAATGGAAAAAGACGGGTAATCCTGAGAAAGACATTTATAATTATTTTATGAGCGATGACCACCCCATTGAAATGAAGGATGGAGATTACCTGAATTATATGGTTTGGCTTCGCGGACTTGCGGTTCCAGCAGCTCGCAATTTGGATGACCCTGCTGTTCAGAGAGGTAAGCAGCTCTTTACGGAGATTGGATGCGCAACTTGCCATCGTCCAATGTGGATAACAGGAAACGACTTGTTCAAATATCCAGGTGATCTTAATTTTACTCCCAACGATGCTCGCTTGCCACATTATCCGAAACAAAAGATATGGCCTTATACTGATTTAGTGTCTCATCGTTTGTACATGAAGAATGATGTGCGAAAAGGATGGATACGCACACCGCCCCTTTGGGGAAAAGGACTGATGAAAGTCTGCACGGGACATGATGATCGTCTTTACGATGCTCGCGCACGTAATGTCATAGAGGCTATTATGTGGCATGGCTGCTCTCGTGAAGGCGGTGTGTCTCACGCACGTTGGACCACTAAGAAATTCCGTGAATTAAAAAAGGAAGACCGACAGGCCATTGTGAAATTCATAGAATCCATATAATACTTGTCAGTCAGTCCATCTGTTGAATCCACGTAGATAATATGATTTCTAACCATCGAATAAGAAAAACATTGACTTACCTTTCTTTTGGGCTGTTAGTCTTGACTGTCTTAGTCTTGACTACAGCCTCTTTCGTGGAGAAAGTAGTCGATACGGAAACGGCTCATCATTGGTTTTATGGCTCCTTGCCTTTCATTGTCCTCTGGCTGCTACTCGCGATAGTGGCATTGGTAGCCATGCTTGGAGCTTGGAACATGATGCGCCGTCCGGCTCTGCTTTTATTTCATTGTTCTTTTGCTTTCATTCTTTTGGGTGCGGGACTTACCCACTTCTTTGGGACACAGGGCGATATGTATCTCTATCGCGGACAACCTGTTTCTTCCTTCACCACCTCAGATGGCAAGCGAGAGCCACTTCCCTTTACCGTAAGGTTGAGAAAGTTTGAAATTGTTTATTTTCCCGGCACACAGTCGCCTATGGATTTTGTGAGCAGAGTTAGTTTCGATGGAGATGGCGAACAGCAAGTGTCCATGAACCACATAGCGCAGAACCAGCATTATCGGTTTTATCAGAGTGGCTACGACTTGGAACGCGAGGGGGTGCATCTCTCGGTGGCACACGATCCTTGGGGCATCTTCGTTACCTATATTGGCTATGCATTATTGCTTTGTGGCATTCTTGCATTGCTCCTTCACCCGAAAGAGGGCTTTCGTCATGCGTGGCGTAACGTGATGAAATACGGTAATAGTTGGATGCTTGTGTTAGTTCTGCTATTATCTCTTCCTTTGCGAGCTAACGACAAGTCACTTCCGAAAACTTTGCCAACGGCACAAGCAGAACGTTTCGGTAATCTTTATGTCTATCATAATGGACGTATATGCCCCATGCAGACGTTGGCAAGAGATTTCACCACCAAACTCTACGGACACGACCGCTATAAGGGTTACAGTGCTGTTCAAGTACTCGTGGGATGGATGCTCTATCCCACTGATTGGGTGAATCAATCCATGATTAAAGTGAGTGGGCACAAAGTGAGAGAGGCGTTGGATGCCAAAGGAGCTTACGTGTCTTGGCGTGAATATATGGATGACACCAATCAATTCAAGTTGGCATCCTTGGTGGAGGAGCTGAACCGTGGCGTGCTGAAGGGAAATGAAGCCAATGACGTCTCGGCAGCCTATGAGAAATATAATATTATAGCCTCGTTGATGTCGGGCAGTGCTGTCAGGATGTTTCCCATCAGTACAAATGGCACTTTGAATTGGGTGGCGCAGGGCGACCGGCTGCCGGAGACTCTTCCACACGATGAGTGGCTCTTTATCAAGCGTTCCACTGACTATATCATGGAATTGGCATTAACGAACGATTATGCCGGTTTGGATGAAGTGCTCGACAAAATAAGACTTTATCAACAGAAAAAGGGTGGCGCATATTTGCTTTCTGCCACTCGTTTTCGAGCCGAACAACTCTATAATTCCTTACAATTTTCACTGCCGTTGGCGGTGTTCCTTGTTTTGCTCGGAGTGGTTTATTATGTTCTTGTGGTTCGGAGCTGGTTGAACAATCATTCTATGTCTCCCCTTGTTCGGCATTGTGGACGTTGGCTTCTACTCTTGGCAACTGTGTTTTTGTCCACTGTGATTGTTCTTCGCGGTTATTCCGGTGGGTATATACCACTCTCCAACGGTTATGAAACCATGCAGTTTATGGCTTTTTGCGTATCGCTCATCGCCCTGCTGCTGTGTCGTCGCCTATCTCTCTTTATGCCTTTTGGATTTCTGATGAGTGGTTTGGCTCTAATGGTGTCAATGATGGGAGAGAATAATCCACAGATTACCACTCTCATGCCTGTATTGGCATCGCCATTGTTGAGCTTTCACGTGGCAATCATTATGTTTGCTTATTCGTTGTTAGCCTTTTTGTTTTTCAATGGCATTACGGCTTTGGTGTTGTGGCATACAGAAAATGGAGTTCGGCTTGCCGATCGATTGTCCGACCTTAGTCGCCTGATTCTCTACCCAGCTGTATTCCTACTTGCCTTGGGAATATTTATCGGTGCTGTATGGGCTAATGTTTCATGGGGACGCTATTGGGGCTGGGATCCTAAAGAAACTTGGGCATTG
Source organism: Prevotella corporis DSM 18810 = JCM 8529 (assembly GCF_000430525.1). Lineage (GTDB taxonomy): Bacteria > Bacteroidota > Bacteroidia > Bacteroidales > Bacteroidaceae > Prevotella > Prevotella corporis. The sequence continues at coordinate 3,387 of NZ_AUME01000062.1, read as the reverse complement.
ATAGCTTTGATGGTTTATGCAGTAAGCTTTCATAGAGCTTCACTTCCGGCTTTTCGTCGTCCCATCTTCTTCCATCTCTATTTGGTGCTGGCTTTTTTGACAGTATTGATGACTTATTTCGGCGTAAACTTCTTATTGGGAGGGCTTCACAGCTACGCATAGTGGTATGGATACATGCCGGTAGGTCTGTTTATTCAGATAATCGCTCCCTCGGGTGAATGTTTTCTCCACTGTGCCAACTTTCTTTTCTCTCCTTCTTTGAGATTTAATAAGGGCTAAGCTGCTTTCCGCTACTGGTCAAAAAGTTCTTTAATCGTATGACCGATTAACTGTCTGCTCGGTACATTCCCACACTTCCAACACTGACTAGTTTGTTGGTATTTTCCTTCTGTTCAACTTTTACATAGAAGGCTATCTTTGCGAAGTACGACAAAACCTCTGGCCGACAAGCAAATAATCCGAACCAGCTCTTATGTCTGAATTAGGCTCAAAGTGAACTGCCTACATATTCTTTTGCCATTTCCGCACACTTCTCACCATCAATACCGGCACTCACAATGCCGCCAGCATAGCCGGCACCCTCGCCACATGGGAAGAGGCCTTGTATGCGTGTGTGCATGAATGTCTCACGGTTGCGGAGAATGCGAACGGGAGAACTCGTGCGAGTCTCGCTTGCTATCATCGTGGCCTCGTTGGTAAGGAATCCATGAGCTTGTCTCCCAAAGACTTTAAAGGCTTCTTGCAACCTGCTGGTTATGAGCGTTGGCAACCAAAAATGCAAGGGGCTGGAAATAAGGCCTGGCGAATAGCTTGAAGATGGCAAATCGTAGGAAAGTCGATTGTTGACGAAATCTGCCATTCGTTGTGCCGGAGCCGTTTGTCTCATGTTTCCCTGTTGCCATGTGTCGCGCTCCACTCGCTCTTGGAATGTCATCATTCGGAGCAGGTCATCGCCCTCAATGTCTTCGGGGTTGATTTGCACCACCATGCCCGAATTTGACCATTTCGAGCCACGGTTGGCTGTACTCATGCCGTTGGTGACGATTTGTTCAGGCCCTGTTGCCGCAGGAATGACGAATCCACCGGGACACATGCAAAACGAATAGACACCACGTCCCTGTGCTTGTGTCACAAACGAGTATTCGGCAGCCGGCAGATACTTCCCCCTGCCATTCTTGCTATGATACTGAATCTGGTCGATAAGTTCCGAAGGATGTTCCAGCCGGACGCCCACAGCTATTCCTTTTGTTTCCATCTCTATTTGCGCCTCGGCAAAATAGCGATAAACGTCTCTTGCCGAATGTCCCGTGGCGAGTATCACTGGTCCATGAAACGTTTGCTCGATCGGCTCATTGCTTTCGTGGGTTGATTCGGCAACGACGCCCAGAACTTTGTCGCCATTAAGTATCAAGGATGTCATTTTTGTCTGAAAATGCACTTCTCCACCACAAGCGAGGATGGTATTGCGCATATTTTCGATTACCTTCGGCAGCTTGTCGGTGCCGATATGTGGATGAGCGTCGGCCAATATGCTTGCAGAAGCTCCGTGCTGACAAAATACGTTCAGGATTTTATCAACCGAACCACGCTTCTTGCTTCTCGTGTAGAGTTTGCCGTCAGAGTTCGCACCAGCCCCTCCCTCTCCGAAACAATAGTTCGACTCTGGGTTGATTTTATGTGTTTTGGAAATAAGGGATAAGTCTTTATTCCGCTCACTCACATTCTTCCCCCGCTCCAGCACAAAGGGGCGAAGTCCTAATTCTATAAGTCTCAATGCCGCAAAGAGCCCTCCCGGACCAGCGCCGACGACTATAACACGTGGTGCAGAACTCACGTCGGGATATTCGGTCTTGACGAAAGCCTCGTCGTGAGGCACCTCGTTGATGTAAGCCCTCACTTTCAGATTCACGAAAATGTCGCGATGCCGTGCGTCTATTGAGCGTTTCAAGGTGCGTACATGGTTAATGGTCCTTGCATCCAGTCCTTTCTCCTTGGCGAGATATTCCTTTATATTCTGTTCGTTGAAGGCCACTTGGGGCATCACTCGAAGTTGGTATTCCTGTATCATAACTTTAAAATGGGCAATAATTCATGTGTGAAGGTCTGATTCGGTGAAAATCGCAGGCAACTGATATCGTTCTGTGAATGTTCCTACAGCCTGTTTCCCTCATACCTATTTTCACACAGCTACAAATTTACTCAAAATATTCGAAAATCATCATTCGTCACAAGATTTCTTCTTCAATTCTAATGGTCATTAGGACCTGTAGTGATTTTGTTTGATTGCCGATCAGTTAGTTAGTAGTCCTTTTGAAAACGTGGCGGGCTACTGCGAGAGAGCACGGCGGGAAAGCTACCGACAAGCGAATGAAATCAGTCAGGAAGCCATATTGTCATCATCTATTTGTGAAATTGCGGCTGATGAACGATTGAGGTCCAATCATTGCAGTGTGGTCCATGACAAACGGTATTCTGAAAGGTCAGCTTTTGCATGGCAAGATAATTCTTAAAATACAACTCATTGAAAATAAAGAAGTTACCATGTTGGCGAAACTAAATAGGTAACGATTTGGAAACGAGCGAGCTACTTGGCTTCGCTGTTTTTTGCCTAACAAAGAACGCTTGTTATTCTGTTTGCAAAGATAATACTTTGTTACCGAATAACAAGCATTTTTAATGAGATATTCTTCTTTCTGCATTTTGTTCAGGCGTGAGTTATAATCCCCTTCCACGTTTCTTCTTTCTGTTAGCTTGGTATCTGAGTTTGCGCTGCCATGCAGCTTCGGCATAGTCATTGCCTTGCGTAGTAGGTGTAATCAAATCGCCCAACCCTTCCACCACATTATCGACTGCACTAACGATGGTGTCTGCCACTGCACCAATGGGATTCTGCACTTGTGAGGTGTCATTGTCTCGTGAGATAGAGGAACGGCTTGGAGGTAAGAGCTGATAGCCTGCATCAGGTTGTTCTTTCCTTTCTGTCGGCTCTTGTACTGTTAGATGTGGTTTCCTTGATTCTTCCTTGTTGGTTGCTTCAAAGTTCTTCTGCAAGGAATGGTAGCCGAACTCCCTGCCGATTTCGGAAGCCTTGAAGGATTGCCCTGCGTATGAGAACTTCAAGCCATATACCTTGCCCTGCTTGTTCTTCATACGCTCTATGGTAATGCCGTTTTTGTTCAATTCATAAAGGAACATGGAATGCCCCGTGACGCCTGTTCCTTTGTACTTGTCAAGCAGGGCATAACAGATTTGCTGCACCTCTTTCTTGGTTTGCTCTCTCGTTGGACTTGCTTTTGTCTTTTGATATTTCTTTTCTGCCTTGACCTCCTTTGCAATGGTCAAGCCTTTCTCTCTGCTTATTTCTTCCGCCACTTTTGCTGCCCTATT
>NZ_AUME01000061.1 GCF_000430525.1 Prevotella corporis DSM 18810 = JCM 8529 | reverse complement strand
ATCCTGAGCCAGGATCAAACTCTCCATTGTAAAATAATGTTGAAGGCAACGCCAAAAAGACGAAGCCTGATCTGTCTCTGTTATCAAGGATGAATATCCATTCATTGAAGTCTAAATCAAAACACCTTTCCGAATCTTGGCCATGCCGCACCCAAAAGGAAACGGCAAAGCCGGAATTGATCGGTTCGTTTCATTTACCCGTCCGCTCAAAAAAGCGGACGCTTCTTGTACTACTTCTCTGTCTATGTAAATCTTTCAAAGAACAACTTTTAAACGCAAACGCAAAATTTATTGCGAAAGCGAGTGCAAAGGTATAACAAAATATCATACGCTCCAAACTTTTTAGGGAAATTATTTCATTTTTTTCATGACAAGGCGGCTAAATTGATTTAAATCAACCATAGGGGGGAAATAACACCTTATTATATAAGTGACTTACTGAAGAAAGGACAACAAAACAGGAGAGAAACGGGGCAGCTACAAAAACTCTCCTCGCAATCACAATTCAATGTATTTTGAAAAATACATAGCTGACACATCTATGTAGGGTATTAGCAGAAATTCTCTATATAAAGGTACAAATAACATATCAAGCCGACAAACACTTAGTTAGAAATTCGCAGATTATCCCAAAAATACTTTTACGAAGAGAGTGTCAATGCCATCAAGGCACAAATCTGGGACAACTTGATTGCCAATCTCCTTCTGATGGTCATTCAGAAGCGTTCCAAACACTCACGGAGTTTCTCAGAATTGACTACAATAGTAAGAATCAGCTTATATGATGCGGGCTACTACACTTTCCTTGATGAACCTGAAAAAGATTGAGCAAAAATGATTCAAGAGTCTAAAGAAGCACCTCATGCAGCAAGTCTGTTTGATTAGATGAGGCCATAGATTTAAGAAAACAAACTCGAAGTCCCATTATAGAGGACTTTGGGTGGAATATTTATACCCATCAGCGTTTTAGTGGATAGCAATAATCATGAATGTTTACATTTTCCTCCACTTCACTCATTCCCCACAACAAGAGCTGAGACAGGAGCGACAATGAGACTGTGAAACGACACGTTTGACATTATGACACAGTAAAGATGTTAAACAAATTCAAAACAACCAATTTTTTAAGAAAAAAAAATAATAGTATCCTTAGAATGATTTTGTGGAAGCCCCATGCAAGGTTGCGCCAAACTCTCCTCCTCCACTTTTTTGAAGAGTATTTAGGACACTACTGTCCCAATCTACCCCTTTCATCGCAACGAATCTGTCAGTCAACACCGTCTAAAAAAGTTGGCACACGCTTTGCAAGTTATAGCTAATGGGGGCTATGGCTCCACACATTTGAAATAACGAACAAACAACTACAAAGTATTATTTAAATTATGAAATTCAACGATTATTCAAGAATTGCAGACGATCGAAACCGTGAGTTGGAGCTAACCCGCGCCTTTCCGATGCTCATGCGCAAGGTTTACACGTGGATGACTATGGCTTTAGCCATAACTGGCATCGTGGCATACGGCGTCAGCACATCACAGTCGATGATGGCGATGCTCTATGGCGGAATCGCCCCACTCCTCATCGCTGTGGCAGTAGAATTCGGCATTGTCATCTATCTGTCGGCAAGAATACAGAAGCTGTCACTCGTAGCCGCCACCAGCTGGTTCATTATATTCTCAGCCATCAACGGCCTGACGATGGGCTGGATATTCGCCGCATTCACTATCGCCTCCATCGCCAAAACTTTCTTCATCACGGCTGGCACTTTCGGCGCAATGGCACTGATAGGCTCCACCACGAAGAAAGACATGACAAAGATGGGTGGCATATTGTTGATGGCATTGATTGGGCTTATCATTGCAGGTGTGGTGAATATGTTCCTCCACAGCTCAATGATGGATATGATTGTCAGCGCTCTCGGAATATTGATTTTCACAGGTCTCACAGCTTGGGACGCGCAGATGATTAAACGAATGCTCATGCAAGCCCCCGATGCAGGAGAAAGCGCGCAGAAGATTGCCTTACTGGGATCGCTCAATCTCTATCTCGACTTCATCAACCTCTTCCTCTACCTGCTTCGCTTCTTCGGCAGCAGCAGAGAATAAAAGCCCACAGACACATACAGAAAAGATGCAAATCCACCGCGACTTGCATCTTTTTTTCTTCCTTCGTCATTGTGTCACCCAAAAATCCTCATCAAATAGTTTAGCTATTCTCTGATGTCTTGCCATCAGCATGGTTTGTGTATAAACCTCCTTGTTCAGAGGTAGTTTGATTTTTATTGTTGTCTGTTGGTATATCCGTATTGGTGAGATATCCCTTTACGCCGTCCCTTTGGAGTCGTCGGCAACACGGTCATAGTTGATGGCGACTTCAAGTCGCATCCTTTGATATGAATATTGCTGACATTGTACAGAACACGGCGTACTTTTTCACGCTCTCGGTCACACGCCTCATTCGCTATCCATCCAAATCCATGTCCTTTAACCCAAAAATACATTGCCTTTGACACCCAAAGTCAATGCGATTGGCCAACAAGGACAACGCTACTATTATTGTTCTCGCAGCTGTGCGGGTGTCTGCCCACAGCGTGCCTTGCAGAAAGCCCGCATGTTCTGCACCGTAGAGAAATGCAACTCATCGGCAATCTCTTGTTCAGTGTGCGCCGTGTTGCGCAGCAGGTCACGCAGTCGTTTCATACGGTTCTTCGACAACCATTCCTGTGGTGTGTCCTTGAACACCTTGCGGAAGTGGCGGATAAACGCCGGGTAGCTCATGTTCAGCTGCGAGGCCATCTCGTTCACCGACAGATAATCGCCAGCCAACTTCATCACGTCATTGTAGAAGCGCGCGTTGGGGTCGTAGATAGGGGCAATAAATGGCAGCAGATCCGCTGGTCGGTAATAGGCTTGCAGCACCGCCGCCAGCTCTTGTTGCTTCATGGCATGCACGTCGCAGCACATCAGTCCGTCGGTGATGTAGCCGATCATCTGTCTCATGATGGTTTGCACCTCTGGTATCATGCGCAGCACCTTTCCCTGCTCCCCTTCTTGTTTACCCAGCCTCTGCAACAACGCCAAGTTCACGATGCGATGGCAGAATTCCAGTCCGTTGCCCTGGATGTACAGTCGCATGCATACACTATCTTCCATGGCAGTGACATACGCCTCCTCTGTAAACACGGCAGCAACCATCTCACCGGCATTGACAACCATCTCGACATTCTTCTTGAACCAAAGTTGTACCTTGCCACTCATCACAAATATTATCACAGGCACGGGGAGAATGTCGCCCACACGCTCACCACACATTCCAGTAATCAGAGCAAACCCCATGGCTTTTGACCCAATGTAATTGGGACACTGGCGGTGCTTGTTTAAATTGTAAAATCTCATGCGCTAAATGTTTGCAAATCTGTAGCATAAAAGCAAACAGAAATTATTTTTGTAAAGGTAAGCAAATGATGGTTGTATAGAATACAAATATATACAATATTAAAATTTACATTGAGTAATTAAATATTATTAACGTTTAAGAGAGGGGGAAGATAGAGATATTCATCGTTTTGATATTTTTATATGCTTTTCCGCGATATTTTATGTCTAATTTTGCATTGTTCATTATGCGAACATTTTATAACAATCAGGTGATGAGGCGGTAACGTCTTTCCACCTTATTATATATATACAATTCGCAAACCATCAAAATGGGAACAGCCTGAGCGCTATAAGTAAATAGGATGACGGTAATGCAGAATAGACAAACCGAGGTATGACAGGCACTTAGGAGAACGTTTGGCTATAGACGTATGTAAAAAGACAAGAATGTGCCAGATATATTTAGCAGCAAAACATAGAAGACTCAATATTTTTATAAAAACAAAAATTTAAAAATGGCAAAGAAAACGTATTTAAGTCCAGGCATCATGTTACTGGCAGCAAATGGAGGAGACCCAGGAGCTACAAGTGTTCATTATAATCCAGATAATGACCCTTCCTTAGGTGCCAAGCCTGAAGATCTTGATTTTGAGGACTTTGAATATTCTGAATCTCTTTGGGGAGATAGATAAAGTCTACTGAAACATTACGCATCTGCCGGCAAAACATGGCTGTCGATGCGTAGTATAGAAGTAAGAAATTAAAAGTAAAACAAAAAATACAACAAACAACATGAAACATTTATTACCAGCAAGGTATCTGCTGACGATGCTCCTCGCGTGCCTCATGGCACTCGGTGTGCAGGCTCAAGAAGATACATCGTTGAAGATTTATGTGTCTGCCAAGACGGGTAACGACTGGCGTAATGGCTCTTCGTGGAACGATGCATACAAAACCCTCAAGCAAGCATTGAATACAGCTGAGAACAATGCAAACACACAGGTCAAGATTTATTTGGCAGAGGGTGAGTATGACGTGAGTGAGACAGATGCGATTAAATATTTAGATGGCAAAAAAAGAACCGCAGGCTTTTACGTCTTGTCCAAAAAAGGACAGAAGCTGTGGCTCATGGGTGGATATCCCACGCCAGGCTCTCAAACGCTGCCTCAAGATACGTGTAACAGCAACCCTCAACGGCATGTGACAAAATTTGTATCGAAGGATAAGATAACAACATCCGTATTCCGTACCAACAACCACAATCAGGGGTTGATTATGCACGGTATTACGTTCGATTCTAAAAACTTTGTAGGTAGTACTACTGATGGCGCATTGATTACCTTTGATAACAATGGTTTTGATAATCCATATTTTGAGATGGTGGATTGCTCAATTCGTTATTACAAGTCATCTTTCTGCGGAGCTATTTACTTCTTTGGTACGATGAAAAATCCCAAGATTAAGATAGAACGTGTAGAGGTGCTACAAGGCGATCGCGTAGGTGCAACAGGTGGTGGTTTCTTGGTGTTCAACCACCAAACAATCTATAAGCCGACGAACATTCAAATTGACATGAAATATGTTACGTTTCATGACATCAACCACTTAGGATCAGACCAGAAATATGCGGTCATCGGTGCGAGAAACTACAAACCAGCCGATGGTGAAGACAATTCGTATGTCAATATGGATCATGTGCAGGTGAACCGTAACCTTGGTGGTACGGCTGCGCAGCAAATCACAACCATCTCTTTGCAAAGCTTCAAGAAAGTGAGCGTCACCAACTCTATCTTCCGCAATACAACATCGGGTATTGGTGGAGCTTTCAGAATTCAGTCATGCCATGAGGTAGTGTTCAAGAACAACCAGTTCCACAAATGTACATCAGGTGACGCCGGTGGTGCTGTTACTGTTCAGAGCGGAGGAAAAGCTGCCTACATCCCAACAGGAACTGGTCGCCGCACAATTACCTTCATCAACAATGAGTTCGAGGGCAATATTGCGACCAATGCTGGTGGTGCGCTTCAGATTCAAGATGAAGATGCATCAGCTCCGGTGGATGTAACAATAGACAACTGTAACTTCAAAGGCAATACATCGAAGAATCAAGGTGGTGCACTCTATATCGCAAACCAAGACGGCAATGTCAAGGTTACCAACACTGTGTTCTGTAACAACAGTGGTCTTAAATACGGTGGTGCCTTCCGTATAGCGAACAATGCAAAAAGCCTGTTGGTGGAAGGCTGTTATTTCGAGAACAACAGTTGCGATGCACAAGCCAATGCCTTGTCTATTGGTATACAGCAGGGCAAGTTCGACGTGAAAAACTGTATGTTCATCCACAACCAAACCACAAGTACCGTTGGTAGCGACAACGGTGGTGCCGTGAATGTGGAGAGTGGATATGGTGACTTCACCAACTGTAAGTTTGTGGGCAACACAAGTACAAAGCAAGGTGGTGCAGTATTCCTTGCTGGCTCTGCTTACAAAGTAACAGATGGTAAATTTAATTTCACTAACTGTCTGTTCGAAAGCAATAAAGCTAAAAACGGTGGTGCCATTGCACAGAATGGCGCTAACTTCCCGGTATTTATCAACAAATGTATCTTCAAGCAAAACTCAGCCTCTGAATGGTCTGGCGGTGGTGCTATTTTTGTAAACAGCGGTTGCATTGGTACCGATGTGAAGAATAGTATTTTCAATGGCAACACTGCCAATGGTATGGGTGGTGCCATCTATAACTATAGCAATGCTTATCTGAAGTCAGCCAACAACCAATATTATGGCAACAAAGCAGTAGAGGGTGGTGCCATTCGTATCCTAGACGACGGAGGTACCGATTGGACAAGTGGTTTCTGGTCAACGAATGATGTGTACTATAACAACCAAGCCACACTTGCGCTGAATGGTGGAAAGCAAGGTAAAAACAATGGTGCAGGAGGTGCTTTACACCTCTACATAGCACAAGAAAGAAATTGTGAGATTGTCAATGCCAAGTTTGTGAATAACATCGCTGATGGTGATTATGGAGCAGACGGAAGCGGTGGTGCCATTTATGTTTATACACGTAGTGGAATATTTACATCTGGTGCACGAGATGTCATCGACAAGTTGGATGGCTGTGTGTTCTATGGTAACCAAGGAATGAGTACCAGCAAAAAGCTGAGTGCTACTGTCTGGGGGGCAGACTTCGCTGTTCAAAAAAATAAGAAGAACTATAATCCTATTACGATATCCAACACCAAGTTGCAATTAGTCTATAATTCCTATACGACCAATTTAAGGCTGAATGATAAGGGTGGCAATGAAGGTTACGCTAAAGATCCTAAGGTTTCCACTGAGCCAACCGTTGCGGCTGGACAGGGCTATACCTACCCCACCGATGCTGAGATAGGCGACCAAGGGCAAGGTGTGAAGGTAGACTGTAAGGCAATTGTAAAGCGTCCAGAGGTTGACGTGCTGAAACCACATGCTGACATCATCACCAACGACAGTGACAAGCCAGGTGTGAGCAGTACATACGCATCCTACTGTGCCGGCAATACAGAATATTGGGCTAAGTTCCAGAGTATTGGTGGTGAGGGTCCGTTCACCTTTACCTACGATGTATGGAAACAGAAAGGACACAGCACCGAAAGGATTGTAAAAGGTGCAGTAGCGGAAACGCTAAAAGAAAGAGTTCCTATTGAAAAAGAAGTTCCCAACTGGGAGCCTGTTTACGACAAAGACGGAAAGATCACCGACTATGTAAAGAAAGGCACCACGAAGGTAACGGTCAATGAATTCCCAGACAATGTTACGATCAAGGGGGACAAACTCTTCCCTTCTAACAAGGTTGAAGAGGGTTATCTCTACACCATCATCGTGAAGAGCATGACCGATGGCGACAAGACTGAGTATATATACGATTGCGTGGGTGCCTATGACGAGACACGCCAGTACGCACAGAGCACTGGTGCACAGATATTCTTCAAGCCATGCTTTGTGACTCCCGGTGATCTTGACTGGGACGATGACGGTATATTGAATACTGTGGAGTGTGCAGACATTGCAGAATCCAACCTCACACCGACGGTTGACAAAAGCGGCTTAGGTGAAAGCAAGTGGATACGTTATAGAGATAATGTGAAGACTCAGCAGCTCTTCGCTAATATTGTGAAAGATGAGAACTATCTCAACGATAAACCTACGAATGGTCGTAAGGTGCTTACCTTGTTACCTTCTGTGATTGGTGCAAAAGCTGCAACGGGTGATGAGGCTTATACTGTAGATCTCTCCGACAAGTTTGGATACGAAGCTAACACGGGTAGAGTAGTCGTAACGGTTCAAAACTACTCATTGGATAGAAATCGCTTTAGAACAAGTAACGACAGAACTGTTACCACTTGGGAAATTGGAGGAACCATGCATCCGTACGTGCTGATGCAGAGCACACCAGTTTCATCGTTCCACCAGGACAACCAGTTTGGTATCAACGTTCTCACCAATGAGCATGCGTTGTCGCAGACTGCGTTATATACTAAGATGGACGATGACCGCTACACCGTCTATGAGAATCAAGGCACCAAGAAAGTGCTGATAAATAACAAGGACGTAAATCTTACTAATGATGTAGCATTGTCGTACTTGAACACTGAACCCGGCAAGAAGTACTTTGCGTTTACACAGACTCCTGACCAAACGGGTATGGTGAACACTGTGGTAACGATTATGCTGCCATGCGATGATGATATGGACGGTATTCCTAACTTCTTTGATGCCGACAGCGACGAAGACGGATGTCCTGATGCAGTTGAAGGTGATAACAAAAACATCACTGAGGACATGGTTGAAGACGGTGTCATCAAGGGTAAAGTAGATAAAAACGGTGTACCTGTGGCTGCCAATGGCGGTCAGGGAGCTGGTTCTGCTTACGATCCTGAAGTGAATGCTTGCGGCAACAACTATTGGATTGGTGGCGTGGACAACGACTTCAATAATAAGGAGAACTGGACCTACAACGTTCCTAAGGACGGTCAGGACATCATCTTTGCTGATGGTAGTGAGGATGCCAAGGGTAAGGTGGCTGTACGTGACCTGCACTTGCCTGCTGGTAAGTATTTCTCTGCAAACAAGTTGGTGAACAAAGCACCGGACGAGAAGTTTGAGAAGGGTGCTACAACCAAGACCACTGGTCACCCAGCTGTAGTTGTTCCCGCTGATGGTGGTTTGACCGTGAAGAGCGTGGAAGGCTTCGGCACAGACGCTGACAAGGACAAACTCGTGATGAAGACATCCACTGACGGCAAGAAGGTGGGTACGTTCATCTTGAACAATGAAAATGCATGCACCACTCATGTATTTGCCTCTGTAGAGTTCAAGCCATTAGGCAAGTATCGCCAAGACAACAAGGCAACGGACAATAAGGACAAGACCTCTCCTGACTTTGGTAAGGATCTGTATGCTGAGTTTGACTGGCAGTACATTGGTATTCCTGTGAAGGAAGTAAAGAAGAGTCCTGTGTTCCAGGGTGCGAAGGTTCGTCTCTACGATGAGAAGAAGAACGATCCCAATCATTACTATCAGAAGTGGATCAATGTGATGCCTACAGACAACATGACAGCCTTCAAGGGCTACGAGATAGCTCCAGTAAGGGAAGGTAGTGACGGTGTTCGTCAGATACAAGGCGAGCTGAACTTCTGTAATCAAGAAATCACGCTGACAAGACAAGCAGACATCGTTACTGCTTCTAAGGCAGAAGGGGATGACAACGCTAAGCGTTACGGATTAGGTTACAACATCGTGGGCAACTCGTTCATGGCTGGTGTGGACATCAAGAGCATCAATTTAGCATCTGGTGAAGATGGTGTTAAGATGGACAACACGGTTTACATCTACACCACAGGTAGCTGGGATGACTGGAAGAATGCTTATGGCAACTCTGTTAAAACTAAGGGTGGCTATGAAGCCGTGAACATTGACAAGGCTGGTGAGAATGGTGTTACCAGTACACTGGCACCTATGCAAGGGTTCATGGTGAAATACAGTAACCCCGTATACAGCATGAAGACAGGTACACTCACCATTCCTTACACGGGATTGAAGTCTGAGGCTGAACCTCTACGCGCCAAGTCATATGTCATGGAAGATGACTTTAACCGTGGTAGTGTTATGGTAACAATGGATAACGGTAAGGTGGTTGACAAGTTCTGGACATACCAGGAAGAGGACGCCACACCAGCCTACGACTCACAGTTGGAAAGTGAGAAGCTGAACATGGGCGAACCTTCTGTATTTGCCACAACCACTGACGGTAAGAATGTACAGATATCCAGTTTGCCTTCGTTGATAGGAAGCACGTTTAGCGTTGAGACCGCTAAGGATGAAACCTACAACATGGAGCTGAACACATGGAGTCTGAACTATCAAAACTTGAAGTTGGTTGACTTGAAGACGAAAACTGTGATTCCGTTCAACAACGGTAAGGCACGTTACTTCTTCACAGCAACGGTTGACGGCATCGAGCATAACCGCTTCATGTTCGCCGACACGCCAGAGACTGACTTTGAGAAGGTGATGAGTGCTGTGACAGGTATTGACAACGTTTCTATCACCCTGACCAAGGGCAAGGCTGAGCTCTTCAACCTCTCGGGTGCTAAGATGGGTACCTTCAGCTTACCACTCGATGCGCAGAAGCTGAAAGGACATGTTCCTGCAGGTGTGTACCTCATCAAGGCTACCGACGGCACGAATGTAAAGACGTCAAAGATTGTCATTGAGTAAGCTCAATTAAACAAACATATATCACTTTGCTCCCGCAGACTTCACGTGAAGTTCTGCGGGAGCAGTGTTTTTGTTTGGTACTGTCCTATAAAAGTGTGTAAGCTCCTTTTTTCTTATCTTTGTATTTGTAAACCATAAAAAAGAAAAAAATGAAACTTACACATTCGCAA
>NZ_AUME01000060.1 GCF_000430525.1 Prevotella corporis DSM 18810 = JCM 8529 | reverse complement strand
AAAGGGCATGTCAAGTCTATTACAACAGACAACGGTACTGAATTCGCTTGCCATGAAATGATAGGAAAAAGCCTTGGTGTCAACATCTATTTTGCCGATCCATACTCTTCATGGCAGAAGGGCGGCATAGAAAATGCAAACGGACTGATTAGGCAATACGTGCCAAAATCAGAAACTTTTGAACATGTCAGCCATCAACAAATCACAAAGTGTTCAAGGAAAATTAACATGAGACCAAGAAAGAAATTAGGATTTAAAACACCATACGAGTGCTTTTACGAACAAATTAAGTAAATTTGCACTTGCTTGTTGAATTCACGAATTCAGCGTTTTCAATATGTTTGCGAAAATATCTTACAATAATATATGAGTGGGAGTTTTGTTGCATAACAGCCATGACTTGTTTGTTTTGTCTGTAGGAAAAACTTGTTATTCGGGATTAATCTCATTTTGAGGTGCTTGTCAGATTATATTATTTACTTTGAATATTATTGAAAATATTTCATAATCACAAAGAATTATATTAATTTTGCAGAAAAATAAGAGATGCGATATTTGGTGACATGCAGAAAATGTGGCGGACGCTTTCAGGTGAGCACTGAAACAGACACCAAGATGAATTGTATATGTCCATATTGTAGCCAGAAATTGGTGATTATTTTGCCAAAAGAGGCACAAACATCCTTGCCGAATACAATGCAAAATGAGTCTCACGAGACTGCCCCTCTGAAAAACCGATCATCACATCATGGGTTGTTATGGGGCGTTTTGTTCATCATATTTCTTATTTTGGGTTCTGCAGGTTATTGGGGCTGGACCGAATATCAATTAAATTTGGAAAGAGAACAGTTGCAAGCCAGGAGGCATCATAGGGATTCGGTTGCCCAGGAAAGAAAGAAAAAAGAGTCATTAGCTATGGCAGCACAACGGGCTGAACAGCAACAAAAAATGATTTGTGATTTTTTGAAGTCCTTTTATAGGAAAGCTGTCTTGTCAAATGCGGATCCAGTCTTGTATGAACATTATTTAACAGAATACTGCATCAATACAATATATGGGGATGAGTCGACCCCATCAGATGTCGATAAGTCAACAGCCTGGCGTGGAGCCTTCGGATCGGTTTCGGGAATTAATAATGATGAAGAACTTTTGGCTAATCTTCAAGTCATTCATGCCGATGGAGAATGGTATAAAGTGCGACTTTCGCAAGATGGAGCTACTGAGTTTCGTATGATTAAAGTGCTGAATCGGAAAGGTCAACTATTCATAGATGAGGTCAGATAAAAGCAATGAGTAATCAGTTTCAAGTAATATGTAAACAGTGTGGTAAGACCTATATAGTACAGACGGAGCCAGGAATGACGGTGAAATGTCAGTGCCCTTTCTGTCAAAGTATGGCTACTGTAGCGACTCCATTGGCTGATGGTGGTGACAACCAACTTCTTCAGGTTCAGAAACATCCGCAGAAGGAGTCTAATATCGGAAGGAAAGTTGTTATAACTTTCATCATCGTTTTCTTGATAGTAATTATCGTATTTTCCGTATTGTATGCTGTGTTTTCAGCTATGTCTAATTAAAAAAAAAGAAAATTCTACAAAATATGAAACAAACTAAGATTGTATGTTCAATTAGTGACAGACGTTGTGAAGTGGATTTCCTTAGAAAACTGTTCTTCGCGGGAATGAATGTTGTACGTATGAATACGGCACATGCCACGCCTGATGGCATAAAAAAAATTATCAGAAACACGAGAACGGTATCACCCCACTTGGCTCTTCTGATTGATACAAAAGGTCCTGAAGTGAGAACAACTGGTGTGGATACTCCTATTGCTTACAAGACAAGCGACGTTGTGAAGCTTTTAGGACGTCCTGATGTTGATACGAGCCACGATATCATTAACCTGTCTTACAAGGATATAGCCAAGGATGTAAAGGTTGGCGACCATATGCTCTTCGATGATGGAGCACTTGATATGGAAGTGATGGAGGTCTCAGGACCGACCATTATTGCACAGGTTCAAAATGATGGAGAATTGGGCTCTCATAAAAGTGTTAATGTTCCTGGGCAGCATATTGATTTGCCAGCTTTAACAGAAAAAGACAAGTCAAATATTTTGCTGGCGATAGAGGAGGACATCGACTTCATTGCCCATTCTTTTGTCCGTTCAGCAGCAGACGTCATGGAAGTGCAGAAGATATTAGATGAGCATGATTCGGATATCAAGATTATTTCAAAAATAGAAAACCAAGAAGGGGTAGATAATATTGATGAGATAATCGAAGCCTCTTATGGTATTATGATTGCCAGAGGTGATTTGGGAATTGAGGTGCCCATTGAACAGATTCCGGGTATTCAAAGAAACATTATTCGTAAATGTATTGCTAAGAAAAAGCCAGTCATTGTCGCCACTCAGATGTTGCACACGATGATCAACAATCCACGTCCAACACGCGCTGAGGTGACAGATATTGCCAATGCAATATATAGCCACACTGACGCATTGATGCTGAGTGGGGAGACGGCAAGTGGGAAATATCCATTAGAAGCAGTCCAAACGATGGCAACTATTGCTGAACGTGCAGAGAAGGATGCTCATAGCGAGGGATTTATTGATATCCCTGTAACAGATAAGAGTGACCAAAGGGAATTTTTGGCTAAGAGTGCGATTGAAGCTACTGAGACTTTAGGAGTCAAGGGCATAATTACTGACAGCGCTTCTGGACAAACGGCCCGTAATCTTGCTGCTTTTCGCGGACCGAATCCTGTATTGGCAATCTGTTATAAGGAAAAACTTCAACGCTGGTTGAACTTAAGTTATGGAATTATCCCCATTTATCAGCAACAGCATGTCAGCAGTTATTATATGTTTGCTGCTGCGTTGCGCATGTTGAGACAGAAAGGGTACATTAATCATGAGGATAAGATTGCCTATCTCTCAGGTTCTTTCGGAGAAGGAGGAGGAACGACTTTCCTTGAAATCAATAAAGTTAACAAGGTATTTGGGAAAGAATACAAGTTCCATCTACCAACAGGTAGTGTAGATTAATGCATCAGGCGAATATAGAATATTAAAACGATAAAGGAGATACTCGAAAAAGCATCTCCTTTATTTGTGTTCGGATTTTAATTTATTATTCTACTTCATCGATTTTCTTCACTCGACGCTCATGGCGAGCGCCCTCAAAGCTGGCTTTAAAGAACTCGTCCATGATTTTCTCTGCCGTTTTGTTGTCAACAAACCTACCCGGCATTACCAATATGTTTGCGTCGTTATGCTGGCGGATGAGACCTGCAACATCTTTGTTCCATGCCAAACCAGCACGAACACCTTTGTGTCTGTTAAGGGTCATTACCATACCTTCGCCACTTCCACAAATGGCAATAGCTGGATACACCTCTTCTTTTACAACAGCCTCAGCCAATGGATGGGCATAATCTGGATAATCGCAACTAAGGTCGCTATTACAACCAAAGTCCTTATAGGAATACTTGTGGTTTTCAAGATACTGAATAACAAATTGCTTCAATGGAAAGCCAGCGTGATCGCAAGCTACTCCTACTGTTTTAATTTCCATAAGCGTTTAGGTATTATGAGTCCCTGGCATTTCAGGCCAAGGACTCCGGTTAAACTATCGTACTAAAAAATCTTTCACTTGTTTGTAAACGTTCTCTGCTGTAAAGCCAAGTTTCTCGTCGAGAACCTTGTATGGGGCTGAAAAGCCGAAACTATTCAGGCCAAATACTGTACCATTTGCTCCTACCAATCCCTGTAAGGTGATTGGAAGCCCAGCGGTCAAACCAAATATCTTTGCCTTATTTGGGAGAACTTCTGCCTGATATTCATCTGATTGTCTGCGGAATAGGCCCTCTGATGGAGCACTGACAATGCGTACTTTTATATTGTCTGCCTTGAGAAGTTCTGCTCCAGCAATACAAGAAGATACTTCTGAACCACTGGCAACCAGAATAACATCATAGTCGCTTTCAGAATCTTTTACGATATAGGCACCCTTGCGAGCCAATGTGTAATTATTGCCTGCAGGTAGATTCTTAATGTTCTGACGTGATAAAATCAATGCCGTCGGTGTGCTCATGTTCTCCATTGCCATTTGCCAGCAAACTGTTGTTTCTTCGGCATCAGCAGGGCGGAAAACCCTGACAGAATCCTCTCCAGAGTGGTTTTGTAGTTTCTCCATCAAGCGTATTTGAGCCTCCTGTTCAACAGGTTCGTGAGTTGGTCCATCCTCTCCAACGCGGAAAGCATCGTGACTCCAGATAAATTTAACTGGAGTTTTCATCAATGCTGCCATGCGTACGGCAGGTTTCATATAGTCAGAGAATACGAAGAACGTACCCATTGCGGCGATGACACCTCCGTGGAGCATCATGCCGATACACATACAAGCCATTGTCAATTCGCTTACACCAGCTTGGAAGAATGCACCTGTGAAATCGCCGTTAACAATGCTCTTTGTCTTTTTCAAGAAGCCATCTGTCTTGTCTGAGTTTGAAAGGTCGGCAGAGGCACAAATCATATTTGGTACTTGCTCAGCCAAGAGTCCGAGGCATGTGGCACTTGCGACACGTGTAGCTACGTCTGGCTTCTGTTCGATTGTTGTCCAATCTATTTTAGGCGCATCACCACTAAACCAAGTTCTTAATTGCTCTGCCTTTTCGGGATTGGCTTTTGCCCATTCCTTTTCTTTGGCTTTCCTGTCCGCAACAATTTTCTCCAACTCCTTTTTGCGGTCGGCATATAGTTTTTGAGTTTCGGGGAAGATTACGAACGGATTTTCCGGATCACCGCCAAGATTTTTAATAGTGTTTATATATGCATTGCCACCTAATGGCGCACCATGTGTCTTGATGCTGTGCTCGTAGCTACTTCCGTCTTCTTGCAAAGCTCCCTTACCCATGATTGTCTTGCCAATGATAAGGGTAGGGCGGTGCTTCTCATCTCTTGCTGAGTCCAATGCTTTTCGTATTTCATCCACGTCATTTCCATTGCAATTAATGACATTCCAGCCCCATGCTTTGTATTTTGCTTCGGTGTCTTCATTCATGACGACTCCACATTCGGTTGAAAGCTGAATGTCATTTGAGTCATAAAACATGATAAGATTGTTCAGTCCGAGGTTACCGGCGATTCTTCCTACACCTTGCGAAATTTCCTCTTGAATGCCACCATCAGAAATATATGCATAGATTTTATGTTGAATCACCTCGTTGCCGAGGCGTGCCTCAAGGAATTTCTCGGCCACTGCGGCACCCGCTGCAAAAGCGTGTCCTTGACCTAAAGGACCAGATGTGTTTTCTATTCCCCTGATGATATCTCTTTCAGGATGACCGGGAGTTGGTGACTGCCATTGACGGAATTGCTTCAATTCCTCGATAGTGAATTTTCCTTGCAAAGCCAAGGCTGAATATAGCATCGGAGACATGTGTCCTGGGTCGAGAAAGAAACGATCTCTTCCCGTCCACTCTGGATCAGATGGGTCGTAAACAAGATATTCGGAGAAAAGTACGTTGATAAAATCAGCACCACCCATAGCTCCTCCAGGATGTCCTGATTTGGCCTTTTCTACCATTGATGTTGATAGAATCCTAATGTTGTCCGCAACGCGGTTCATTGTTTCTTTGTTGTTCATTCTATTCTTTTAGATTATTATTTTGTTACACATGCAAATATAATAATTAATTGGGAGAAACCAAAATAAAATGATATATTTTAATTTATCTCCTCTATAAATACCATTTCTCCGTTATTTTATGCTGTGTAACCAGTGAGACTGAATATCTCATTTATACTTTTTTATTTAGGGAATTAGCAGAAAATCCCTACTTAACCTTCTTTTTTCAGAGATTTATCATGTTTATTTTCTGCCCAAATCTCTGTCATCTTTGAGGTGAAAGCTTTGACACCTACAATAATTTAATGGACTACTGGTCTAATCTATTGAATCCTAGTATTAGCTTGGGTGGTATGTAAGGGCTCAAATAATATATTGCACTGACGAACAATTAGTTCGGATTTATGGAATAGTCCTAATTATTGTATCCTTGATGATTCTTCTTATTTTGAAATTTGACAATATCTTGTACTGTACAGGCTCCATAAAGAAATGCTGCCGAGAATATTCTCCATGTATTCATACTCAGAATGAGTATGAAGGTGAAAAATGATGTTACGAAAAATAACGCTGTAAAGGCGGTTGTTTGTGTATCAGGGTCACCTTGCAAAATGCCTACTTGATTCTGCACATAGCAGTATATCAAGATTATCAAGGGTGTAGAAATTAAAATGTTGATGCTGAAGGAAATAGTATTTGTCAGTAAACTATACGAAATATACTTTGGCAAATGTTTAAACAGGAGAAGTATTCTTTTATTGTTTGAAGGCGCATTTGTAATGTACTTAAAAGCCTGATGATTTAATTGATAAACAGCTATCGTCGAAGTAATAGCCATTGGAAACCAAATGTGCCATGAACTTATTATCAGCGAATTTATTGTTATTGATAGTACGATGGCAGTGAACAGGATATACCATTTTATTGATTTCAAGACATCCCACATGTTCTTTGTCCATTGAGCATACCCAGCCGTCAAACAACTTGTGATACTCCTGTTTTTGTTTAAGTCTATTATTTCCATATATCTTATATCATATTATATTTCTCCTGAACTCTGAGCAAACGATTGCAGTG
This sequence comes from Prevotella corporis DSM 18810 = JCM 8529, assembly GCF_000430525.1. Lineage (GTDB taxonomy): Bacteria > Bacteroidota > Bacteroidia > Bacteroidales > Bacteroidaceae > Prevotella > Prevotella corporis. The sequence continues at coordinate 4,993 of NZ_AUME01000060.1, read as the reverse complement.
GCAACAGCAACATTGAGTGATTCCGCCTTTGATTCCTGATGAGAGAAATTTGGTATTAATAATTTTTTGGTTACCCTATCCTTGATTAGGGGTGAAATGCCTTTTCCTTCATTCCCCATAATGATCAATCCTGTATTTGTGAGATTCTCATTATATATATTCTCGCCATTCAGAAGTGTACCGTAAATGGGATAATCAGAGGGGAGTGAGTTGATGAAACTGATTAAATTCAGATAATGAATCTGTACTCTGGCTATACTGCCCATGGTCGCTTGCACTACCTTCGGATTCCAACAGTCAGCCGTTTCTTCAGAACAGATGATGTGTTTGATTCCAAACCAATCAGCAATTCTGATAATAGTACCGAGATTTCCAGGATCTTGAATGCCATCGAGGGCTAATATAAGTTCCTTATCGAAATGTATCCTTAACTCTTGATTGATTTTAAGTTTAAAAACGCCTAACTTTCTTTGGGGGTGTTGTAAGAAAGAGATTTTCTTTATATCTTCAATGTCTTCATATAACTCCTCAAGTTCGAATTTGGCATGGATTAAATCGTCAACTATTTTAGGTCCTTCGGCTACAAATAGTTTTAATTTCCCTCTGCCTTTTTTTGTTTCTAATGAACGGATGAGCTTTATTTTGCTTTTAGATATCATAACGCAAATTTATAAAAAACTCTTCACCTACATAGCATTACTCTTAACTTTTTAGTATCTTTGCGCAAAAAAAGGGATTTTTGATGTTTCAAGATAGACTTTTCAAATTTTATAATGCAATATTAATTCTCCTTTTAGTGCTATTAATAGCATCTTGTTCTGCTGAAAAATTTGTTGCCGATGGGAAGTATATGCTTGATAAAGTTGAAATTAAATCGGATGTTAAGGATTTTGATGCTTTACAATTTGCACAGCTTATTCGCCAAAAGGGTAATTCTCGATGGTTCTCTTTTTTTAAAATACCACTGGGAACATACGCACTTTCTGGTAGGGATACTACGAAGTGGATAAATAGGACATTGCAAAAGATGGGGGAGAAACCTGTCTTATATGACACACTTGAGGCACAACGGTCAAAAGAAAATTTGAGAGTTGCTATGAACAACATGGGTTACATGAATGCGACTGTTGATTTGGAGACGAAAGTCAAGGGGAAAATATTGAAAGCTATTTACACGTTGCATCCTGGATCACCCTATCAGATAAACAGCTTCAATTATGATATCCAAGATTCAGTAATAGCAAGTTTACTCGAACCTAGTCTTACTTCTAAATTTGACAAGAACCATCCTCGACAATTTATTGTGTCTGCCCTCGACAATGAACGCAAACGATTAACAAAAATATTGAATGATTCTGGCTATTATCGGTTCAATAAAGACTTTATCTATTATACGGCAGATTCCACAAAAGGCTCAAAAGAGGTCGATCTGACATTACATCTAGCAAAATATCGCACCAATAATGATAGTGAACCTATTCTTCATCCAAGATATATTATCAATAAAGTGAATATTTTACCAGGAAATTCAACTGGTGTCAATCTTCGAAAAGGTGTCATCGCAGAAAATAATCTTATTGAGCCTGGTAGATACTTTTCTTCATCAGATTTACAGAAAACATATAATAATTTTGCCCGTTTAGGTGCTGTCAGATATACAAATATTGACTTTCGAGAACTGAACAGCATAGAAAATATTATTGTTGGTAAGACTTTTAATTATCAACAGTCGCAAAAGCATTATTTAGATGTTGACATAACTTTATCGAGCAATAAACCTAATACAATATCTTTTCAACCTGAAGGAACTAATACGGCTGGGAATTTAGGTGCAGCTGCTGTACTCTCATATCAAAATAGAAATTTATTCAGAGGAAGTGAACTCCTTAGCGTTGAATTGCGTGCCGCCTTTGAAGCCATAACGGGGCTTGAGGGTTATGAAAACCATGATTATGAGGAGTATGGCATACAGACCAGCCTTCAATTCCCAAGATTTCTTTCACCATTCGTTAGTCGTGATTTCCGACGTAGAAGCAATGCCGTTTCCGAAGCATCAATAAGTTGGAATTTACAGAATAGACCTGAGTTTCACAGGCGAGTTTTCTCTGCTATGTGGAAATATCGTTGGGCAAATCCAACTAAACATTTTAAGTATGGGCTTGATGTATTGAATTTAAGTTATGTCTATATGCCATGGATAAGTAGTACTTTTAAAACTGATTATCTTGATGACATATCAAATCGGAATGCAATCCTTCGATACAATTATGAAGACCTATTAGTAATGAGAATGGGCTTTTCAGTAATATATAACTATAACGACCAGGCTATACGGGCGCAATTTGAGACTGCTGGAAACTTGTTGAATGGTGTCAGTCGTATCTTTAACTTAAAAAAGAATGACCAAGGGCAACGAATGCTATTTAATATTGCTTATGCACAATATGCAAAATTTGATTTCGACTACACCAAAATAATTAGCTTCGACGAGAACAACTCTTTGGTATTGCATGGAGATTTCGGAATAGCTTGGCCGTATGGTAATAGCAAAGTGCTTCCATTTGAAAAAAGATATATAGCTGGAGGGCCTAATTCCGTACGTGGATGGAGCGTAAGGGAACTTGGACCAGGGAAATTCAAGGGGTCAGACGGACGTATAGACTTCATCAATCAAACTGGTGATTTGAAATTAGATCTGAACTTGGAATATAGAACTCATTTGTTTTGGAAGTTTGATGGAGCAGCATATATTGATGCTGGAAACATCTGGACTTTACGTAATTACGAAGAACAACAAGGAGGGCAATTCAAAATTGGTGAGTTTTACAAGCAATTGGCTTTTGCTTACGGCCTTGGCTTACGTTTGAATTTTAATTATTTTATACTTCGCTTTGATACTGGTATGAAAGCAATCAATCCAGTATATGATGATTTCAAAGAGCATTATGCTCTCTTCAATCCTAACTTCACAAGGGACTTTACTTTTCATTTTGCAGTCGGACTCCCCTTCTGACAATCCCTTTCTACCTTACTAAAGTGGCAAGAAGTATATTTTAGGTTTTGCATTCTTGAAATGTTTTATTACTTTTGCAAAAATTTATTCCAATGCTGAGATTTATATCAATAGGTAGTGGTAGTAGTGGAAATTGCTATGTGCTGTATACCGAGACCGATTGTTTGGTTATCGATTGTGGTGTAGGCATCAGATTAATGAAAAAGCATTTTCATAACTATGGACTGCAAATGTCAATGATACGAAATATAATAATTACGCATGATCACGCAGACCACGTGAAATCTGTGGGTTCATTAAGCGGAGACTATAAAATACCAGTTTATGCAACAAAACTTGTTCATAGTGGTATTGAAAAGAATTGGTGTGTACGAAGAAAGGTTGATTTGGCTATGGTTCGCTATGTTGAGAAAGGAAAGACAATCGAAATTGGCGAGTTTAATGTAACGCCTTTCGAGGTTCCTCATGATAGTACCGATTGTGTTGGATATTATATTGAAAGTGAAGGAGTTTCTTTAACTATTGTAACAGATTGTGGGCATGTTACGGAAGAAATTAAAAACTATATCTCTCATACTAATTTTCTCATTATAGAGGCTAACCATGAATTAGAGAAACTTACCGTAGGCCCTTATCCCAAATTTCTTAAAGACAGAATTAGTGGACCTAATGGACATTTGAGCAATGCCGATTGTGCAAGAGTTCTTGTAGAGAATGCAAATCCAGATCTCAACTGTGTCTGGCTTTGCCATCTAAGTGATGAGAACAATCATCCTGAGCTTGCTCGTAAAACAATAGAATCTATATTATTAGACAGAGGATTGATACCGGGCAAAGATTTTGGACTTGAGGTTTTAAAACGAAGCACTCCCAGTGAAATTTATGAATTAACGTAGATTTCTACCAGTTTGCCTTATTTGAATATTTTAATGAATAAGTAATTGCTATTTTATTTATTAGCTCATATTTGGAATATAATAGAAAAATGCTTACTTTTGCAAGGAATATTGATCGAATATGAAACAATTTATATTACTACTTCTATTGTTTGGAATGATTACTGTAACTTTTTCTTCTTGTAAAAAGGAGAAAAAAAGTGATGACATCATTACAAAGATATCTCCAAAGCCGCAAATATCACATAGCCCACAACAACTGACAGATTTCAGTTATAAAAAGGAAATAGAGTGGATGGACGCTGTCTATACTATTACTATTCGACGTTATGCGGACAAGGATTTGCCGTTGATAACAGATGAAGATGGAACGAAATATTTTGACAACAAGATAGATTTGAAGATTTTACGTAAAGACGGGACTACTTTTTATAGTCGCTCTTTTTCAAAGAACGATTTCAAGTCTTTTACAAACAATCAATATGGGAAACATGGTATTTTAGTAGGATTCATGTTTGATAAGGTTGATGGAAACTACTTAAGATTTGGAGCAAGTATAGGCTCACCTGATCCGAACAGTGATGAATATATTCCAATTGACGTGATTATTAATAATATGGGAAATTTACATATTACGAATGCTGCTCAGTTAGATACAAATAGTGATCAAAACAAAACGACAAACGAAATCGAAGAAGCCGAAAAAGAAGGCATTTAAGCGGTTAAAAGGAAATATGGCGATGTGAGGGCTCAGTAGAAAATCAATGGGGATAGGCATATAGTTTTGCAATTCTGAATAAAAAGAACTTCTTGTCTGCCACTCCTCTTAGATTGGCTCGGGAAAGTTTAATTTTGGCATTGAACGATTCTGCCATGGCATTCGAAGATCTGTTGTTATAGAAGTTCAATATCTCATCATAATGCTCGTAGAATGTGGCAGCAATCACATTGAATGAATGGAAGTCTGCCTCTTCAACTTTATTGTACCACCGTGCCATGGAGAGCCTGGCTGCATCCTTGATGGTGTTCTTGGCGAAGATTATGCGCAGTGAGTGGCACAGTCCGTATGCCTTTTGGATGTCCG
>NZ_AUME01000059.1 GCF_000430525.1 Prevotella corporis DSM 18810 = JCM 8529 | reverse complement strand
ACTCTTGCCCGTGCGCAAATCCGTCCATCGTCTGCGACGAATTTTCAAGATCACCTTATGGCCTCGAATAGGGAAGTCGGTTATATTAACTGCTTCCATGAACCCCTTGGACTCGAAGGTGGCATTACCTGACAAAGTCTTGTCCATACGTTCGTCAAGACTAATATGAAACTCAGGTCCAACCTCGCAGACAGAAACGATAGTAAAATAATCTAATATTTGAGAAGGCAAAACAAGAGTTGCCAAGGTGCGTAACATTTTTTCTTCCATAATGCGAAGGTCGGAATTATTAAGATAAATAACAAATTATTCCCCCATTGATTTTCTACTGAGCCGTAGCATTCTCTATATAATAGCGATGGCCATCGGAGTTATCGCACTCAATAGACACATGAAACATCTCTTCCACGGCATTACGATGGTCGTGGAAGGTTCTTAAATTTAATGGCTTTCCCTCGTAGAGGAAAGACTGTTCCCACTTTTTGCTTATCTCGGAAAAACTTAATCGCTTATTAAGTAACAGAGTGTTGAGAAGCCACAGATAACGATTGTATAGATTACTATGCATAAACAATAAATGATACATGTGCAAAAATAATTACAAATTGTGAAAAATCACTGCACACCTTAATTTTTTAAGATTTTGCAACATAGTAAAATTGAAAGAGAATTTTTCATTCCGCTATCTATCAGATATACTAAAAAGGCTTATTTTAGAGAATAAGTGCCACCTAAAAATGTGATATTTTAGCTTGCATACTTAACAGAAGAGATCATTCAAGCTAGTTCGGATAATTCTGGCTCAAATGTTTCTTTAGCTCGCTTTGCTCTTGCTTAATCTTATCCTCTTGTAGCAATAACTCGGCTTGTCTTTGCAAGGCTTGCTCATAATCAACAACCTTCTGTTCCATCTGATGAATCGCTTTGGAATTGCGATGTGTGATAAATATGCTATCAAGATGAGAGAAGTCTGAAGCGGTGGCTTTGCCTTGCATCCGCAGGTAGCGGTAGCGGAGGTCATAATCGGAGGCGGTTTGCAGTTGGTTGGCTCCCATGACGAAGAACCAGCAACTGACCATAACCAAGCCGCAAACTAACAGGAGCAATATACGTTCGGCTAATTGCACGCTGGCAAAGAGCGAGTAGTTCTTGTACTCTACAGGTTTTTGTTGCTCTATGATGAGTTGCTGCAAGGCTTCAAACTTCGGGTCAAGCTTCTTACTGGACTCCGATAGTGCCTCCAAAACAAAAAGTTGATGTTCTTTGATTTTGGCTTGGGTCTCTTTCGAGAGATGGATTTGCACGGTTTCTTGTGTTTTAACGCTATCTTCCTTTGGATTAGATAGCTGTTCAGCAATAGTAGTGCGCAATTCTACCTGTGCCTTACTGATGGCTTTGCAGTCTTGTTTGAGTTCTTCGAGAATATCGAGAACAGGTGCTATTTCGTTATTCATTCTGATATAAATTTGATGTGACTAAATTCTATGTTTGCGATTAGCTCTATTGCGAAGTTTCTTTTGGAAGCGGAGCTCATCAACATCTACGCCATTACTTGGTGTTGGCATAGAAAACACTTCACTAATTGCTTCGGATAGGTCGGTAATAAAATTGCTTTCATCTACAGAATGTACCATAGGTTCGTTTTGTAGATGAATTTGCTCTTGTTTGTGAGAATTTCGTTCTATCTCAGCATTGAGGCGAGAGAAAGAACACGAGCGGTCTATTTTTGAGCCACTGAAGCTGCAACCATCCTTTTCAAAGATGATTCCCTGCACAACATTGGTATTACCTCTCGTCTTGAAACGAGTGGTAATATCCTGTTGTTCTAAACCTGTTACGAAGTCTTTCCAATTCTGTGATTGAGGCAATATCGCTTTGATAGCATCGAATATTTCATAGCGTAACTTGTCTTCGCCTCGCAATCGGTGGCGATTTACGGCTCGCTTACCTTCTCCAATGGTCAAGCCATAACGCTCTGTCAGTTCTCGGCAAATCTTTGTAGAGCGGTATTTCTCATTGCGGTCGCTGATGGTCTTGCCATCATTGCCGATGCGGTTGATGCAAATGTGCAGGTGCGGATGCTGGCGGTCGCTGTGTCTTACGATAAGGCTCTGCGTGTCTCCGTAGCCCATTTTCTCTAAATACTCATTGGCAATCTTTATCATCACATCGTCTGTTAGTTGATCGGCATCGTTGGCTGAGAATGAGAGTATCGTGTGGCAAACAGGCTTCTGCACGTTCGGGCGCATGGAGGCTTGCAGAACGAACTCGTGAACGCATAGGTTTTGGTCGGTAAAACCTATGTTATTACTCGCCAAAACCATAGCTTTTCCTTCCTGTTTGCTGAGCATATAGTTGATGACACCTCCGAAGTCTGCTCCTTTAATAATCTTGGCTATCATGGTTTCAAGCGTTTGATGAGTTCATAAATGAGTACTTTCAGTGCGTTCAAATCTTCATTGAGGGTAGAAATGCCAAAGGAATTGAGTCGATGGGCAATTTGGTTAAGATTATTAGCCATGCCAGAAACTGTACGGATGAGTTGCATTTCCTCTGGCTTGATTCGGCTCTTTACTTCTGCATTTATAATGAGCTTCCGTAAAAACTCTGTTCGTGAAATAGAGGCTTCACGTGCTTTACCCAGCAGGGTGTAGTACTCCATGGTGTTGAGCCGAAGAAGTACTTGGTATTTTCGTTTTTCTGATAAAGTCTTAGTGGGTCGCCCACCTTTATTCTTCTGTTCCATAATCTTATTTTTTGATGAGACCAACGGGATTTTTACCTCCCAAAGGTGGGAGCAAGTAGGTTTTGAGATACTCAAAACACAAACTTGCTTCCCTGATAAACACTATCTTCTGATGCCACACTTCGTGGTCGGTAATAACGGCTGTTTCTCTTTCACTTTGGATTGAGCAACGAGCCATTCATTGATATCTTTGTGAGTTCGATAGCAAACAGAACCGTCTATGATAGATGGGCAAAAATGCTTCAAAACTTCAAACGATTTTCGTCCAGCATCATCATTGTCTAGAAAACTCTCAACTTGCTTGTTGCCTTTTAACTTCTCTTGAATGCGTGGCAAAAGAGTCAGAGAATTAAGAACTATGGTGTCGCAGGTTGAAGAAAGATTTAGCGTTTGCCACGAAAGGAAATCCATAAACCCTTCAAAAATTTGTAAAACGTCTGTGCCTTTACTAATAGTTGTAATCGCTTTTGGAGCAATGCAGCCTTTGAAATAAGGACTACGGATTTCCCATCCGCCAGCATCGTTTGCAAATCCAATGGCATAGTATGTCCGATTGGTATTATTGTATCGAATTTCAGAACAGAATCTATTGGCAACGCTGAGAGATATTCCTCGCTCTGCAATGTAACGTAACAAATAAGGATTGGTAAGTGATTGCACAGATATGATTTCTAATTTGTGCTTAGAGGTTTTTCTTTCACCGCCAAAAGAAAAAACTTGATGCACTATTTGTTTTGAATCGGTTAGAAACTCAATGGCTTCGTACATGGTACAATGCTGTAAAGTACATACAAGGTCAATAATATCTCCATGTTCGCCAGTTCCAAAGTCATACCATTGGTTGCGCTCTGTATTTACTTTGAATGATGGTTTACTTTCGTTGCGTAGTGGGGAGCAGTACCAAAAATGAATACCTTGTATTCGTGCAGGTGAATAACCCTGTTGCTGCAAATAATCTGTGATAGAGATTTGCTTGATATTTTGTATTTCCATTGTGATTTTGTTTTGATGTTTGAAAAGAATAACTCTCAGCCTTTTTCCTTTGGAGGCTGAAGGGCTTAGGATTGGTCGGACAGTCGTACACTATAGGCACACCTTTACGTCCGACCAAGTTTGTTTCTCTTTGGTCGGATTGGTTCAGGTATATATAGCCTGTGTCCGACCGACCAAAGGTTTTATTGTAGAGAATTTTGACAGAGCCGATATTTTCCTCGTTCTTCCTTAACCACTATGCCTTTGTTGAGCAAGAATTGCAAAAGTTCCTTGAGTTTAGTTTGCCCATAGGATAGCCCCACAATCTTAGCATAAGCCTCTTTGAGAGCTACAATAAGTTTACTATATGGCAAAATCTCGCTTGTAGAGAAGACTGGTTCCAACGCCTTTCGATGTTCGTTAGTGCTTAACTCTTGGTAGGAGAAACGATGTGACTTCCGTTCATTGTCGGAATACGAAAAATCTATTTGGGGAATGCAAATCTCATCTTCACCCTCCTTAAGTCGAAAGGCAAATTTTTCAAAAGGTTTGGAACGAATGATGGAAGGTGCAACAATACTACGTTCAGGCATGGTGTTATCCTTTGTAATTTGCAAGACAGTTTCTGCCTTGTTGTTGAGTTCCGTCCCAATATGTCCACGTGCGTTATCGTCGCCCTTGTTGAGGTGAAGCACGGTCTGAATATGGATATTCTGTTCACTCGTCCATTGCATCAGGTCGCCCACTAACTTGGTAGCCTCCGTAGAGTTGTTGATATCAAGCATCAAGTCACGAATACCATCAATGACCACCAAGCCCACATTGGGTGTGTTGTAAATAGCATAACGGATGATTTCTCTGCGCCCGTTTGGGTCTGCAATCGCTCTGAGATGGCTGAACCTCAAATGCTCTGGCTCTCGATCTATCGGCAATCCTGCCAACCGCAGAATGCGTTGCATCACAAGTTGGCAGTGATAGGGACTTTGCTCTGTATCGAAGTAGAGAATATTTCTTTTCAATTCTGGAAATGAAGCACGATATTCCAATACTTGTCCATTGATAAGGGCTGCTGCAACGATGGCACTCACATTGAAAGTCTTCTTTGCTTTTGCCTTACCTGTCGACACACTGAAGTTACCTAATGTGCCAATAATGGCTTCACCTGCTTGCAGCACAACGGGCGGAAGCGCAAACTCATCCGTTACATGAATGAGCGACTTTTGCCAAATATTTTCATAATCAGTCGTGTTCATCATCTCCCTCCTGTCTTTCGTCCTGCCAATTCAAGTGCAAGGTCGGCATCCACAATAATCTTGCGACCCACTTGTGTAATGGCACGATTGATTTTACCACTCTGCTTGATACGATTAGCCGTGGGCAGGCTACACCCAAAGAGGCGTGCAATGCCAGCCAATCCATATACATATCGTTTTTCTTCTTTAGCGGAAGTAGCCTTTGTTTCTCTACTCGTGGACATATTGCCGTGTTGTGCAAGGAAAAGCAACTCTTCACCAGTCATCTGCCAAACAGGCTTGTCCAGTAATTCGTTTATCGTCATAATCCAATTGTTTTGAAATGAATAACTCGCCCTTGCGCATAGGGCATTCAGTCAGCTCTGACGATACAAAAGTAGAGGGCTTTTGATGTTATTCCAAAAGGCAGGGATGTAGCAGGAAGTATAGGGAAACACAAGGAAATCAATAACTATCAAAAACGCTAAATACATATTCAAAAAGTGGATAGTTTTGGGCAAAATGATATTCGTTTCCAATCATCATTGACTACTTAAGAGAGTACCTTAATGTCTTCCCACAGGAAAAATTATTTCCAGTAGCGTGAAAGTTCCGCTTTTCTTCGTTTTATTCATTATAAGTTCATAACTTTGTAATTAATATCAAGATAAACTATCATCCGATGGGACAGAAGAATGAGCACCGCAACCTTATCAAGGATCATTTGAAGAAGCGAGGCATCACTCAAACGTGGCTCGCTAAAGAGTTGGGCATGAGTTTCAGCATCACCAACGCCTATGTGTGTAACCGCAAGCAACCCAACCTCACTATTATCTTTAGGGTGGCGGATTTGCTTGGTGTGTCACCAAAGGATTTAGTGTTTTAGAATTTATGACAGAGGATAAGGTTAGAGATTTAGCCAAGCGTAAATTAGGATTAGAGGATACTGAAACAGCAAAAGCTGGTGTCGGTCAGCTAACCACATTTAATCAGCTTGGCTTCAAAGGAATAAGTGACCGCCCAGATGGTTGGTACCTACCTAACGAAAAAATGTTCCCCGCTATCATTCTTGAAGCGAAAAGTGCAGTTACGCCTTTGAAAGAACAACAAATAGCGGAATTGCTGAAAAATTGCAAGATTGCATCTTCTCAATATGCCAAAGTGGTAGGTATTCTCTACAACGGCGAAGATGTAGTGGTTTTTAAGAATGGAGAGAAATTACAAGGCGAAACCGAATTACACAATAAAGAGTATTACCTTAATCTGTTTGCGGAAAATCTGATTGACAAGTCTAAGATTTTTCGATTAACTAAGAGGATTAATGACACGCTTCATTTTAGCTTTGGTATCAAGAATCTAAACCACCGAATGATATTTACTGCTTGTGCCTTGGTGGCAAAACGTTATGGAGCAGTACTGACCAAAGGAATGAGCTACAATACCTTCCGCCAATCTATTTTTGACACCTTGTCGAAGTCTTACGAAGAAGCTATTGCTCAGAATTCTAAGCTAAATCTATTGCTGGAGGTATATTCAGAAATCAGAATGAATATTACCGACAATCAAGAGGCAATAGATGATTTTATTGCTTGTGTTGCAGAAATATCGGACAATATCAACTCTGACTTTTGGCAGGGAGAAGATGTTATGGCAATCTTCTTTAACGAATTCAATCGTTACAAGGGAAAATCCGAACAAGGACAAGTCTTTACCCCTGACCATATCACTTCATTGATGTATCGATTGACTGAGACAAATAAAGATGACATTGTATTAGATGCCGCATGTGGCTCAGGCTCTTTCCTTGTAAAGGCTATGTGTAATATGGTTGACGAAGCTGGTGGTAACCGTACTCATAAAGCCAAACAAATTAAACAAGAACAACTCTACGGGATTGAGTTTGATAGAGAAATTTTCGCATTAGCTTGTGCTAATATGTTGATTCATAAGGATGGAAAGACCAACCTTGAACAGTTAGACACAAGACGAGATGAAGCAAAGAAGTGGATACAATCAAAAGGAATAACAAAAGTCTTGATGAACCCTCCTTTTGAGAACAAATATGGATGTGTCGATATTGTCAAGAACACTTTGGATAGCGTGTCCAAGGATGCAACATGTGCTTTTATTATGCCAGATAAGAAAATGGAGAAAGTGCAAAAGGCAAAAAGAATACTGAAGTACCACACTCTTCTCAAAATAATCAAACTCCCTGAAAATATTTTCTCGGAGGGGGTTACTACATCTGTGTTCATTTTCAAGTCTGGCACACCTCATGGCAATAGAGAGATTTTTGCTTGCTACATTGAAGACGATGGGCTTGAAACAGTAAAAAATCAGGGGCGTCAAGATGTTAAAGACCGATGGCAAGAGATTGAGGACTATTGGGTAGACGTAATACAAAAGCAATCGGGAAATGACACTATTCAGTGGATAAAACCCAATGAGCATCTATCATATCAGATGCCAATGAAAGAGTTTGAGATATATGAGGAGGATTTCAATAAAACTGTAATGGATTACCTCATGTTTCAGCAAGGCATAGACGTCAAAACATTTCAAGAAAATCTCATCAATAAAGTGATGTATTCAAGTTCTATTAGTCAAAACGGAGACGATATAAACATAAGTCTAAAAACACACAATAATGAAGAATAAAATAGACACTTCTCAGTGGAGAATTTTTAAGGTGAGTGATGTTTTTGGCAATCCAACTCGTCCAAAAGCACGATCAATAAAGCAGTACGAATTGGGTGATATTCCTTTTGTTGCTTCTGGAAACTTCAATAATGGAATTGAACTATATGTCGAGCCTAAAGTAGATGAGCAATTGGATAAAGGTGGTTGTATTTCAATTAGCCCTGTCGGTGGCTTTGCATTCTTTCAAGAAACAGATTTTCTAGGTCGAGGCGGTGCAGGGTCTTCGATCCTCTTGCTTTATCATAAAAACCTCAATAGGTTTAACGCATTGTTTTTATGTTCCATACTCAGTAAATCTTGTGAGAGATATGGATATGGGGATATGTGTAGTGCTGAAAAGTTAAAATCAGAACTTTTGCTATTACCAGCAGATTCTTTGGGGCAACCAGATTGGGCATATATGGAGAATTACATAAAACAGGTGATAGCAAAACAGAACAAGCATCTTGAACTATTGCTACTTTCTACCCCCTCCAATTGTAAAAAACAGTTAAAAACAAAAGAGTGGAGCGAGTTTTTATTTTCAGATTTATTCAGTATCAAGAAGGGGAAACGGCTAACAAAAGCCAATATGAGAGATGGTGATATAAGATTTATTGGAGCAAGTGCTATCAATAATGGTGTTACTGCACATATTGCAAATATAACCCATTTGCATCCTGCCAATACAATTTCTGTAAATTATAATGGTTCGGTAGGAGAAGCGTTTTATCAAGACAAATCTTTTTGGGCATCTGATGATGTGAATGTCTTGCATTTGAAAACTCATCACTTATCTAAAGAAATCGCATTATTTCTCATCCCCCTTATTCGAAATGTAGGCAAGCGTTTTAAGTTTGATGAAAAGTGGACCAAAGACCTTATGAATAGGACTAAGTTGAAGCTCCCTGTCGATACATCAGGGGCTCCTGATTGGAGTTATATGGAAGCTTAAATTTATACTGCATTGAGTGCTATGAATAATAACCAGAAATTGCTCCAAGCAGCAAGCCGTGATAGATGATTGTGTTACTCGTAAAGCTGAAATTTTGAAGCGACATTTACAATGATTGAAGCAATGACAAATGAACAGGACAGAAACAACCATCTCATCATCTACCAAGACGACAAAGAATAGGTAAAGGTAAATGTACGCTTTGCAGATGAGGATGTATGGCTCACACAGGGACAACTGGCAGAGATCTACGATACCACACAGCAAAACATTGCCCTGCATATCAAGAACATCTATGCCGACAATGAGCTGACAGATGAAGCAACTCACAAGAAATACTTGTTAGTTTGTCAAGAGGGAGCAGGATATGTTTAGCGCAACATCGATCACTACAACCTTGACATGATTATAGCGCTCGAGTATCAGGATTAGTCTAGGGTGTTGTTTTGGTTGCTATGATTTTTTGGGTGTAGAAAAGGGCGTAAATCACGTAACTCGTTGATTTACACCCTTGTTTGCGGAGAGAGAGGTTTATGAACTAAACTCTGCAACTCCTTGTATCGTAACATTTTATACGTTTCAAGCTTTTTTCGTGTAGCCATATTGTAGCCACGAGAGAGTATTTTGAGAGTACTCATAGATACTGCTGATAGAATTGCACTCTTGCAAATCTTGGGTTCAAAAGTACTAAAAAAATGAACCTTCTCCAAGTATTTGATGTTAAATATCTTAGAAAATTTTTGGCTACAATTTTCAGTGCACGGTGCAAGCCCTTATATATAAAGGGTCTTGCACCGTGCACTGAGGTCATGATATTGTGTAATTATATAAAATAACAAAATGGTATAATAATGCCAAATAATGGTTTTGTAATATTCTGATAAAAACTCAATCCATATGAACTTTGCATTCTAAAAACATAGATCTCATTTTATATGGCTCGTAAAAAAGAATGTAAATCAAATAAGGAAGGACGAATTTTCATAGTAAAACCAACCATTGACATGATGTTATCAACTTGCATTAATGTAAAGCTGGTAGCTAATTTAGGAGGTTTTGAGTATTCTAATTTTGTAAAGACCTGCAAGTTGGGAAAAGACATACGCCTAAGTTCTTTAGACCGATGTGCAACTGCGTTTGGTAGGGACACACTTGTCATTCATCTTTCCGCAGGACTTGTCGAATCGGTAACAAACCCACAGGTACACCATAGTGGACTTTTTCATACGATAGAGGAAGCTGAACTCAAAATAGTGTTGAGGGAGATACTCAAAATTAAAAAGTCACAATTCTTGCCTTACTTGGAGTTGTTCTTTTCTGTTCTTGAAGAGAGTAATGACTGCACAGAAGATCTTTTGCAAAGGCTGATAAAAGTGCTTCAAAATACTATAGATGAAAATGGAAAATAATAATTCACTTTTTGATGAAATCAGAACATTGCGTGAAGAGTTGCATCAAGTGGTTTCGTTTATCGTGGAGCTTAAACGTAACTATTCCGTTTTGGAGGAACAGATAGAATTAGGCTCTTCGGACGTTCTTCGTCTTCTTGGCATTTCCAAGGCATCCCTTGCACGATGGCGAGATAACAACACAATCCCTTATCGCTACATATCAAGCAATCATGTTGTATATCCCTTTAAGGGAGTCTACATTGCTATAAAATCTGGGCGTGCAACTTTTAAAGGGTTCCGACGCTTGGAAGCCTTGCAGCGTCTTAATGCCTATAGGGATGGAATTATAAAAGGATACATGGGCGATAATCCCCAAACTTTGTTTGAAGAGTTATGAACTTAAAAGAAGAAATTTTACAAAGAACCAATCATGGATTGGAGGTGTTTTATTTTTACATGCCGATAGATTTCGTTCCAAAGCGCAATTTTCGCAATCCTCTGTATAATGACAGGCGTGCGTCATGCAATATATACTTTGACGAAAAATCACAATGCTATCGCATGAAGGACTTCGGTAATGAAGCGTATTCTGGGGACTGTTTCTGGTTTGCTGCCGCAATTATGGGACTTGATGTTCGTACAGAGTTTAGAAAGGTGCTGGCTATGATTGTACATGACTTGGGACTCAATATTTCTATTGAAAACAGAGGCGCATCGGAGCAAAGTAGAAGTTGTACAAAGAGCACTTTTTCTGTAGGACATAAGAATGCTGTTTCTGGAACTCCAGAAAACAAACGCTGGTTTAAGATTCATGAACAGCCTTTCAATGAAGAAGAAAAGAATTTTTGGTTACGATATGGAATAACGGACAGAACATTGACACAATACAGCGTGAAGTCGCTGCGAAGTTATGAAGCCATCTCCTGTCAAGGTAAACAGTTCACGCTAAGCTCTACGAAAGAAGAGCCAATATTCTGTTACATCATGGGAGATTTTATAAAGATATATCGTCCGCACAGCAAATTGCGCTTTCTTTACGGAGGCGAGAAATTGAAAGATTATGTCTTTGGATTTGAACAATTGCCCACCAAAGGCGACATTCTCTTCATCACAGGTGGAGAAAAGGATGTGCTCTCGTTATATGCACATGGCTTCAATGCGATATGCTTCAACAGTGAAACGGCTTCTATACCAGAAAATATCATTGAAAGCCTACAACTCCGCTTTAGGCACATCATCCTGCTTTATGATATGGATGCCACAGGACTGCGTGAAGCACAGAGACAGATGGAACTATTGGCACAATATAATGTACTACACTTGGAGTTGCCTCTTCAAGGAATTAAGAGTGAAAAAGACATCTCTGACTTCTTTGCCTTGGGGAGGACGGAGCATGAATTACAATCTTTGCTTACGGATAAACTTTCTGAATTATACACACAAACAATGATGATGTTGCGCTCCTGCGAAATAGACTACGAAAACCCTCCTGACATTTCCAAATCGGTGGTGGCTGTGAATGGTGTCCCATTGGGAACACAAGACAATCTATTCTGCATCACTGGAGGAGAAGGTACGGGCAAGAGTAACTATGTAGGAGCCATTCTTGCCGGAACATTGGGAGAAGAACAACTGCCAATAGAGAAAATCTTGGGATTAGAGATTGCCGCCAATCCCAAAGGTTTGGCAGTTCTGCACTATGATACGGAACAGTCAGAGGCTCAACTTCATAAGAATTTAGGCAAGACACTCCGTCGAGCTTCACAGGCAACAGTACCTGAGTATTATCATTCTCTGTATCTTGCTTCGCTCTCCCGTAAAGACCGGTTGAAACTTATCCGTGAAAGTATGGACCTGTTTCATCACAAGCATGGGGGCATCCACCTTGTGGTGATTGACGGCATAGCTGACTTGATACGTTCCGCCAACGATGAAACGGAAAGCATTGCCATCGTGGATGAGCTTTACCGTTTGGCAGGGATTTACAACACCTGCATCATCTGCGTGCTGCACTTCGTGCCAAATGGTATCAAACTCCGTGGGCATATTGGCTCCGAACTTCAACGCAAGGCGGCAGGCATTCTCTCCATAGAGAAAGATGA
>NZ_AUME01000058.1 GCF_000430525.1 Prevotella corporis DSM 18810 = JCM 8529 | reverse complement strand
CCCGGGAGAAATCTTTGGAAAAAGAGATAAATGCTTGCAAAAAAGAAAAATATAACGTATCTTTGGAACGCCGAAAATATGGCGAACGACGGTCTTATGCCATCTTCACCAAAGGTCCCAGGGGGCATCGAGCCCCCTAAGACCTTGCCGAAAATATGACGGAACTTAGGTGTTGTCCATCTTCTTTTATACAAGTGCACTGACTTCAAATTTAACCTATATAATGTTAATGTCAAGTCATTCAGTAAACAGGAAAATATTTGACAAGTAAAACAGAAATAAATCGTCAGATCTGACAAGTGAATTCAGGAAAAGACAGCAGTTTACGGGACTGGCAGTAATGGGTGACCTTTCGCAGCGCCATAGGTGACCTTTCGCCATGCGAAAGCTGACCTATCAGTTGGCGAAAGCTCTGCTTCTGCGAAATTTTCGCGAAATGACGCACTCGACACTATTCAGCATTCGGGAATTGAAATCCGATTCGACGATTCTAGCCAACTGACCAACGAGATATCAAAGAGGATGAAGTGAGAAATAACTTCGGGGTGACACGTGCTTCTCACAGGAGCCTCAGTCATGTCGGTACTGGCGTAAAGACATAAAAAAAGGACTACCGCCGTAGTCCAACCTTTGTTAACCTTAAATCTAATACTATGAAAAACACATTGCAAAGGTAAGTCATATCTAACATATTCGCAAATAATATTGCTATTATTTTATCAATTTAACACATTAATTGATTTAAATCAAGCGAAAGATTATATTAATTCATTAATTATACTTTCAATTTATTATTTTCTCATTTTTAAATGAAAAGTTTCCAATAATGGAATGAAATGGTCCGTTATCAAACTTTCGGTGGATAATTCATCCGGCGAATGATTACGAAGAGCATCATTCAGGTGAGCGAATCGTCCAACACCAGTAGATTGTCCGCCCCCAAATTTCGTTCATAAGAATGATGTTTTCTCGGTGGATTTTCGACAAATAAAAAAATATTGAATTTTTATCCATAGCTATTTGTTTATTTAAATTTGATTTCGTACATTTGCCACTAATTTGAAATATTGAACCCAAGAAGATCTACTTACTAAACTATGTACCCACTCTTGATACCTGCTATTAATCCGAAAGCCAGCGTATTTCCAGTTTTTACATACACTGTAAGTTTTCTCTTAGGAAAGATTATTACTTTTAGTATTAACAAATTATATTTACTATGAAAGTCTATGAATATCAAGCAAAGGAAATCTTTGCTGCTTACGGAATGGCTGTGCAACCAGGTTTTGTTTGCCGTACTCCGGAAGAAGCCGTGGAGGCCTACCGAAAACTCGGTGTTGAATTGGCAGTTATCAAGGCACAGGTGCACACTGGTGGCCGTGGTAAAGCCGGAGGTGTGAAACTTGCAAAGACCGAGGAGGAAGTGAAGCAACGCGCCACCGACATCTTGGGCATGGATATCAAAGGGTTCACCGTTGATCGCGTCCTTGTCGCACAGGCCGTGGATATCGCCTCAGAGTTTTATGTTAGTATTGTCATCGACCGCAAAACCAAAGGAGCCATCATGATGCTTTGCCGTGAAGGTGGTGTTGACATCGAGTCGGTAGCAAAAGAAACCCCTGAGAAGATTGTGAAGATTCCAATCGACCCACTGATTGGCTTACCCGATTACCTTGCTCGCGAAGCTGCATTCAAGCTCTTCGACGACATGACATACGTGAAGCAGGCAGCTCCTATCCTCCAGAAGCTCTACCGTCTTTTCAAGGAGAAGGACGCATCACTGGCCGAAATCAACCCACTCGTAATCACGGAACAAGGTCAGGTAATGGCAATCGACGCCAAAATGACTTTCGACAACAACGCACTCTTCCGCCATCCTGACATTTTCGAGATGTTCGAACCAACAGAGGAGGAGAAGAAAGAACAGGAAGCCAAGGACAAGGGCTTCAGTTACGTGAACCTCGGCGGAGAGATCGGCTGCATGGTCAACGGTGCCGGACTGGCTATGGCTACCATGGATATGATCAAGCTCTATGGTGGAAATCCTGCTAACTTCCTCGACATCGGTGGTAGTTCTAACCCTACAAAGATTGTTGAGGCAATGAAGTTGCTGCTCTCCGACAAGCACGTCAAGGTGGTGCTCATCAACATCTTCGGCGGTATCACCCGTTGCGATGACGTGGCAAACGGTCTCATCGAAGCTTTCAAGCTCATCGACACCAATATACCAATCGTCATCCGTCTGACGGGTACGAACGAGGCTGAAGGGCGCGAGCTCCTGAAAGGTACTAAGTTCAACGTGGCCCACACAATGGGCGAGGCTGGAAAGATGGCCGTAGAATTGTGCGCAAAGTGCAAGTAATTATCCAAATTGTCTTACTTAAACAATATCTTAAAACAAAATGAGTATATTAATCAACAAAGATACACGACTGATCGTTCAGGGCATAACAGGTCGTGACGGCGGATTCCACGCCAGAAAAATGAAGAGCTATGGTACAAACGTGGTAGGTGGCACATCACCAGGCAAAGCAGGCCAGGATGTTGACGGGATTCCCGTTTTCAACACAGTGAAAGACGCTGTTGCTGCCACAAATGCCAACACATCAGTGATTTTCGTACCAGCTCCATTTGCCAAGGACGCCATGCTTGAGGCTGCCGACGCTGGCATCAAACTCATCATTTGCATCACAGAGGGAGTGCCGACACTCGACGTTGTTGATGCTTATCGCTACATCAGCGACAAGGGCGCAAACCTCATCGGTCCTAACTGCCCAGGTCTGATTTCACCAGAGGAAAGTATGGTAGGAATCATGCCTACCAACATCTTCAAGAAAGGTCACACGGGCGTCATCAGCCGTAGTGGTACGCTGACTTATGAGGTCGTTGCCAACCTCACGGCAGCAGGAATGGGACAATCATCGGCAATCGGTGTCGGTGGCGATCCTATCGTAGGACTCTACTTCCAAGAGCTGCTCGAAATGTTCCAGAACGATCCGGAGACTGACAGCATCGCTATCATCGGCGAAATCGGAGGCGACGCAGAAGAACGCGCAGCTGAGTTCATCAAACAGCACATCACAAAACCTGTCGTAGCTTTCATTTCTGGTCGCGAAGCACCAAAGGGAAAGCAGATGGGGCACGCAGGCGCCATTATCTCCAGCGGTTCCGGCACGGCAGCTGAGAAGGTAGCAGCATTCGAGGCCGCAGGTGTTCCCGTAGCTCGCGAGACAAGCGAGATTCCCGAACTGCTGAAAGGATTGATGAAAAAATAAATCAAAGATTATCATAGTATTATTGTTAACTGGCGGAACATCTGGTGTTCCGCCAGTTTTTTCTGACTGATGACAGATATGGAGAGTTGCCTAATTCTGTGATTTGTACCTACTTGCATTTCGTTTGATATTCGGAACGTCCATCACCCTGCAAGCGATGAAGTTAATTTTAAGCAATTGACCATCGGCCGAATGATCAATTGGGATTTGATGAGCAATAAACCATTTTTAACCTCCATATCTTTGCAATTTCAAAATTAAGGGCTAACTTTGCAGAAAATTAGGAATAAAAAGGAAATTGAAGGATATGGAATTCCGACATTATACAGATGTTGGAATTCTATGTTTTTTATATCCATCTGAAAAACGTATAACAAAAATAGTTCAATTATGTCTTACATGTCACAAGAGGGCTACGACAAGCTCGTGGCCGAACTGAAACAATTAGAATCAGTAGATCGCCCCAAGGCATCAGCCGCTATTGCGGAAGCTGCAGACAAAGGCGACCTTAGTGAAAATTCGGAGTACGATGCTGCGAAAGAAGCACAAAGACACTTGGAAGATAAAATCAACGATATGAAGATGACCATCGCACAGGCCAAAATCGTTGACGTCTCACGCCTAAGTGATGAAGCCGTACAGATCATGTCAACAGTTGAAATGACCAATATGGGCAACAATTCCAAGATGAAATACACCATCGTCAGCGAGACAGAGGCCAATCTGAAGCAAGGCAAGATTTCGATTCAAACTCCTATCGCACAGGGATTACTCAACAAGAAAGTGGGCGATGTGGTTGAAATTAAAATTCCACGTGGCACCATCAAGCTGCGTGTCGATAAAATCACAATAGACTTATAACAATAACCGAACGCTATGAGTATTTTTTCAAAGATTGCAGCTGGCGAGATACCAAGCTACAAATGCGCTGAAGACGAGAAATTCTATGCCTTCCTTGACATCAACCCAGTAAGGAAAGCCCACACTTTGGTGATTCCACGCAAAGAGGTTGATTATATTTTCGACATGGAAGATGCCGATTTGGCAGAGTTCCAACTGTTTGCCAAGAAGGTGGCATGCGCCATCAGAGCAGCTTTCCCATGCAAGAAAGTAGCCCAGATTGTCCTCGGGCTTGAAGTCCCACATGCCCACATACATCTCATCCCAATAGACAACGAGGCCGATGTGAACTTTACGAAGCACGTAAAAGTCGCTGAAGACGAGCAAAAGGAGATAGCAAACAAGATTTTCTCTGAATTTCAAAAGCTCATATAAGCTGATCAACACAAAACAAATTGAAGGCGAAGAATGATTAAACCATTCTTCGCCTTCAATTATTTTCTCAAGATATTCGTTTATTCTCATATGCCTTTAAACCCAAATGGTCTGCGGTCTGCAAGCTATATTGCCATCATCAAATTATGAAATTGCAGTCTGATGCCAGATTGGAGCTTAAACAAAATCGTCACCTCGCTTCAGCTGTACCTCATTGACGAACTTCCGCACCAGTGACGAAGAATTTTCTTTCTTGCAAATCAGCAGCACATTATCATGCTCTGCAACTATGTAGCCCTCCAACGCATCGATGACACCAAGACGGCCCTTTGGTAGTTTGATGATATTGTTCCTTGAATTTTCAATGATGACATCCGAGTCGATAATAACATTGTCGCCATCCCCTCTGCTCCTCGACTCATAAATGCCATGCCATGACCCAAGATCAGCCCAACCAAAATCACACTTCATCACATAAACATTCTCAGATTTCTCCAACACACCATAGTCAATAGAAAGATTTGGATAGGAAGGGAAAAATTCCTGAACAAAGTTATTCTCCTCCTCGATGCTAAAATCTTTCATCCTTGCATCAAGATTACGCAGCACCACCGGCAAGAAATTATAAAGACAGGAGGTCAGGAACTGTACGTTCGACAAGAAAAGACCAGTATTCCAATACCACTCACCGCTCTCCCAAAACATTTGCGCAAAGCTCTTGTCGGGCTTCTCGGTAAAGGCCTTCACCTTGAAAATATTATCTGTCCCGGCATTTTCGCCCTCTTGTATGTAACCATAGCCAGGTTCCGGACGAGTCGGCTTAATACCCATCGTCAGCAAACAGTCGTGATGAGCCACAAAATCCATCCCTTCAAGCACGTTCCGCCTGAAGATGTCAATATTGAAAATACTCTGATCAGACGGCGAAACGATTATTTTCGCCTCCGGATTCAGTTTGCCAATACGATGAGTGGCCCATGCCACACTCGGCGCAGTGTTGCGATGGATAGGTTCAGCCATGATATTATCCCTCGAAAGCTCCGGCAACTGCCGACAAACGATATCAAGATATTGCTTACTCGTATTGATATAGATATTCTCGATGGGGATAATACTTGCAAAACGGTCGAAAGTCTGCTGTAACTGCGTTCTTCCTTCACTGAAAAAATCAATAAACTGCTTGGGCAATTCCTCACGGCTGCTCGGCCAAAGGCGACGACCCTTTCCTCCAGCCAGTATCACACAATAATAATTACTCGCATTAGTCATCTTCATAGACAGCTTAGACTCTTTTATTAGCACCCAAAGTTATCCCAATAAATCAAGAAAAGCAAATGTTTTAAGAAATAAATAACTATTTTGTGAATCTTTCAACCCCACCCTTAAAACTCCCTCCTTCACCAGAAAATCACCTTTCATTCTCTTCAGCCGAGAATATTCCTTTTGTGATTTTCCTAAAAAAGTTTGCTCCATTCAGATTTTCTCATTATCTTTGCACCGCTTTACTGAAAAGCCAAATGCCCAGATGGCGGAATCGGTAGACGCGCTGGTCTCAAACACCAGTGGAGCAATCCATCCCGGTTCGATCCCGGGTCTGGGTACTACAAATCCCTTGTAAGTCTTTGATTTACAAGGGATTTTTCTTTTTCAATGCGTACTAAAAGTGTACTATATAACAATGCAATGAGAAAGGTGTACTTTTATAGTTTCTCGTCACTCAGATTTATATTTAATTAACGACAACTCTTCCCTTTTATTCTGTTTGTTTCCCTTTCTTGGCTTTTTCTCCAACGAATGCCCTATCTTTGTAAACAGTACCCACCATAGAAAATTGCAAAATGGAAAATGACAATCTAAAGATACAGCTTGACAGTATTCAACGAATATTAAACTACTGCATTACTCAGACCTACAATGTGCTCATTGGAAATATTCTGAGGAAGAAAGGTTGCATCAACAATATACAGTTCAAAGAGATTTTGCAAAAAGAATATATCCGAATAACTGACGAGCTATCTTCTATTTATCTGAATTATCCTGCCCTTGCATGTGTCGAGAAATACTACATAGATGATAACTTTTTGTGGGAAAGCACTTTCTTTGAATCACTGACCAAAGAACAAAAACAGAAATATACCTCCTTCTCCATTTCTTTATTTGAATATGCC
The DNA here is from genome assembly GCF_000430525.1 of Prevotella corporis DSM 18810 = JCM 8529. GTDB lineage: Bacteria > Bacteroidota > Bacteroidia > Bacteroidales > Bacteroidaceae > Prevotella > Prevotella corporis. Next base: position 5,405 of record NZ_AUME01000058.1, on the reverse strand, counting down.
AAGTATATTGAGGAACACACCGTATATAATGATATTCTACCGATGTTCTCATACCTTGTCGACGCAATTCTATATGAGCGATACACAAAATATCTCATAGGAGAAATAGAACAAATTGAATTGACAGAGGTACAAACCGATCGGTCTCGCTCTTCAGTCTTGATAAACGATGAACCATGTGAGCAGAAAAGGAAACCTGTCATCGTTGGTAAAGGAACAAATCCATTTCAATCTAATTTTACAGATGAGCAAATTGAGATACTTACCGCTTGCATCAACGAAATTCAATTATTTACAACTTGCATATCTCCTAAGATACTCAAAGACTTCTTTGCTTGTAAGCTAAAAGGTGTTCTAAAATCAAATAACAACCGCCAGTTGGCATATCTCATGCAAAGCCTTAATCTTCGAGGGTTTATTACTGATGAATGGCAATCTGCGATTGCTCGTAATGAACTTGTCTTGGGGAAAACAAAAGATACACCACTGACACGCACCGACCTTTCCACTGCAACAGACCAAATCAACATGAAGCAGCCGAAAGGATGGGAAATCATAGATAAATACATCAAACAACTGAAAAAAGATTGAGCATAGGTTGATACGTCAAGCATTGCTCAATGCCAGTTCCTTTTATCGTTTCTAATTTTGCCCTCGTTAACAGCAACGAGGGTGCGCACCCTCTATCGTTTTACCCAATAAATAAAAAATATGGAAAAGACCATAGAGGAACGAGTTTACGAACTCGAACAACTTCTCTTTACAAACAAAAATGTGCTTAGCTTTGATGAAGCAAGCAAGTTTCTCAATCTATCAAAGAGTTATCTTTACAAGCTCACATCGGGCAATCTGATTCCTCATTATAAGCCACAAGGTAAGATGCTTTATTTTGAGAAAGCTGAGCTTGAGGCGTGGTTACGGCAGAACCCAGTTAAAACTGCTGCACAAATAAATCAAGAAGCTCAGCGGTATATCATGGGCAACAAACCTTTAATGCAGAAGTAGTTCATGGCACAAGAAGAATTTATCCGTGTTGGCACGACCTTATACAAGATCGTGAACCAACCACGCATCAATGGCGGTTTCGTCAAGAAGCGTATCGTATGGAACAACGAAACGCTACGGCAAGACTATGGCAAGGACTTCATTGCCACTGTACCGAAGTATGATGGTTTCTGTACTGTTCCTAACCATGTGAATTATCAACCAGTTATTGACAAGTTTCTCAATCTCTACGAGCCAATAGGACACCAAGCAAAAGAGGGAGAGTTTCCGCACGTTGAATCCCTTATAAGTCACATCTTCGGGGAACAATACGAGCTGGGTATGGATTATTTGCAGTTGCTCTATCTACAACCCGTGCAGAAACTACCCATCCTCCTAATGGTGTCAGAGGAACGCAATACTGGGAAGAGTACATTCCTCAATTTCCTTAAAGCCGTTTTCCAGAACAATGTAACTTTCAACACTAACGAGGATTTTCGCAGTCAGTTCAATTCGGATTGGGCAGGAAAGCTGCTCATTGTTGTGGACGAGGTATTACTCAACCGTAGGGAAGATAGTGAGAGATTGAAGAACCTTAGCACTACTCTTTCTTATAAGGTGGAAGCAAAGGGCAAAGACCGAGACGAAATCTCCTTCTTTGCTAAGTTTGTGCTGTGTTCCAATAACGAGTTACTCCCAGTCATCATAGACGTGGGAGAAACCCGATATTGGGTAAGGAAGATAGAGCATCTTAAAAACGATGATACCGACTTTCTGCAAAAACTGAAAGCAGAAATCCCAGCCTTTCTCTATTTCCTGCAGCACCGAACGTTGTCCACCCACAAGGAAAGTCGTATGTGGTTTGCTCCCAAACTGACCTTTACTCCAGCCTTGCAGCGCATTATCCGGAGTAACCGAAATAAGGTTGAGTTGGAAATGTCAGAACTCTGTTTAGAGGTGATGGAACAGATGGCTGTTACCGAGTTTTCATTCTGCATCAATGACATGGTGTGCCTGCTGAACAACACAGGATGTAAGGCTGATAAAAGTCAAGTTCGCAGGATAGTGCAGGATATATGGAAACTCACTCCTGCATCCAACACGCTGACGTATCTAACCTATCAGATAGACTATAACAGCTTGCGGAACTACTCACCCATCAAACGGACTGGTAGGTATTATACCGTAACCAAAGAACAACTCGCGAACATTTAATCATTATTTTGATGAAATGATGAAAAATAAACATAACAAATTGACTGATAATGCCTATTTAGTTCATCTTTTCACTCATCAATGTAAAAGAATGATGAAAGGAATCTTTGATACTGCCCAAAAGAGAAATGAATTTAGTTCCTCTTTTGGCAGGTATCGGGATGGAATTTGCGAATCCTTTTCCCGACTTCGTGTAGTCGGCAACATACTTTTGTCCGCACAAAAGTACAACTTGCTAAACAAATTCTATCGGGGTATTGAAAGAGTCAAAAAACGATGTCGTGATTTCATTGAAAACAGAGAATCCCAAATAGAGAAATCAAGAAAAGTCGAAATGACAACATCATAGAATGTGAGTTATTCTTTATTTTTTTGGTAAGTTTTATGATGAAACCATGATGAACAGGTAACCTGTTTGTTATGAAACGATTATGTGTATTTTCATCAAATCATCAATTTTTCAAACCATTCAAATTCATTGTAATATGAACATACAAGAAATTAAAACAATAAAGTTGCAGGATTTTCTTGCAAGTCTGGGATATACTCCCACTAAGCAACAAGGCAACAAGTTGTGGTATCTTTCCCCCTTTCGTCAGGAGAGCCATGCTTCATTCAAGGTAAACACCGAGCGTAACCAATGGTACGACTTCGGTATTGGCAAGGGTGGAAACATAATAGACTTAGCAGAACTGCTCTACAAATCCTCTGATGTGTCGTATCTTATTCGCAAGATAGAGGATAATGTTCCCAATTGTACATCCATATATTCTACATCATTTGCAGATATTAAGGAGAAACAGCAAACAAACTATTTTGAGAATTTACAAATACTTCCTTTATCTCACCCAGCTTTGATGAGATATCTCTGGGACAGATGTATTGATCTGGAGGTGGCAGCTTCTGTATGTAAGGAACTACATTATGACTCCCATGGCAAACATTACTTCGGTATTGGTTTTCCCAATATCGCAGGTGGCTACGAATTACGCAATCCATTCTTCAAGGGCTGCATTGCACCGAAAGATATCAGTCATTTCTATGCCGACAAGCCAAAGAAAGCGTGTTTTCTTTTTGAGGGTTTTATTGATTTTCTCTCATTCATGACGCTTAGGAGAATCCAGAACCCACAACATAATGGACTGAATAATCAGGACTATTTGATATTGAATTCTGTAACGAATATTCATAAGGCGATAGAGAGATTATCGCACTATGACAGTGTGCAATGTTTCTTGGATAATGATGAAGCAGGAAGAAATGCCTATCTGCAATTATCAAAGGAATTGGGAAAACCTGTTACAGATGCATCAACTTTATACAATGGTTTCAAGGATTTGAACGAGTATCTGTGTGCTGAATCCAAGCATTCAGAGAAAGCAGAAATCAAGAAAAATAAAGGGATTAAGCTATGATTATAGGAATAGTTTGGCATAATCTGTTTTTCGGGGAGCAAGTTTATGTTTTTGGCATACCAAAACTACTTGCTCCACCTCCTGACAGTCGTTGCAGAGGATTATCCCGCTGGTCTCCATCAAATCAAATTAAAGAAACAAGTATGATAAAAACAGAATATAAAAAAGGTGGTCGTCCAACCAAGGGCGTAGCCGAAAAGAAGAAATACCGTATCACGGTGAAACTGAATACGCAGGATTACTATACGCTTAAAGGCAAAGCCAAAAGCGCAGGAGTAACCATGAGTGAGTTTGTAAGGAAAGTTCTTGTAAAAGGATACGTTATTGAACGACTGACCATAGAGCAAGCAGACTTCATCCGCAAACTATGTGGCATGGCAAATAATCTCAATCAGTTGGCGCATCGCGCCAATGCGGAAGGATTTCATGTCATTGCTCCTTTCCATAAAACCATCATTGGCAAGATTGATGAAATATTAAATCTGATACGAAGATGATAGCCAAGATACTGAAAGGTTCGGGCTTCAAGGGTGTAATCAATTACATCCTTGACCCGAAGAAAGGAACGGAGCTTATAGACAGTTCCGGAGTGCGGACAGACAGTATTAGTCATATTGCCCAAAGTTTCATCGACCAAACAGAACTTAATCCGCGAGTGGGTAAGGTTGTAGGGCATATTTCCCTAAGTTTCTCTGTACAGGATTCTTCCAAATTAAGTAACAAGTTCATGGCACAAATGGCTCGTGAGTATATGGAGAAGATGGGGATAAAAGATACACAGTACATTATCGGTCGCCACTTTGACAAAGAGCACCCTCATGTACATATCGCTTTCAACCGAATAGATAATAATGGCAAGACCATTTCTGACCGTAACGATAGATTCAGAAGTGAGAAGATTTGCAAGGAACTGACCGCCAAATATGGTTTGTATTTCGCTGGTGGCAAGGAGAATGTCAAGGAACACCGCCTGAAAGAACCCGATAAGACAAAATATAAAATCTATCAGGCATTGAAAGTAGAAATAGCTCGGTGCAGGGATTGGAAAGCCCTACTTACTCACTTGAAAGAACAAGATATTGATGTCCATTTCAAGTATAAAGGTAACTCACAGGATGTTCAGGGTATCATCTTTGAAAAGAACGGTTATCATTTCAACGGTTCAAAGGTGGATAGGGGGTTCAGTTATTCCAAGATAGACTTTGCCCTGCAACAGAATAACAGGGAACACGAACAGCAGACACAAGGAATGATAAACCTCCTATCCAATGTTGCAAGTGTTACGAGCGAAATTAACAATAACCTCATAGAAGGAGGATTGGATTTGTTTCAAACTCATGGTACTGTCCCTGCGGAAGTTTACAACACACTTGACAAAAAGAAGAAAAAGAAAAAACGTAAAATACATTTATAACTATGGCCGATAATAATACATTTGTCCTCTTTGAGGAAATCAAAAACAAACTGGAGGGTAGTGTCCTTAAAAGTGTGTAATTCATCTTTCCTTTCTCTGTACTTCCACTGTTATTTTATTCTTTTCTTTCCAGTTTTTGAATTGATATATTCTCCTTTCATATGTTGTCTTTGTTTCCTCCATCGCCACGGCTGCCAGGAGGAAGATGACAGACTTTTCTGATGGCATGGATGTTCTCATTTGGATGGTTCTCCTGTACTTCCTGTTGAGCCTTTCAATCCAGTTGGTCGTATATATGCACCTCTGCACTTGAGCCGGGAAGTCCATATACGTGAAGTAGGCACTGTTGCGTTCGGTCTTGTACTTTCTTAGTGCAG
>NZ_AUME01000057.1 GCF_000430525.1 Prevotella corporis DSM 18810 = JCM 8529 | reverse complement strand
TTGCCCGTGCGCAAATCCGTCCATCGTCTGCGACGAATTTTCAAGATCACCTTATGGCCTCGAATAGGGAAGTCGGTTATATTAACTGCTTCCATGAACCCCTTGGACTCGAAGGTGGCATTACCTGACAAAGTCTTGTCCATACGTTCGTCAAGACTAATATGAAACTCAGGTCCAACCTCGCAGACAGAAACGATAGTAAAATAATCTAATATTTGAGAAGGCAAAACAAGAGTTGCCAAGGTGCGTAACATTTTTTCTTCCATAATGCGAAGGTCGGAATTATTAAGATAAATAACAAATTATTCCCCCATTGATTTTCTACTGAGCCTTTCACATTGCAATAGCTTACCTTTTACAAGGTGACCCTTCAATGTAAGATAATCATGTAGATTGTCTGATTATAATTTGTGTAAATTGCCTTGTGAATTTTAGTGGGAATTAGGTAACAGGATTTGTTTCAATTATAGAATACAATAAAGACCATACCGTACTTTTTGTTGAGTAGCGATATGGTCTTTTTTTAGTTAGTAATTGTGTCTGATAGAGTTTTTAAAAATCACTCTGATAATACTCTAAAGTTCGCAGATATACCAATTTTAAACAGTCTATTAACCAAAGTCGTCGAACATAATTGCGTCCTTATCTACACCAAGACTATCGAGATAATCAGTCACAGTCTTAATAAGCATTGGAGGACCACAAAGATAATATTCGCAGTCTTCTGGCGATTCGTGATCTTTTAAATATGTATCACGAATGCAATTTACTGCAAAGCCTGTATAATAGTTGACTCCTGCTTCATCAGCTTTTGGATCTTGGCGGTCGAGCGACAAATGGAAATGGAAGTTTGGATATTCCTTCTCTAATTCCCAGAAGTCTTCAAGGAAGAAGGCCTCTCCCAATGCGCGTGCGCCATAGAAGAAATGCATCTCTCGATCACGAGTATGCAAAGTCTTCAGCATGTGCATTATCTGACTGCGTAGAGGGGCCATACCAGCTCCACCACCTATCCATATCATTTCCTTACCCGAAGTGAAATTGGGATGGAAATCGCCATAAGGACCACTCATCATCACTTTATCGCCAGGTTTTAAACTGAAAATGTAAGAAGAACCGATACCTGTAGGCACATTTTGGAATCCTACTTGAGGACGTGGTAAAAATGGAGTGGAGGCGATTCTAACCGTAAGGGTTATGATATCACCCTCGGCAGGATAGTTGGCCATGGAGTAAGCTCTTACCGTATCTTCTGGGTTTTTGGCCTTTAATGAAAGAATATTGAAGGTTCGCCAAGGACCGATGTATTCTTCTCCAATGTCATTCTTGTCAAAGTCTGTATCATAATCGATACATTCGTACTTTGGAATTTTAATTTGGGCATAAGAACCAGGCACAAAGTCCATATGTTCCCCCGGAGGAAGAGCCACTTTGAATTCTTTAATGAAGCTTGATACGTTTTTGTTGGAAATGACCTCACACTCCCATTCCTTAACTCCCATGATAGACTCATCTATCTTGAGTGATAAGTCACCCTTTACCTTAGCCTGACATCCTAAACGCCAACCCTCTTTAATTTCCTTACGGGAAAAATGAGGTCTTTCGGAATCAAGTATTTCTCCTCCGCCCTCAAGAATCCTGCATTTGCATTGTCCACAGCTGGCCTTACCTCCACATGCAGAAGGCAAGAACACACCATTCTCAGTCAATGTTGACATGATTGAGTTGCCTTGTTCTACAGAAATAACGGTATCGTCATTAATTGTGATATTTACCTTTCCGCTTGGACTAAGGAATTTTTTAGTCAAAAGCAAAGTGACAACCAATAAGAGAATGGTTATCAAGAAAACACATATACTATATAATATAAATTCTAATCCCATTTCTATTAGATTTTAATTCCTGAAAAACACATCATTGCTAATGCCATCAAGCCTACAGTTATGAAAGTTATTCCCAAACCTTGTAGTGGCTTCGGAACATCGGAATATTCTAATTTCTCACGAATTGCACCCAAAGAAACAATGGCCAACAACCATCCTATGCCAGAGCCAAGCCCATAGGCAATTGCATCCCATACGGATCCTATGTATTGTGAACTTGAAGGGTCTAACCCTATTCTTTGCTGCATAAATAGAGAGGCACCCATAATTGCACAGTTAACAGCAATCAAAGGCAAGAATATACCCAAAGCCCCATAAAGGGATGGCGAATACTTCTCAACTGCCATTTCAACAATCTGCACTATCCCTGCAATAACCGCTATGAAAAGTATGAAACTCAAGTAGGAGAGATCAACACCTTCTACCAAGCAGTCGGGACCAAGAACTTTCGTTTGCAAGAGATAGTTGATAGGAACAGTTACCACCAAGACAAACGTAACGGCAATACCGAGTCCAAAAGACGTCTTTACATTCTTGGAAACAGCCAAATATGAGCACATTCCTAAGAAGAATGCGAAAATCATATTGTCCACAAAAATGGACCGGAAAAATAAACTTATTAAATGTTCCATAATTATTTCTTATCTTCTTTTACGAAATAGGCACGATGAATCCAAATAACACAACCGAGGAGTATTAAGGCCATAGCGGGCATCGACATTAAACCGTTGTCCATATAGCCGGCGTCATAAAAACCTTGGGGGATGATTTTGAATCCCAATAGTGAACCACGACCAAAAAATTCTCTGATTCCTCCTATAGTGACAAGAATCAATGCGTATCCCAAACCGTTCCCAATGCCGTCGAGAAGACTTGGCCATGGCTTGTTAGTCATTGCAAATGCCTCTAAACGTCCCATAAGAATACAGTTTGTAATAATCAAACCTACATATACAGAAAGTTGAACGCTTACGTCATAGGCATAGGCTTTCAGAATTTGGCTTACAATTGTAACAAGTGCTGCTACAACCACAAGTTGTACAATAATACGAATTCGATTTGGAATGGTATTGCGTAGAATTGAAATGATAACATTGGAAAATGCTGTGATGATTGTCACAGCCAAACCCATAACGATTGAAGGCTTCAATTGTGCTGTTACGGCAAGCGCTGAGCAAATGCCCAGTACTTGTGCCATAATAGGATTATCCAAATTTAGAGGATTGATGAATACCTGTTTATTTTGTTTTGAGAATAAATCCATATTTTACTTATTGAAAATTGAATATTCAAGATTATTTCTGATTGAGGAATTTGAGATATGCTTTTAGTCCTCCTTTATCAGATTTGAACATATCTGTCACACCATTACTTGTCAATGTAGCACCAGTCAAAGCATCAACCTGACTTTCCTTGTCCTCAATTTTCTTAACTACAGACAAGATAATGTTTTGTTTAGAATCATCCATGAGTTTTTTTCCCTTGAACATATCTTGCCATGCTTTATTATCTTTGATTTCTGCACCAAGACCGGCTGTTTCGCTTTCGTGATTGAAATAAACACCAAAAACCGATGCCTTATCCTCATTAATCGCAATAAATCCGTTGATGGGTCCCCAAAGTCCATTTCCATAAACGGGGATGACATATTTGTCTTTTCCATCAACTTTGCAACGAAACAAAGCCAGTTTCCCATCTTTTGCATCTTTGCTGTTCAGTTTAAATGCTGCGTCAACACCTCCCCGTTTACCTTTGGTGATGATATTTCCATCTTTATCAATGATGTCATCTGAGATAATCAGTTCGTTCCACAATTTATGAGCTTGTTGATTTGTCATTTTTCGGTCTTGATTCAACGCAAAGAGTATTTGCTTTTGATGATCAAGTTGGACATTTATGTCTTGAGTTGGTTTTAAAGCCTGGAAAATAAATGCCAGCAAAAATGCAACTATGACAACGAGGATTATGGAATAGATAATTGTGTATGAATTACTATTTGTTTTCATTTCTTTACTCCTTATATTTTAGTCCTCTTGGCACGTTTACTTACATTAGATTGAACAACACAATGATCTATCAGAGGTGCAAACATGTTTCCCAATAAGATTGCAAGCATCATACCTTCTGGATAGCCAGGATTCATAACACGAATTACGATTGCCATGGCACCTATAAGGAATCCATAAATCCATTTACCAGTCTCTGTTCTTGCTGATGTGACAGGGTCGGTGGCCATGAATACAGCACCAAAGCAGAATCCGCCAAGTACGAGGTGTTCGTACCATTGGATGCTCGACGAGCCAGTATTTTGAAATAAATATGCCATTAATGTTCCTCCTAAAAAGACGCTAAGCATTGTTTTCCAACTTGCGATGTTCGTCACAATCAATAATAGGGCACCAATTGCGATTGCTATGACGGATGTCTCACCGACTGAACCTGGAATTAGTCCTATAACCATGTCATTCAAGGAAACATTTACAGGGATTTCCTGTGCAATTTGCCCCAGTGGGGTAGCCATCGTGAAGCCATCAGGGAGGTTATAACCTAAGCCCACAATTGTTTCTTTCGAAAGCCAAATGGAATCTCCAGTCATTCTGCTGGGATAGGCAAAAAACAGGAAAGCACGTGCGGCCAAAGCAACATTAAATATGTTCATACCTGTTCCTCCAAATATTTCCTTGGTGAATATTACCGCGAATGCTACAGCTATAATCAACATCCAAATCGGGGTGCTGATAGGAATAATCAGAGGAATGAGAATACCACTTACCAAATAACCTTCTTGAATTTCCTCACCTTTCCATTGCGCCCAAGCAAACTCAATGCCCAGACCAACAATATACGAAACCAAGATATTAGGAAGAAGTGCAAAAAAACCATAGAGGAACATTCCCATAAAAGTAGTATCTGCCAATCTTCCAGCTGCCAATGCATTTTGATATCCAATGTTGTACATACCGAATAACATTGCTGGAATCAATGAGATAACTACAATACTCATGATTCGTTTTGAATCAATAACGTCATGAATGGATGAACCACATTTTGATGTCTCATTAGGGACATACAGAAATGTGTCAAAACCATCATAAACGCTCTTGAAAGCATGAAGCTTGCCGCCTTTTTCAAAATTTGGTCGAAGCTTATCAAGATAATTTCTTAAATTCATACTTTATATTTATAATCTTTTAATTTATTGAGATATTTATGAATTTTCCTTTCTTAGAGTATCCAAGCCTTCTCTTACTATCTTTTGCAAAGGTAATTTAGAGCTGTCAACGAATTCTGCTAATGCGAAATCTTCAGGGCTGACCTCGTAAATCCCCAATTCTTCTTGTCGGTCTATATTACCAGAGAGAATCGATTTTATCAGGTATTCTCCATAAATATCCATCGGTAATACTTTATCGTATTCACCACTCATAATCATGTGTCTTTCTCCACCCTTGATGCGAGCATCCAAATCATATTCTTTGTTTTTACCTAAAAGCCAACTAAAATATGAATGTGAGGCCGAAAAATTATTTAGGCGTGGCATTATCCACCCAGCTAACTCGTTTATGTCATCTCCTTCGGGAATAACGGTTATTTCAGATGTATGTGCACCAAGTACAGAGTTCTCATCGCTCACAACACCCGTCAGTGGATTACCATTGATGATGCGTACATGGTCAGATTCCGATAAGTTGCCTTTTAGAATAGTTTTAATAGGCGTCCCGACAGTGGCATTGACGTACACAGGTTCTTTTACCTTGCTTCCAGCAATTGCAACAGTGCGTGTTAGGTTTACCTTGCCCGTATTTAATAAACGACCAAAGAAAATGACGGCTGTCGGCTCAACAGTCCAAACCACTTCTCCTTTATTTACTGGCGCCAAATGATTAACTTGCACACCAACATTGCCAGCAGGACATGGGCCATCAAAAACAGTTACCTCGACATCTTTTGCGTTCAACAAGGCATCTGTTTTTTGATTCGCACCAATTGAGAGATAAACTTTTGCTATTTTTGACAATGCAGAAAGACCTGTTTGGAAATCTTGTTCTTGCCCAATTAATTCATATTCAAAGTCTCCCTGCAAGGGCATATCACGTAGAGTAGAAATAAAAATTGCCTTTGGCTCTGTACTCGGATTTGTAGTTATGGCATAGGGGATTTGATTGATGTAACCAAAAAGGCCTGCTTCTAAAAGTGAATCTTTAACCTCTTGTGCATTTAGTTCAGAAACGTTTTTTATTCCAAAATCCAAATGCTCTTGATTGTTATCTGATTGGATGTTTATGCGTAAAATCTTTCTACGGTCGCCTCTAACAATAGCTTTTATTGTTCCACTTACAGGTGAGGCAAAACCAACTTCTGGATTTTTTTTATCCACAAATAGTGATTCTCCTACCTTAACATGACTTCCCTCCTTAATAACAACTTTTGGGGTCACACCAATAAAATCATCGGGAACCAATGAGTATTCCTCCGAAGAAATCAAAGGTAAAGTTCGCTTTTTCGCGCGTCCCTTAAGGTTAATATCCAACCCCTTGCGCAACTTTATGACTTTTACCATAATTTTTAATAATGGAAACTATTAGATATCTTTTGCTAAATAACTTTGCAAATGTAGTAAAATTTAAGGACTTTGAAAACTTTTTATATCAATAATTTTACAATAATGGGGATTTTTTGTAGTTTTGTATTCACTTTGAGAAAATTGAAATCGATAGTACGATGGACGATACGGCTAATCATTGGTTTTTATATAGCTATCATCGTGGTTTTGCATATTCCTGCAATGCAAAAATTTGCTGGTAATCAGATAAGTGATGTTCTGTCAAAGAAGCTTGGAACTGAAGTAAAAATTGGTCAGGTTGAAATTGGATTATTGAACCATTTGATCCTAAATGATATTACGATATATGATCAAAAGCAAAAAAAGATGTTGAAGGCATCTCGTATTGCTGCCAAGTTTGATATTATAGAATTATTACGAAATGGAAGAATTAGAATTTCCTCTGCTCAAATTTTCGGACTACATGCCAATTTGTACAAGAAAAACCGAAATGCTAATCCAAACTTCAAATTCGTTTTAGACTCACTAGCATCTAAAGATGAAAGATCAAAATCACCGTTAGATTTACAAATTCGGAGTCTGATAATCCGTAATAGTTCGGTCACTTATGATGAACTCGATGCCACAATAACTCGACGGAAGTTTAATCCCAAGCATTTAGATTTACGCAATATATCTGGTCATTTAAATCTTAATGAATTAACAGATAATCGTATAAGTTTTACTTCGGAAGGTTTGTCTTTTAAAGAAGTCTCTGGTTTGGAAGTTTTGAATCTTGCCTTTGAGGGTGTTGCAGATAAGAAACAGGCCAAACTGAGGGGCTTTAAACTTCAATTAGCTAATTCTCGGATTCTAATTCCAAGTATATATTTTCAGTTTAAGCATATTAATGATGAGTTGGATTTAAACTCTTTGAGAGCTAAGGTTAGCATAAAGGATTCGTATGTAACTCCTTTTGATGTTGCGAGCTTTATGCCCCAGCTATCCTCTTTTAAACAAAAGGTATTCATCGATGGTAAATTGGAAAGTATTGGTAGGAAAGTTAAGATAAATTCTCTTAATATATTGTCGGATAATAATTATGTGCGATTTGAAATCAGAGGGATTATCAATAATATTGAAACTTTTAATAATTTCAATTTATTCGCTAAAAGAGTATCTATAAAAACTGAAATTATAAAAAAACTATCATCACTTTTTCATATTGATATTCCCAAAGAACTCTATAATTTGGGCTCTATTCAATATTCGGGCATTGTAAAGAAAGTAAATTCTGAATATACGGTAAATGGGAAACTCAATACATCTGAAGGCAACGCTAAATTGAACTTGGCTTTAAAAGGAAAGACCTTTAAAGGTAAAGTTAAAACCTATTACTTCAATTTGGGAAATGTGTTTTCCAATTCGGGGGTAAAAGGCATCGTAGCCGATATTGGTATTTCGGGTACGACTGACTTTCAGAATATCTCCGCAAATGGGCTCATCCCTCAATTCGATTATGCAGGATATTCGTACAGAAATATAGCTGTGCGGGGAAATTATAGCAAAGACACCTTTAGAGGTCGGGCATCGCTGAATGATATTAACGGAAAACTGAATTTTAATGGGACAATCCAGAACTTCAGCTCTTTAATTGATAAAAAGGGGAAACTATTTATTGATGCGTTCATTGAAGCAGATAAACTTAATCTGAAAAGACTGAAATTGTCAGATGCAGTTGGGGATAAGGCATTTACTTTTACATCGCATATCAAAGGACGAGGGTCGTCATTAAACGATTTGATAGCGCAGCTTGATCTGAACAATTTTACAATGTTGGAGAATGGTAAAGTCTTAAAAATCAATTATCTCAAACTTAATACACAAAATAGTTTTCTAAATAAATTCGTTGATATAAACAGTGATTTTGGTGACTTACATTTGTCAGGGCGTTATGACTATAAAACCATTCAAAACAGTATTGTCAATATATTGACATACTATTTACCTGGCCTCTTCAATCATAAGTCTTTCTCAAGAAACGGAAATAATGATTTTGTTGCACGTCTCAATATAACAAATCCGGAGATATTGAATCAGCTTTTCAAATTAAACTTAAATTTAGGGCAACATCTAAATATAGACGGTTATGTCAACGAACGTTCGAAGCAAATATCCTTGAACTTGGATGCTCCTGACATTATTTACCATAGTCATCATGTTGAGAATCTATTGTTTTCACTTTCTACTTCATCTAATCATCTTTTGGCACAAGTCTCTGGCGATAGGATAGATGATTCTGGACGAAAAATTTCCATTACGAGCAATGGAGTTGTTGGTAGTGGAAAGATAAGCACGAACTCTTCTTTTAATATTGAGGGCAACCATCCGTTAACAGGTGAAATTGATTGTAATGCAATTTTACATCGTGTAAATGGTAAATTGACCTCCTTCATTCATTTTAATCCATCTGAAATTCAGATTGATACTATTGGACTTAACGTTCAGTCTTCTGATATGGTTTATTCTGATAATAGTTTGGATATTAAGCATTTTGAAATCTCAAATAAAGATCAACACATTATTGTGAATGGCTTAACATCCGGTAGCTCAAAGGATTCGCTTACTGTCCAATTAAAAGATATTGATGTCCCTTATATTATGGATATTGTCAACTTTCATAGTGTTAAATTTGATGGTTTAGCATCAGGGAAAGTTATTATTAAGTCCTTTTTTAGCACTCCACAGGCAACGGCTCAATTAAACGTCAAAGACTTCCACTTTGAAAATGGATTAATGGGAACACTTTATTTGAATTCATCCTACAACGATAGAGAAGGTAGAATACACATTGATGCTTTTGCTGATCCGGGAGATAATTCTCGAACCGATATTAAAGGATATGTTGATATTAAAAAGGGCTACATTAATCTCCCAATATATGCATCAAACACACATCTTTATTTCTTGAAAGAATTTTGTTCTTCATTTATGGACGACATCAACCTTACAGCCAATGGATGGTGCAAAGTGGTAGGGCCATTGTCTGACATTAACTTAGAAGGTGATATGTATGCCTCTGGAAATGTTTATATTACGCCGTTAGGTACAAGATATACCTTAAACAATAGCCGGGTGAGAATAATCCCTAACGAAATAATATTTGAAAGGGATACAATCTATGATGCAGAAAAAAATATAGGAATTGTTACGGGCGGTTTACATCACCACTCTTTGAGAAAACTGACTTATGATATTAATATAGAGGCAAACAATCTATTGGTCTATAATTTCCCTAAAAACACGGGTGGTGATGCTTTTTGGGGAGTGGTGTATGGAACAGGAAAATGCTTAATTGTTGGGAGGGACGACGAAGTCACGATGAATATTGATATGTACGCGAACAAAAACTCCTTCATCACGTATAATGCCACTGACAATTCTGTTGGTGAGAATTCTTTTATCCAGTGGAGAGATCTGACTCCTGATACTCTTTCTGAGTTGAGGCCAGATAGTATTATAAATTATAATGCGAGGGGGGGGGAGAACCAAAATAAGAAAGACAATTGGGATATTGCAAATGATTTTCGCATTAATTTTCTAATCAATGCAACACCAGACTTCACTCTTGGGGTTTTGATGGATGAAAGTACGGGAGACAACATAACCTTAAATGGAACGGGAGGCTTACGGGCTACCTATTATAATAAAGGTGCGTTCCAGCTTTTTGGCAATTATAATGTCGATTATGGATTGTATAACCTAACCATACAAAATATAATCAAGAGACAATTTGTTTTCCAACCAAGTTCATCTATTTCGTTTGGTGGAGATCCGTTTGATGCAACTCTCAGCCTTAAAGGTATATACGCTTTGAATTCTGTTCCATTAAGCGATTTGAGAATGGGAAACTCCTTTACAACAAATAACACAAGGGTTGACTGCCTTCTCAATATTGATGGGACTCCAACGAATCCGTCCGTAACATTCGGCATAGATTTGCCAACTCTTTCGAGCGATGCCGAACAGATGGTTAGGTCAGTGTTAAATTCTGAACAAGGTCTTAACCAACAGGTATTATACCTGCTTGCCGTAGGACGCTTCTATCCACAAATTTCAAACAATGCAACACAAGAAACCACATCTCAACCTGGCCAAGCGTCTTTGGCTATGCAGAGCATTCTTTCTGGAACTTTATCGCAACAAATAAATACTGTTCTTGCGAATGTTATTAAAAATAATAATTGGAATTTTGGAGCTAATATAGCCACTGGTAACGAAGGCTTTGCTAATGCTGAATATGAAGGAACACTTTCTGGAAAGTTACTCAATAATCGACTACTCATCAACGGCGAGTTTGGATATAGGGATAATGTAGCCACCAACACTTCTTCGTTCATTGGTGATTTTGATATCAAATATCTTCTTTTCCCAAATGGGAATCTATCCGTTAATTTCTACAACCGTTCCAATGAGCGCTACTTCACACGTAACTCGCTCACAACACAGGGGATAGGTCTCATCATGAAAAAAGATTTCACTACAATAAAGGATCTTTTTCATCTGAATAAGAAAAAAAGTAAAAAACAGAAGCAAAAGCGCTAATATTCAGAATTTTATTGCTAACTTTGCGCCTTGTTAGGGCATTTTGCCCTTTTAGAGAATTATTAACATAAAGTCGAACTTTATTAATTAAATTATTTTTAAGCATTTATGGCAAATTTAGAAAACGTCAGCCCATTATCAGACTTTAATTGGGATGAGTTTGAGAACGGTTCAAAAGTAGAAGTAAGCAAAGATGAGCTTACAAAAGCTTATGACGAGACTCTTAACAAGATCCAGGAACACCAAGTTGTAGAAGGTACTGTTATTTCTTTTGATAAAAAGGAAGTAGTAGTGAACATCGGCTACAAAAGCGATGGTATCATTCCAGCTTCAGAATTTCGCTACAACCCTGAGCTAAAAGTTGGTGATAAGGTTGAAGTTTACGTAGAGAACCAAGAAGACAAAAACGGTCAGCTCGTACTTTCTCACAAGAAAGCTCGTCTTCAGAAGAGCTGGGAGAACATTAACAAGGCACTTGAGGAAGACGCTGTTATCCAAGGTTACATCAAGAGCCGTACAAAGGGCGGTATGATTGTCGATATATTTGGTATTGAGGCTTTCCTCCCTGGAAGCCAGATCGATGTTCATCCTATTCGTGACTACGATGTGTTTGTTGGTAAGACAATGGAATTTAAAGTTGTTAAAATCAATCAGGAGTTCCGTAATGTAGTTGTTTCACACAAGGCACTTATTGAAGCCGAGTTGGAAGCACAACGCAAAGAAATTATATCTCACCTTGAAAAGGGCCAGATCCTTGAAGGTGTTGTTAAGAATATCACTTCTTATGGTGTATTCGTTGACCTTGGTGGTGTTGATGGACTCATTCATATAACAGACCTTTCTTGGGGACGCATTAGCGATCCACATGAGGTGGTAGAACTCGATCAGAAGATTAACGTTGTTATCCTTGACTTCGATGAAGACAAGAAGCGTATCGCATTAGGCTTGAAGCAACTCTCCGCTCATCCTTGGGATGCTTTGGACGCAAATCTGAAGGTAGGTGACCACGTTAAGGGTAAGGTTGTTGTGATGGCTGATTATGGCGCATTTGTTGAGATTCAGCCAGGTGTTGAAGGCCTTATTCATGTTTCTGAAATGAGCTGGAGTCAGCATCTTCGTTCAGCGCAGGACTTCATGAAGGTTGGCGACGAAGTCGAGGCTGTAATTCTCACCCTTGATCGTGAAGAGCGTAAGATGTCATTAGGTATCAAGCAGCTGAAGGAAGACCCATGGGAAACAATTGAGGTAAAGTACCCGGTAGGTTCTAAGCATCAAGCTAAGGTTCGCAACTTTACTAATTTTGGTATTTTCGTTGAACTCGAAGAAGGTGTTGATGGACTTATTCATATCAGCGATTTGTCTTGGACTAAGAAAGTTAAGCACCCATCTGAATTCACCAGTCAGGGTGCCGACATTGATGTCGTAGTTCTTGAAATAGACAAGGAAAACCGTCGCTTGAGTCTCGGTCACAAGCAGCTTGAGGCAAATCCATGGGATGAATATGAGACGATTTACACTCCTGGTTCTATTCATGTTGGTAAGATAACAGAGGCAATGGACAAGGGCGCGGTGATTACCCTTAATGAAGGCGGTGAAGGTTTTGCAACACCGAAACATCTTGTAAAAGAGGATGGCTCACAGGCACAGCTTGGTGAAGAACTGCCATTCATGGTTATTGAATTTGTTAAAGACACTAAGAGAATTATCCTTTCTCACTCACGTACATTTGAGGATGTTAAGGAAGAACCTCGCCGTGGGCGTGGAGGCAATGCACGTAAGGCTGAACAGCAGCCACAAGTTTCCAACGTAGCAGCAGGTACCTCATTAGGTGATCTTGACGTTCTTGCCGATCTTAAAAAGAAGATGGAAGAAGGCAAATAAAACTTTTGCCGAATCTGATTAGTTGAGTGGATAGCATTGAAGTTGTTTTCCATTCTTCAGTATGACAAGCGTAGGATTAGTTCCTATATTATATGGAGCTCGGTATTTTGCCGAGCTCTTTTTGTTATAGATTGCGTTTTTGCATTTTAGTCCCAGTGATTCTTTTACACAGTGTTTCCTATTTTTATGGCCTTTGATGCAACCGCTGGTAGGACAGTATCGTCTTAGAAGGTGCAAGGGGTATTTCCAAAGTGTATTAAAAGGTGAGCTATTGTAAGGCGATAGATTACCTTTTGCAAAGCGAAAGGTAATCTATTGAGAATGTAAAGCTATCATATTTGTACAGGTTAAACATCAATGTAATTGTATTCAAGTCTTAGTAGTACAATGAACAAATAATGTGTTTGATGCTTCTTATTGATGCTGTGGGTACTGTCCTATAAAAGTGTGTAAGCTTCTTTTTTCTTATCTTTGTATTTGAAAACTTTAAAAAAGAAAAAACAATGAAACTTACACATTCGCAAATTTCGGAAATTCTTTCGAATTACACAAGTAGCAGCGAGGGTTTTGTTACCCTTCAGTCATTAATCATGAACTCCCTGATGTATCATGAACGAGAGTTGTTCGTCAGCGAAAATGCCCATGAGCAATGCAATGGCTTCCGTTCTCGTCGTTGGTACAGTCACGGCTTTGAGTTCTCGCTCCGTATTCCGCGCAGTCGCAGCGGAAACTTCTATCCCATTCTCTTAGGGTTGATACGCAGCGAAAGCGAGGAACGTGCCAAATTGTTCAATCTCCTCTACAC
>NZ_AUME01000056.1 GCF_000430525.1 Prevotella corporis DSM 18810 = JCM 8529 | reverse complement strand
TTGTATTTATAACCATAGAACAACCAAAACTAATCAGAAATATCCGAGTGTAAATCTTTAATTACCAGCATATTCTAAAATTTAACACTTTTCGGTTGCCATTTGTCGCTTCCCAAATTTCCACATATTTTTGAGACGTATTTCTGACGTGGAGAATTTGCGGGGCTTGTTTTTTGTCACACCGTGCAGACAGTTGACAAGGGTTTACAACCGTTTACGACAAGCGACAATAACCGCCCCGATATGCGGAAACAGTCACACTGTGTAGAAAAGCGACAATGGTTGACTTCCGTTCACATCCGTTTACCATTTCAGAGATATAGGATTGAAGAAATGAACCATTAAACGATAAAACGGTATGAAAGCAACCAGAAAATGCAGTTTTTGCGGCAAGTCCTTTGTAACCCGAAGCGGTATGCAAAGATATTGCAGTGAGGCTTGTCAGGCAGAAGCCAAACGAGCCAGAGTGATGCAGAAGAACAACCTCTTCAAAGTCGCCCAACCCTTGATGGAGATACAGCATCAGGAGTATCTCACCTTTTCCAAAGCAGCCATCCTCATGGGCTGTTCCCGACAGTACATTTACAAACTTGTAGCCATCGGCAAGCTGAAAGCCTCACGCATCAGCAACCGCATGGCATTCATCCGCAGAGCCGACATCGAGCAGATGTTGGAGGGCAATCCCTATCACCGCATCCTGCCCGGCAACACCTCCACACCAAGGAAATCATCTTCATCTTCCTTACCTGCCAAAAGAGAAAAAAGGGAAAAGGAAAGCGAAGAAGTGTTGGACTTCTATTCGGGCGAGGAGGTGATGTCCCTTTTTAAGGTAAAGCAGTCATGGCTTTACACTTCCGCCAAGCGTAACCATATCCCCATCTGTCGTATCGCAGGAAAGAACTATTACAGCAAGAAGCATATTGACGAGTTTTTCGGTGTGGCAGTTGATATTAGCGAAATTACCGACTGGCTACTGACCGAGGAGGTGGAGGAACTGTTCGGCATGAAGCCGACCGCACTCCGTGCCTACACCTATCGCCATAAGATACCCACTAAAAGAGAGTACGGGCGTACCTATTACTCCAAATCACATTTGAACGAACTCCGCAGAACTGACCTTGTGAACGATGAACGCTACTATACCGTTGAGCAGGTGCAGCAAATCTATGGTCTTTCGTCAGCCAACATCTGCCATATCGTCAAGGTGAAGCACATCGAAAAGATAAAGGTGGGTGTGAAAAACCTGCTTTTGCGCTCAGATGTGGAGCGTGTCATGGCTGAAAGGAACAAATAACCGTGAAAAATCGGGATTATCGAAAATTATTTCAAAATGATGTATCGTGGAGGTATTCACGGATATTTCACGTTGTTCCTTTGCCATCGGAAACATGGATACAACTCCAAAATGTATACAACCAATTAAAACATAATTATTATGAGTAAATGCAAAACAGTTACCTTGCGTAAGCGCAAGATTAAGAACGGGACACAGTATTCACTATGCCTTGACTACTATCCCGGCTACCGTGACAATGTCACCATGAGAGTGATTACACGTGAAGCCTTAGGAATTTACATCTTCGCCAAACCTGCAAACCAGCAGGAACGGGACTTCAACGCACGCATGATGAAGAAAGCGGTCATCCTGCGCAACCAGCGCTACGAAGCCATTTTCAATGAAAACAACGGCTTTTTTGACAAGACCAAGATGAAGGGCGATTTCCTTGCCTATTTCAAAGGACTGGCTGACCGCAAGAATATCAAGTGGCAGCACGTATACAAGCATTTCCAGCGGTTCGTGAACGGCAAATGCACCTTTGAGGAGGTGGATGTGGATTTGTGCCGCAAGTTCATGGAATACCTGCTTGATGCACCCCAATCCATCCACACCAACCAAAAGCTGCACATCAACTCCGCAGCAGGCTATTGGTCAACTTTCCGTGCCGTGCTGCACACCGCTTACCGTGACAGGAAGATAAAGGAGAACCCAAACGGCTTCTTAGACCGCATCGAGTGCATTCCCACCATCAGGGAGCATTTGAGCCAAGAGGAACTGATACGGCTTGCCGAAACACCCTGTGAGGAGGAGGTCTTGAAAAAAGCTTTTCTTTTCGCCTGTCTTACGGGACTGAGAAAGAGCGACATCAGACAGCTCACGTGGCAGCAGATACAACCATACACCAACGGCAGGATGTTCGTTACCACCCGTATGCAGAAAACCAAAGAAATAGTGCATAACCCCATCAGTGATGAAGCCTATGGACTGCTGGGAGAACGGGGCGAGGGACTTATCTTTGAGGATTTCAAGGACAAGATGCTGCAAGGACCACTCCAACGGTGGCTCACGGCAGCAGGGATAACCAAGAAAATCACCTTTCACTGTACCCGCCACAGCTTCGGAAGCCTGCACGTGGAAATGGGAACGGACATGGCTGTCATCCAAGCCTATCTCGGACATAAGAACATTACCACCACACAAATCTATTCCAAGATAGCAGCGCAGCAGATGTGTCAGGTGGTGGACAAGATAACCTTGAAGCGCAAGGAGGCATAAATGTCTCACATTGACAGGTATTCAGAGGGGCGGTTATGGCTACAAGGCTATAATCGCCCCTCTATGTTTTTGGCTTGATGCCACCATTTATAAGCCCCTCAGAGTATGAAACAGAGTATGATATGATGACATTTCGTGAAATACATTGAAAAAGACCGTTCTAACCGCAAATAACGGGCAGTAATTGGGAAAAATAGCATTAACTTTGCACAAAATAATACAGGAACATTCAATCTCTCAACGAAATATGGAATCATCAATCAAGGACAAATACATCATCTTGGGCTTTGTCGGCTTCGCCATCGTCCTAATATCTTCCATTGCCACGCTGGTAATAGCGGACAGCTTCAACCAAGACAACTTTGTCAGGTGGATAGTATTCGTATGCTGTAACCTGTTGGGATGGTTGCTCTATCTCTCCTTTCAGACACTTATCTTTGATACATACGAAATCTACAAAATCAAGTTCGGCAAGAAAGAAACGATTGCCGAAGCCATAGAGGTGCAGGAAGAACTGTCACAAAATACACTTGAAGAAGCCACATCTGTGCCTGGACCTACATCAGTCCCTGAGCCTGTACCCGAATCATCCCCGACAAAAGAAGAGACACTTATCCAAACACAACCGATAGAGCTTACTATCGCCCCGGATCTTCACGAAAAGAACCGTGCCAATTACGCAAGCAGAGAGCAACGGGAAAAGGAAGAGCGCATCCGCATGGTCATGGAGTATTGCCATTATTACCTGCCTCGCATTGCCGACCAAGAAACCGTGAACCACATCTGTACTGAGGTGGACAAATGGATGAATCTTAACACTTATACCCCGAAGCCCATACAAAGACCGTTTACCAAAGACATCAACAACATTCCACTCCGTCACTTCGTATGGAATATCTCTGAGCGTTTCCTGTACAAGAGATACTACAATGGGGATAACCGTGCCAAGTTCATCAAAGCCCTTTTCCCGAAATCGTTTGCTGATACAGACTTATCAACCATCAAGAATTTCAAGGTAGAGCCGTTAAAGACGGAAATTCCCATTGATGAACCCGAAAACGGCAAACTTGATTTCCACTATCCCGAGGATTATGTGCGGAATTAGGATAATCACGACACCAACGACAACCATCCGGTAACTCATAACCGCCTGTTTTACATCGTTTCCCGAGTAATTTTACCCGTCATTTATGGCTGGGCTTAATTATTCGGGAATTATTTTGCAATGACGTGTCGTGGAGATATTCACGGATATATCATTTCAGTCCTTTGCGCCAAGTCTTACAAAAGAGACGAGTACGCGAATGGAAAAATCAATTCTTACCTTCAACGACCTCCCCGAGGTTGTCGCTCAGCTTCGAGACGAAGTGATGAGCCTGAAAAGCCTGCTCGCCGAGCAGCGCAGTGTGAACAATGCCAAAACGGTGGACACCCACGTGCCCATGTCTGTGGACGAGGCAGCAGAGTATTTAGGTATCCCTAAGGGTACGCTCTACATGAAACTGTCAGAAGGGACAATCCCTGCCACCAAGCCCGGCAAACGCTATTGCCTTTACCGTGACGAACTGGACAAGTGGCTGGAAACCGCCCGAAAGAATCCCATACCGTTGTCAGACGAGGAACTGAACAAGTCCTTATCCTCTTCCCACCGTCGCAAGCCCAACCCACGTAACTGGTGAATGATATGGAAGAGGATAAGAACTATATCAACCTGATACGTGGCGACCTCACAAAAGCATCCCAAGCGCATAACGGTATGCCCGACAGTGTAGGCATGATGAATATCAAGACGGCAAACCAAACCATTCTTGAAGCATCGTTATTGCCTACGCCCCGTGCGCTGTGGGACAGCTTTTGGTACGAGGGGGAACTCTCCTGCTTGTTTGCCGATTCCAACGTGGGCAAGTCCATCCTTGCCGTGCAGATAGCCGACCGCATCGCCCGAACCGACAATGTGCTGTATCTGGACTTTGAACTGTCCGAAAAGCAGTTCCAGCTCCGCTATACCAACGAGCATGGAGAGCTCTACACCTTTCCCGACAAACTCTATCGGGTGTCTATTGACTGCAACCAGCTTTTGGATGCCAACTTTGAGGAAGCTATCATAGGCGGCATTGAACAGATGGCTGTGCAGACCGACTGCAAGATTTTCATCATTGACAATCTTACCTACCTGTGTTGCGCCATGGAGAAAGGCGATGCCGCAGGACGGCTGATGATTCAGCTGAACAATCTCAAAAAGAGATATGCGCTCTCTATCCTTGTCCTAGCACATACGCCCAAACGCTCTTTGGATTGTCCCATCACATCCAACGACCTTGCCGGAAGCAAACGGCTCTACAATTTCTTTGACAGCGTGTTCACCATTGGAAAAAGTGCCCAAGACGGAGGGCTTCGCTATGTGAAGCAGCTTAAAGTGCGCTATGGCACGTTCTCTCATGATGCGGATAATGTAATCGTTTACGAGATTGACAAGGTGGATGCTTTCTTGCAGTTCGTGTTCAGGGGCTATTCCACGGAAAAGGAACACTTGAAAAAATTGGGCGACAATGAATCAAGCCAAAGGGATTGCCAAATTCTGCAACTCTCCCAATCGGGCAAGTCCGTCAGGGAGATAGCCTCACAGGTGAATTGTGGCAAGTCCACCGTAAACCGTATCATCCAGCGCAGCAAAGAGAGTAAAAACGCAGGTGTCCCAAGTGTCCCACTGTCCCAACCCTTAGAGTGTGGGACAATGGGACAGGATGGGACAGCCGACAATCAACCATCAAAAACGGACTAAGCTATGGGCAATTATTCATTACAGAAGTATAAAGGAACGGCAACACGGCATACCTGCCCCAAATGCGGAGACAGGCATTCTTTCGTCTATTACGTGGACGAAAATAATGTGCCGTTGCATCCATCGGTCGGCAGATGTAACCACGAAAGCGGTTGTGGGTATCACTACACTCCGAAAGAGTATTTTCAAGAGCATCCTGAACACAGAACTACCAATGATTTCTCTTTTGACAGGCAAAGAGCAGAGCAGAAGAAAGTGAAGCAGCAAAGTAAGCCGACAGCCATCGGCTATATTCCCCCTCACTATGTGGAGAAGTCGCAAAGCGAGCGTAGCAATTTCTTCCGTTTCCTCTTCACACTCCTTACTTCCTACTATGGCGACAAGGCGAAAGAGGTGTTGAAGCGGTTGTTGGAGGAATACCGTTTGGGGGCTACCCGTGACGGCTCTGTTATCTTTTGGCAGATAGACAGGACGGGCAAGGTACGCACGGGAAAGGTGATGCAGTACAATCCCGAAGACGGACACCGTATCAAGGGAGGACAGACATCGGCAGTGAACTGGATACACAGCATATTGAAAAAGCAGCGTGTGTTGGCAGAGGATTGGCAACTATCCCAATGCCTTTTCGGGGAACACTTGTTGAAAACGCATCCCGACAAGGTGGTGGTCTTGGTGGAATCCGAGAAGAGTGCCGTTATCGGTTCTGCTATCTTCCCCGATTATGTATGGCTGGCTACGGGTGGTAAGAGTCAGATGAGAGAAGAGAAACTCCGTGTACTGTCAGGGCGAACCGTGCTTCTCTTTCCCGATGCCGATGCTTATGCCGAGTGGAAACAGCGAGCCGAGAGCATGTACTTTTGTAAGGTGGTGGTTTCGGACATCATCGAAAGGAATGCCACCCCGAAACAAAAAGAAGCCCATATCGACATAGCCGATTGGATTATCTTTCAGATACGGGAGGGCAAGGTGATGAGTACAGCCAACCACTTGGTCGAGGCTGAGAGAATCCTCCAGCGGATGATAGAGAAGAATCCCGTCCTGCAAAAACTGATAGACGATTTAGACCTTGTGCTGGTCGGTGCATCTCCAATCGGCAACGATGATGAAAAACCTCCCTGACGGAGGAGAGCGGAAGCCGTAGGCTGGAGTTTGCAGACAATGGCTTGCCATTGATATAGCCCACTATAACTACACGCTCCGCTTACGTAGTTGTGGGCTCTCCCGAGGGGATTAGGGTTTTACCCTAATGACCCACTCAGGGCGTTTCTCCCCTGAGAACCCAGAGCAAAGAGTGACCCTCTCTTTGCAATCTCCGCTTATGGGTTGCACCCCTAAGAACCCCATGCGTTTACGGACAGCGGAAAAGCAAACAATAAAGTACAAACCAAAAAACAAGTATCTATGGCAACAAAATCAAGCATACATATCAAGCCCTGCAACATCGCATCGAGCGAGGCTCACAACAGGAGGACTGCCGAATACATGCGCCACATCGGAGAGTCCAGAATCTATGTCGTTCCTGAACTATCCACCGATAACGAACAGTGGATAAATCCCGACTTCGGCAGTCCGGATTTGCGGATGCATTATGACAATATCAGACAGATGGTAAAGGAAAAGACCGGACGTGCCATGCAGGAAAAGGAGCGTGAACGCAAAGGCAAGAACGGTAAAATAGTCAAGATTGCGGGATGCTCCCCCATACGTGAAGGAGTGCTGCTTGTCAGGTCGGACACCACACTGGCAGACGTGCGTAAATTCGGTGAGGAGTGTCAAAGACGCTGGGGAATCACACCGCTGCAAATCTTCCTGCACAAGGATGAAGGGCATTGGCTGAACGGTCAGCCGGAAGCGGAAGACCGGGAAAGCTTCAAAGTCGGGGACAGATGGTTCAAGCCGAACTATCATGCCCATATCGTTTTCGACTGGATGAACCACGAAACAGGAAAGAGCCGAAAGCTCAATGACGATGACATGATGCAGATGCAGACCCTTGCATCCGACATCCTGCTGATGGAACGCGGGCAGTCAAAGGCTGTCACTGGTAAGGAGCATCTGGAACGGAACGACTTTATCATTGAGAAGCAGAAAGCTGAACTGCAACGCATGGATGCAGCCAAACGGCACAAAGAAGAACAGATAAATCTTGCCGAGCAGGAACTGAAACAGGTGAAATCAGAAATACGCACTGACAAGTTAAAGAAGACAGCCACCACGGCAGCGACAGCCATAACTAGTGGAGTTGCTTCTCTTTTCGGGAGTGGAAAACTGAAAGAACTGGAACGTGCCAACGAAAAACTGCAAGACGAGGTTTCAAAACGGAACACCAATATTGAAAAATTGCAGAGCCAAGTACAGCAGATGCAGAAACAGCATGATACGCAAATCCACAATCTCAGAGAAATGCACAGGCAGGAACTTGACATGAAAGAAAAAGAACTGTCACGGCTCGCCAGAATCATAGACAAGGCTTTCAGGTGGTTTCCGATGTTCAGGGAAATGCTGCGCATGGAAAAGTTTTGTGCCATGCTGGGATTCTCTAAAGAAATGACTGAAAGTCTTATAGTCAAAAAAGAAGCCCTGAAATGTAGCGGTAAAATCTATTCCGAGCAACACAGGCGGAACTTTGATATAAAGGATGATATTTTAAGGGTGGAAAATGACCCTGACGATGAAAGCAGGCTGAACCTGACAATAAACAGGAAGCCGATTGCCGACTGGTTCAGGGAGCAATGGCACAGGCTTAGATATGGAGCAAGAGTGCCGCAACAGGAAGAAAGAAAAAGTAGAGGATTCAAATTATAATAGAAGCAATTTGATTAGTAATCTAAAAGCACTCCGATAACGATTAGAGTGCTTTTAGATTGTTTATCATTAATTATCAAAGCAAGTGCAGTTTAAGATTTTACTGAAGTTTGCATTAATAAAGAATATACTACAGCTGATATATGCGCAACATATTGTGACGCTTGTGATTCATTTCCCTTGAAATCCTTAACAAATACCGCTAAGGTATAACTGATATTATTAGGCAGACATATATAGGCAACATCATTGTGAGCTGCAAGAACACCATTTTCATTAACATAACCTGAACCTGTCTTATGCGCTATAACAACCCCTTCTTTATCAAGAAGTGGAGCTGCTATCCTATCTACACCTGTTTTGCATTCTTTTAACGTATTCTTAATGAAACTTTGTTTCTCATCATCGATAAGACCTTCAGTAAACAAACGATTCATCAACATTGCAGCACCAAGAGGAGATGTATAGTTAGAGTAAGCCTTGTTATGGTCAGCCGACATTTCCTCTTCCGTATAAGCTATCTGAAAACTTGAACGAGGAATGAGTGTGGCTATAAAACTATCTGTTTGAGCGACATTAACCATATCCTTAAACATAAGGTTGCTTGCATTGTTGTCACTCTGAGTAAGAGTATAACGCAGCAAATCTCTCACTGTCAATGATATGACTGGCCCTGAATAATCTTTCAGCATAGGACTCCAAGTCTTTGGGTCAAGTTTATCCCTATTTATATTTACTAAGGTATCAAGTGAAATTCCTTTATTGTCAAAGTCATTACAAAGAGCTAATGCCTGATGAACCTTAAACACACTCATCATAGGATAAACACTCTTATTATTGACCTTAACCGTATCTCTGTTATTAACAATAACCGCCACACCAATTTCGCCAGGACAAGCTGAGACAATTTGAGAAATGCTATCAGTCAAAACATTTGTTAAAGGAGGATTTGCGCTATCTTTTGTCGCTGATTTATGGAACAATGAAAATACCAAGATGAAAATGCAAACTAAAGCTATACTCAAAACTACGATTTGTTTTTTTCTGTTTTTTTCCATGTTTATATTATTTATATTTGTTTGACGAGAATATCTTTATTTGCCGACAAAGGTACATAACTTTACGGAAAAATATGTTTCTAAAATATATAAATAGACAGCTGTGGGGAAAATGTGGGGAAAAATTAGATAATTAAAAAGGCTAAATGACTGGAAATAATCACTTAGCCTTTTAATCCGTACCCAGACCCGTACTTCGTAATTGCTGCGCCCATCATTCAAGACTGTCAAATCGGGTCTTTCCTGTCAAGCCAATGATGCCTATGCGTATGCCAAACACATGGATTACGGATTTCTCGTTCCGTGAACAAACACTTTATCCGCAACTCTGCTATGTGGTGTATTGGCTTAACTCCATTTCTATGGGCAACACTTTTGTTGCAGATTTCAAGCAGCTTTTATCGAAATACCCATCAGTAAGAACTCGTTTATTAGGCTTTCCTCATAATTGGGAACAAGAGCCTTTGTGGAGATAAAATAATTGCCCTGTTTCTTAAAAAGCACTGGGGCAAACCAGCTCCGTCTTTAATTGTTTCCAATAAATGGATTGTTTCAAGCCCCTATAGAAAGAGAACAAAAATTCCTGTGTGAAAATTAATCTACGACAAGGAGCAAGCAAGGAGCAATATCAAACAAAAATCAATACCTTTGCAGTACATATGAGATAGACCAAAACAAAAGTGGAATATCGGAAACGAATAGCAAGGAAAAGAGAAGAAACGACCCAAGTTGATGTCCTTTTTGAGTTAATAATCAATAAAAGCGTTAAATCTTCACCTTTTAGAATGTGCAATTAAAAATAACAACCATATTTCTGACTTATTATCTATAAAATATTGAGTAATAATCGGTTGTAAATACAAAAATTGTTTAAGTTTGGATGAGATTGCCTTACCAGTATCTATTCAAAAAATAGGAATACAAGCTTTTATTGGTTGCATTTCATTAAAATTAGTTACCTTACCCTCAAAGGTAGAAATAGAGAATAATGCCTTTGACTTATGCAAGGATGTCATAATCAAAGAAAATCAAAAATGACTTTAATAGCTTGTACTTAAACTACAGAAAGTACCCTTTACAAACAAGAATTTGATAGGGATTTTTAGAACTCACCCTGATGGAGATAATCTATCAGGCATAGATTGAAATAAAACTCTTACAGATTTTCTAAATGGGAAAAAATTCCATCAGGAATAACGATATTAGATATTATTAATGCATGTTAGTTATGAAACAGAATTATTTAGTCCTCTTTTTACTCATTCCTTTACAAGTTTTCGCTCAGAAAACAAATAATAATTATGAATGTATTTACGAATACACTGTAAAAACAGCGAATGCCGAAACAGAAACTTTTACAACGATATTGCAGTTTGATGCTATTCACGCTAAGTTTGTCGACTATGCTACTTTTCAGTTAGACTCTTTGAAGCAGACAGGACAAGCAACCGAAGAGCAGGTAAAGAAAGCAGAAGAGCGCGTGGTGAAAACAGCCTACTACTTTGACCAAACTACCTTTGTAAATGTAGCAGACAAATCAATCTCCGTGTATAGTGTTATCCCTCCAAGTCTTTATTTTTATCAAGAGGGGGTGAACGGTATTTCATGGCAACTTACCGAAGAGACCGATACTATATGCGGCTATCTATGTAATAAAGCGGTAGGAGAGTATGGCGGACGTACTTGGAATGTCTGGTTCTCATCAGAAATTCCATCCCAATTCGGACCTTGGAAGTTTGGTGGATTGCCTGGACTGATAATGTATGCTTGTGATACCGAGAAAATCCACCGCTTTAAAGCTATTACGTTTAGACAAGGTACTACGCCAATCACTGCGCCTAAAATATCTAATAGCATTACTACCAGCCGTGAAAAATTTATCAAGGCAAAAAATCACTTTGAAGAAAACCCGATAGCCAACATCCCTACTGAGAGCATTACGGACATGAGAGTGGAAAAAGGCGACGGTGGTAGCAACTCTGTTTTTATCAATGGGGTACAAGTACGCCTACGGACAAATGGCTATGTGCCTTTAGAGATTAAATAATGATGAAAAGATTACTCCTTTATATTCTCTGTCTTTTCGTTTGGATGCAAGCACAAGCTCAAAAAAACTATACGTTGACTGGAATTGTGTCGGACTCTAATGGTATGCCAATAAGCAATGCCAATGTGCAGATTTTAGAAAATAACAAGCCCATTGCCTATACCTTTACCAATGAGAAGGGAAGCTATGCTTTAAGCTACAATAGTTCTAAAACGCAGGTGCTACTTTCTATCGGACATATCTCGTTTGAGAAAACCAAGCTAGTAATAGATAGTAAAGAAACAAAAAAGAACATTACTTTACTTGAAAAAAAGACGCAGTTAAGGGAAGTTGTTGTTAAGGCTCCACAAATAATTCAGCGCGGCGATACACTTTCCTATCGGTTGAGTTCTTTCGCAGGGAAGGGCGATTACACGCTTAGAGATGCAATGAAGCGATTGCCCGGTATAGAAGTAACTAGTTCGGGAAATATAAAATATCTAGGAAAGGATATTTCCAATTTTTACATTGAGGGAATGGATCTTCTTGGTGGACAATATAATGTAGCCACAAACAATATCCCAGCAGACTACGTTACATCTGTGCAGGTGTTGAATAATCATAAAGACGCCAAAATGGACAAAGACGTGCTATCTGATGATGTGGCAATAAATATAAAACTTTCAAAGCACGCCAAGTTTAAACCAGTCGGGACATATGAAGCCATTGGAGGTTTAGGCAGTAATGGAGGACTTTACCAAACTAATGGAGCAGGTATGCTCTTCAAATCGCGTATGCAACTTTTGGGAACATTTAAGATAGGGAACATAAGGGAGTTTGCTACTGATGAAAATATCAATCATTTTCTAAACAACCAGTTAGAATCTTTCGGTGTAAAACTATTGGGCAACTTATCTTCTTCTAGTGCACCACTCAAAAGAGAAAGGTATATCCATCCCAAAGATTATTCCGTTAGTTTCAATCTACTCAACAAACTGTCGGAAAACAAGTCGTTAAGAACAAATGTAGGCTATGCTTATTCCCAATGCAACTATGCTTACAATCATAAGATGTTTTTTGGTAATGGTTTGGACGAATTAGTGCAAGATTATCAATACCAGCCTGCCTCTACACTTCACGAGCCTACCCTGACTATCGAATACAAGGACAATAGCGATAAACGATATATCACCAATCGGTTTTCATCAGTGACTTCGTTCGTAAAATCGGAATTGCCAACAGTTGAAAACAATAGCAATTCGGTCTTTCAAAATGAGAAATATCACGATTTAGGGTTTTCCAACAACCTTTCCATACGTTGGAAAACAAATAAGTTTCGCTGGAGTCTTTCTTCTCTTCTCAATTATATTACTATGCCTAATGGCACTATTCACGTTTCAGACGTAGGAGTAGCCTCTTTTCAGCAAAGTGCAGACAGCAAACAGTTTACGAATCAGGAAACTATTTCTGCCACTTATGAAAGAAGAGCCTCACGATTTTATTTTCCTCTTTCATTCCAATATCGTAGCGATAGGGTTAATTCAGCTTTGATAACTGATGACTATTCAGGCTTTAACCTCGTGAAGGGAAATGAATTAGATTTTTCATTCTCTCCACAATATGAATATACCCACCCACAACGGAAATATAATTTCAAAGCAAGCGTATCATTGGCTACAACAAGAATCGATTTTGAAAACGAGGGAACAACTCCATTAAAGAAGCAGAAATGGAGCTTTGTAATTAATCCTTCATTTTATTTTCTATACAATGTTACACCAAGAGCTACGATAAGGCTTCAAGGGGCTTTTGCAAACAAGATAGGTGATTTGGCTGATTTTATAACAGCACCGATACAAACCAGTCTGAACTATCAAAGTTACAGTTTAGGGATCTTGAGTGAGAATAGGAGTGTTACGCTCAATGCTATTTACGATTTAAAATATCCAATAGAAATGTTTTTTCTTAATTTTGGTATAGGCTACACACATCAGCATAACAATTTATTGTCGGCGCAGAACGTGTCACGAACATTGATTAAGGAATGTCCGGTACTAAGTCCTAACGGCACTGACAATATTAATACCTATTTCAATATTACAAAACAGGTAAAAGCTATCAATACCAAGTTTTCGCTGTACGGAATTTATATGCACAGCAAGAGCTTGATGATGCAAAACAGTATGATTTACAGCTATTCGTGGAACAGTCTAAATGTTGCTCCATCTGTTTCATTCAAACCTGTTTCTTTTATGGAGTTATATTATACTTATAGCTTTTCAAAGAACTTTACAAAGGTACAAAACGTGTCAAAATCTTTCTTGTCGCAAACACATGATATCAACTTGGTATTACAGCCTGTAAAAAATCTGCAATTCAAGGCAATGGCAGATATTTCAACAAAGGAAATGTATCAAGATCTTACCAAGACTATGTCTATCTTCGATGCAGGGGTCAGTTACAGACACAAAGCATTTCGTTTCTGTATTGATATGAGAAATATTTTCAATCAACAGTATTATAGTTACACCATTTTTAACATGATGAATACCTACGCTTACAGTTATCACATGAGAGGAAGAGAGTTGCTTTTTACTATTTCATTAACAAAATAAGAATGGCAGGTTTTGTTTTTATAAAGCAACATGACGCTATGCAATGTGGAGCAGCATGCTTAGTAATGTTATGCCATTTGTATGGCAAAAAATATTCTCTACAACAAATATCAAAGAGCCTAGAAAGTTCAAAAGGTGGAGTTTCTATGTATGATATTAGTGAACTAGCAAAAAATAGGATGGTAGTGTCCTTAAAAGTGTGTAATTCATCTTTCCTTTCTCTGTACTTCCACTGTTATTTTATTCTTTTCTTTCCAGTTTTTGAATTGATATATTCTCCTTTCATATGT
>NZ_AUME01000055.1 GCF_000430525.1 Prevotella corporis DSM 18810 = JCM 8529 | reverse complement strand
ACACCTTTGATTGTCAGTTTATTGACGGGCAGTCCCTCCTTGTCCCGTTCCACACGCTGCTCAAAGCAAGCCAAGTCAGCTTTAGCTTCCTTAATCTTGTCGGAATGGAAGGACACGGAACTCTCAATCTCCGCCAGCTTGCCCGTTGCGGCATCACGCTCACGGAGAAAGTTCTTGCGCTCTGATTCCAAGGTGGTAATCTTCTTATCCAATCTTGCTTTCTCCAAAAGGTCTGTGTTGCCTGAAAGTACTGCTACATATTCTGAGAAGTTCATTCCGCTGTCTTCGTCCATCGTTCCCTCATCAATGGTACGGCTACCCAAGGTGTTTGTTTTTAGCTGGTTGATAAAGAGCTGTTTGTTGTGCAACAGATTGAACTTATAGCTATCCAAGGAACGCTCTACGGCATAGATGATGACATCGACCTTGTTGTCCGCAAACTCCTTGGCAACAAGATTTCCTTTTCGGATGGCACGCCCGTTCCGCTGCTCAAGGTCTGACGGTCGCCACGGCGTATCGAGTTGATGGACCGCAACAGCCCGTTGCTGGGCATTGACTCCAGTTCCCAACATAGAGGTAGAACCGAAGATAATGCGAATGTCGCCACGGTTCATGGCATCGACCATTGCTTTCTTTGCTTTCTCGTTCTTGCACTCCTGAATAAAACGTATCTCGTATGCCGGGATATGGTAGTCCTCTACCAATTTTCTTTTGATTTCCGAATAGATATTGAAGTCTCCGCCGGGCTTGTAAGTCCCCAAATCAGAGAAAACAAACTGCGTTCCCTTTTGTGCATCATACTTTTGGTAATAGTCATTCAAGAGTTTCGCACAATGGCTTGCCTTGTTGTCTATATGGTCTGAGTACCCATTTTCATCTATCATGCGTAAATCAAGGCTCATCTTGCGGGCATAATCAGTTGTTAAGAATCAAGGGAAACAGAGGGAAAAGCAAGGAATGTAACTATTTGAAATATCATCATTTAGCATTTTTATGCCATTATCGAGTTAGGCGAAAGGAAGCATCAAACGGCAGGAGTTCCGTTACCAAATCGTAACCCATCAAGGAAAAAGCAAAAAGGGGTTACGAATTGAAGGTAAACAACTGTATCATAGGTTTTTATTCTTCATCTTTCATTTTTCTGCATCGCTCAGGAATACTTGTTCATCTGTACCTTTGCAAGCAAAGGAAATTTTGAAAAAACGACAGAAAAAAATGAAGGAAAACAAACTCAAAGTATCGTTCTTCGTTCAGGCGAAACGAACCGACAAGAAAGGACTTGTGCCTGTCATCGGGCGAATCTCCGTTGGCAGAACCCATTCGGGCTTCTCCACCAAATGCAAAACTCCGCTTACTCTTTGGGACAGTCGTAAGCAAAGGCTCATCGGCAAGAGCAGCATGGCTGTGTCCGTCAATCAGAAACTTGGTGAATGCACCGCACTTATCCACACACGCTTTCACGAACTCTGTGAAAGAGAAGAATCCTTTACCGCCACCGATGTGAGGGATGCCTATCAGGGGCAAATCCACTGTCAAGCCTTGCTCTTGGAGAGTTTCGGGGAGTATCTCACACAGACAAAGGAGCGCATAGGCATCGACCGAGCCTTAAAGACGTTCAAACTTCGTACCTACCAGCTCTCCTTGCTCCGTGAGTATGTGCAAAAAAAACATAAAGTAAGCGATATTCCCCTTTCACAGTTGGACAAAGCCTTTATCGAGGGTTTCGAGTATTATCTCACCATTGACCGAAAACTGAAACGCAGCAGCATATTGAGTACCTTGTCCACCTTGCAGACCATCGTCCGTATGGCGGTGAAGAAAGGCGTGCTGGACTTCTATCCGTTCTTGGGCTACAGTTACGAGCGACCAAAAGGCGAACCGAGAAGCATTACGCAAGACGAACTACAAAAGATAATTGACTTGGAGATTGAGTGGGAAAACTACCGCATTGTCCGTGATTTGTTCGTCTTCTCCTGCTTCACAGGACTGGCTATCTCAGATGTCCGCAATCTTCGGGAGGAGAATATCGTCACTGAAGAAGGCAAACTCTGCATCAAGGGCAGACGCATGAAGACCAAGACCCCGTATCGTGTACAGGTGCTTCCCCCTGCGCTGACTATCATGAATCGTTATAGAGGGATAAGGGCAGGCTTTGTCTTTGACGTGCCGACCACCGACATTGTCCTCAATGGTATGCACTACATACAACGAAACATCGGCATGGAAACTCCGCTAACCTTCCACATGGCTCGCCATACCTTTGCGTCGCTTATCACGCTCTCGGCAGGTGTACCTATTGAAACGGTAAGCCGTATGCTCGGACACACCAACCTGAGAACGACACAGGTATATGCAGCGGTTTCCTCCGAAAGAATCCATCGGGATATGCAGAAAGTGCAGCAGCGAATACAAGATACATTCACCTTAAAACTTTGACATTATGGCACGAAGTACATTCAAGACACTCTTTTATATCAATCGCTCCAAAGAGAAAAAGAACGGCAAATGCCCAATTATGGGACGCATCACCATAGACGGAGAGCAAGTGCAATACAGCACGGGAAAGGAAATCGCTCCCGAACTTTGGGACAGTCGTAAGGGACGGTGCAAAGGAACAGGCGAAGAGATAAAGGGAATTAACCGCTATTTGCAAACCAAAGAGGAACAAGTCAAAGCGAAGTATCAAGAATTAGTCTGGCAACGTGGCTATATTACCGCTGAGTTGCTGAAGCGTGAACTCATG
The DNA here is from genome assembly GCF_000430525.1 of Prevotella corporis DSM 18810 = JCM 8529. GTDB lineage: Bacteria > Bacteroidota > Bacteroidia > Bacteroidales > Bacteroidaceae > Prevotella > Prevotella corporis. Next base: position 11,707 of record NZ_AUME01000055.1, on the reverse strand, counting down.
GAAGAAGACAAGCCCAAAGGTTTTCTTATGGAGGAAGCACGACTTTTCATAGAGGAAAAGCGTCCTTGCGTAGGAATAACGGTAGCCAAGCCGACCTTTGCCAACTACATCTATGCCACACAACTCATTGAGGCTTATTTGCGTGAACGCTTGGGGCTGGAGGATATTCGCTACTCATCGCTTGACTATGGTTTTATCGAAGGGCTGGACTTCTACCTTAAATCAGAGCGCAACCTTTCTCTTGCCACTATTCAGGTAGCGGTCATCTTCCTTAGAAAACTCATCGGCATAGGTCAGCAGAAGAAGTATATCCGCATCGACCCTTTTGCGGACTACAAGGCAGAACAGCCACACCGCACAAGGCGTTATCTCACAACGGAAGAACTACAGCGGATACTGCAAACACCCATCATTGACAAGCAGTTTGAACGGGCAAGGCAACTCTTTCTTTTCTGCGCCTTTACTGGTCTGGCTCGTGTGGATATGCAACGGCTCAGGCTAAAGCATATCATCCGTAATGCAGACGGCACGGAGGAAATCCGAATCAAAAGGCAGAAAACCAATGTGGAAGCGATTATCCCACTTCTGCCCATTGCCAAACAAATCCTTTCGCTCTATATAAAGGACAAGAAAGCGGACGACTTGATATTCCCCAATCTTACAATAAGGAAAGCATCCTTTGCGTGTGTGAACATCGGGCAGATATGCCGGATAGATAAGGGCTTGACCTTTCACATGGCTCGGCACACATTCTCAACCACGATTTGCCTTTCCAATGGTATCTCTATGGAAACGCTCAGCAAGATGCTCGGACACAGCAATATAGGTACGACACAAATCTACGGAAAGATAACAGACCACAAGATACAAGAGGATATGACTGCACTCACAGACAAGGAGCATACTGTATTTGAGGGTTATTGTGAGTCGATAGCACGGCAGAACGTTCCATTGCAACAAGCATAAAAAGGAAGTAATTACCAAACATTTATTATTCACGATTGAAAACCAAACGATTATGAAAGAGAACAACAAACAGGAACTTTCTTACTTTCGATTGAAATTAAGAAGTTATGTGAGTGAGCATCACCCCGAGAGATTGAAAGACACGGAGTTTATCACTGCACGGGCAGATATGGCTCTCACAGCTTACTGCGATGCCGTGGCGCAAGGCTTCACGCACCCCGAAGCGGAAAGCATGGCAAGCGAGGTTTTGTATCAGGGCTTGCATTTCTCCAAGTATGACACGCTTGTATCTGTATTGGAAAACGAGTTTGAAAGGGAACTACCTGCTCCGCTCCCCGATAAACTCGCACCCATATTGTTGTCGAACAAGGCTATTCAAGCCACATTCGACAAATTCGGTTTGACGGACACATTTGCTTCTGACGAGCAATACGACCGTCTTTACACCGAACTCACAGGCACAATAGTGCTGCTCACCAAGAGCAATCATCTGCCAATAATCGGTCAGACGGAGGGGTAAGCCCAAAGGCGTTGTAAGCAAAAGCACACGCAAAGTCCCTGATGCCGTTTCTTATCGTGCAAAGGTACAACGGCAGCCAATCTGCCCTGACAAGGTCAAGTCCTGCGGATGGAGAGAAGAATCTCCACCGCAGGATTTTTCTTTTCAAGTTGGTATTGCCATTTTCAATATTCGTGCGGTCGTATTCATCTCTCCCAACCTTGCATGGCAGGGCTGCCGTAAGAGAGTATAGGCACGACAAGAATACGGCATACTCAGGCTCTTTGGACGCAAGGCGTAACAACCAACAATAGATAGGACTGACGATAATACGGACTATCTGTTGTTTGTACAATTTATTGTCATGACTATCTGTTGTCAAAACTATATATCGTCAAAATAATCTATCGATAAAACTATCTATCGATAGTTCTACATATCGATTTGTCGAACTATCGAACTGTCGAGAGAATAATTGCTATGTGATAAAAGGAAAGAGCCGGCACCTCATCTCATTACCGCAATAACACAGATGGATCTCCTTTGGTCTTTTCTCTTGTTTTCTCTCTATTTCCCTGCTTTTCCTCATTTCTTGCAGCGGTGCTTCCGAGGGTTTACTTTTGCACTCGATAAGTACGGCAATGGACTGCATAACAGTTTGTTTGCCGAGTAACAACAAAGTAATCAAAACAAAATCACGGCAATGAAACTCATTATCATCGACCGCAAAGCGTGGGAGCGGCACTGCTCCGAATTTGCAGACTTTATCCACAGTATTGAACAGCTTATCGGCAATCCGCCCGAAACGGACGAATGGCTTGACAATGAAGCCGTATGCCGCAGGCTCGGCATCAGCAAGCGCACCCTGCAATCCTATCGCGACACGGGTAAAATACCCTTCTCCATCATTGGGCATAAATGCTATTATAAGGAGAGCGACATCGCAGAGTTACTGAATGCAAACAATGAATGAAATCAAACACAGAATGAACTATGGAAGAGAAAGAAATCATTACACAGCAAGACCCTCAAATGCAGATGTTTGCACAGTTGATGGAGGGTACTTTGAAGAAACTGGAGCGTTATTGTTCCACAGCCCGTCCGATGCTGGGCGGAGAGGTTTACCTCACTGGCGAGGAGGTTTGCAGCCAATTACGGCTCAGCACACGTACGCTCCAAGAGTACAGAAACTTAGGAACGCTTCCTTTCTACAAAATCGGAGGGAAGATACTTTACAAACAGAGCGACATACAAACAATGCTTGAAAGGCATTATAACGCAATACCCAAGAAATTATGGCAAGAATAGATGAAAAAAGGAAACAACGCTTGGAACAAGCCATTAGAGATATGGGAAATTATGGCGTTAAGCTCCGCAAGCCCGAAGAGTTGCCCGATTTTGATCAGCCGATAGATTATGAAGAGGAAAAGAAAAGATTTGAGCCTGTTAAAGTTGAGGAACAAAATGAGAAGCAGAGTCACAAGGACTATTCTCAACCGTCCTATCAAGAAACAGAGTTGTCACCAACGGAAAGGGCTACTTCTACCGAAGAGAATCATCAACGAATGGGAAAAACAAGGGACAGGAAGCAATTATCCGAGTTTCAGGGGAAATATCTCCAGCCCTTTCGCAACAGCCACCGCAAAGCAGTGTATGTATCAGAGGAAACTCAACAAAAGTTGGACTTCGTGGTGAGGAAAATCGGTGAGCAGGGAGCAAGCGTTTCAGGATATGTGGAGCAGGTGCTTCGAGAACATCTCGACCAATACAAAGATGATGTGGAAAGATGGCGGAAACTCTGAAGTACTGCATTCCTCGAATGCAAGCCTACGCTGAGTTACTGTATTCAGTGAATGCAGTAACACGGCATGGGCTTATAATCCCATTTTCTACATCAGCAAGGTGTGTCTTTGTGACACAAACTGCCATTTGTACCACAAAGACCCTTGCCCCAAATGGGGAATAAAATCACTCCGAAGTCGTGATTAGAGAAATAAAAACAAGAGAATATGGCAAGCGATAAATCAAGGAAAAGAGTAGCGAAAAAGTATGGTGATATGCCCGACAAGTGGGACGATTGGCACGTCCGTTTACCAGACCCGAAAGACCAAATACGAGTGATAGACCTCTATCACAAGTCAGGCTCTAAGTCCAAGTCTGATTTCGTACGTGCAAGATTATTGGGGGAGCAGTTCAAGGTGATAACGGTGGATAAGTCCGCCGTGGAGTATTATCGCAAGCTCTCTGAACTCACAGCCCAAGTACATAAAATTGGAGTGAACTACAATCAGGTGGTACGACTGATGCGCCTTTATACGGCAGATAAAAGCATACAGGCATTGTTGCGGGAGCTTATCGGTTTGACAAAAGAACTCACTGCCTTGCAAGAAAAAGCAGTGAGTTTAACCATTGACTATCGAGAGAGATAAGGAATGTGCGATGGAATTAGATGTCCCCAAGCATTTTTTGCAGCAGATTGCCCGATGTTCGAGTTATCTGGAAATCCACCGTTTGGTTTTCTACAGTTTTTATGTCGGCTGACTTGAAACGGCATAGTGCTTCCTGGCGCTCCAATGTGTCACGGACGGGAGACAGGTCTCGTATCTGTCCTGCAAACGTTCCATAGGGAGATTGCAGACAAATTATTTGTCCCTTCATCTTGTCAGGACGCTTGTTTTCAAACTTAAGCAAGATGGTTATATTTGTGCTGTCTACTGGTGTGGTAGCCGTTTTGTGTATGGTAGCCGTACCCGAATATACTTGTTTATAGGGCAGGAAATAGGCTACAGCAAAAAGGCAGAGCAACACCATTCCGATGGCGGTAATGCCATAACGGATAAGCGAGGAGGGTATCTGTCCCACGATACTACGAACTTTTTCGCTACGCAGTTCAAAGCTTCGTTCTGGTTTCTTTTCTTCTTCCATATTAGTTGCCAAGTTCTAATTGATTCTTTACTAAGGCAAAATATTTACCACGTTTAGCAGTCAGTTCCTCGTGTGTACCTACCTCTACAATTTTACCTTCATCCAAAACTACAATTTGGTCGGCATCGCGAACAGTGGAAAGGCGGTGTGCCACTACTACAACTGTTTTTCCCTTGTAGAACTCCGAGAGGTTTTCTGTAATGGCTCGTTCATTGTTGGCATCGAGTGCATTGGTCGCTTCATCCAGAAAGACAAACATTGGATTCTTATAAACTACCCTTGCTATCAAAATGCGTTGTCGTTGTCCCTGACTGATGCCCTGTCCGTCCTGTCCTATCATCGTGTTGTAAGCCAAAGGCAGGGCTTCGATGTAGTCTGCGATGTTTGCCACACGGGCAGCATGGCGGATGCGTTCGATGTCTGGCTCATCGTCTGGTATGGCAATATTCCTCGCAATGGTATCGGAGAACAGATAGCCCTCCTGCATGACCGCACCGCATTGGCTTCTCCACCAACCAAGATTGTATTCATTCAGATTGGCATTGCCCATTTCTATACTTCCATTCAGTGGCTCATAGAATCCCAAAAGGAGTTTTACGAGTGTGGTCTTTCCGCTTCCGCTTGCCCCAACGATTGCCGTTACCTTACCGTTGGGAATAGAAAGATTGATATTCGACAGAATATTTTTCGGACTGTAGATGTCGTATTTAAAGGAAAGGTCTTTTATCATGAGGGAATGTCCTCCTGTAGTTTCGTCCGTATAGGTGGTATGTGTCCGTTCGGCATTCTCCTCATTGGTCTCGGTATGTATTTCGTTCATGCGATCAAGGCTGATGCTCACGTCCTGCCATGAGTAGATAAATTGAATAAGTTGTTCCACAGGGCTGTTGAGCTGTCCGATAATATACTGTACTGCCAGCATCATACCGAGCGTCATGTTTCCATGTATCACGGCTGTGGCAGCAAGAACGGTAATCAAGATATTCTTTACCTCGTTGATAGTGATGCTTCCTGACTGTTGTACTTGCTGAAGATTGAGTGATTGCAGATTGACCTTGAAAAGGTCGGCTTGCACATCCTCCCATTCCCATCGTTTGCGCTGCTCACATCCCTGCAGCTTGATTTCCTGCATACCGCTTATGAGTTGGTAGCTGACGTTGCGGTTGCGTCCTGCCTGCTCGAAATACTTATAGTCAAGTTGTCTGCGCTTTTTGAGGAAGAGTATAATCCAGCCTGCGTAAAGCGATGTTCCCATGAGGAAGACAAAGAAGATGCCGAGATTATAGACTGCAAGGACGACACCGAAGACAAGGAAGGTGAAGAACGAGAATAGCAGGCTCAGACTGCTTGAGGTGAGGAACTGCTCCACACGTCGATGGTCTTCAATGCGTTGCAAGAGGTCGCCCATCAGTTTGGTGTCGAAGAACTTCATCGGTAGTTTCATCAGCTTGATGAAGAAATCCGATATGAGCGAGATATTAATACGTGTGGAGATGTGAAGGAGTATTTTGGAGCGGATAAAGTCGATGGCAGTACGGCTGAAAAGTAGCATCATCTCTGCCAAGAGCACCAACCATACAAAGCCTATATCCTTTCCTCCTATACCCGTATCTACTATAGCTTGTGTGAGGAATGGAAATACAAGTTGCAGGAGCGAGCCAAGCAACAGACCGAGAATGAGTTGCGTAAAGAAACGCTTGTATTTTTTGAGATACCCCCAAAGGAATTTCAAGCGGTTTTGAGTGGGAACGATTTTCGCATCCTTTTGAGCGCAGAATTGCTCCGTTGGTTCAAGGAGTAGGGCTATGCCTTTCTCCTCGCCGTTGGTCTTGGTGCTTACCCAATGCTCGCAGAACTCCTCTTTAGTATAGGTAACAAGTCCTTTACTCGGGTCGGCAACATATACGGTATATTTTCCTTTCTTGTGCTTTTTTATTTTATATACAACAACAAAGTGATTCTGATTCCAATGAACAATGCAGGGCAAAGGAACTTCAAATGCAAGTGTATCAAAACTTACTCGACCTCCAACAGTCTTGAAACCGATAGTTTCTGCTGCCTTACTGATACCAAGCAAAGAAACACCATCCTTGCCCAAAGAGCAAGAACGACGTAAGCCATCACGTTCTGGTCGCAATCCGTAATACCTCGCTATCATAGCGAGGCATGACGGACCACAATCCATAGCATCGCGCTGTTTGATATTGAAAAAGAGTTTCTTCATTCTACTCCTGTATTTTGGTCATCATTCTTTAGTGTTCTGTCGCGCTTGATCTCTTTATGCGATCCTTTTTGCAGAGTGTAGGTAATATCTATGCCGAAGGCTCTTGCTCGCATAAAATTTGTTTGTGAACCAGAATATGAAGGCAATATGCTTTGCTCTCTGATTTTAGTAAACTTGCTAAATGGAGAGTTCATTATTACTCTTACATTTAAAGCATTCTTCAAGAAAGACTTGCTGACACTGCATGAATATATATTAAAGCTGTGTGTCTTACCCCAAATAGGGTGCATATTCAGATAGTTACCATATTGCAGACTTAATGTCCATTGATGCTTCAATGAAAAGTCGCACATAAAAGTGAGATTATACGATTTTCCGTTATCATAACCTCCAGTATAGTCCTTCATTCTATATAATCCAAAATCACCCGTTAAGGTTAAAGATAAAGGTATGATAGGTTTGTAATTACCATAGAAATTCACCCTATAATCATTCAATGAACTTATATTCATATATTGATTCATATACTGATGCAATTTTTCTGAATAGCTTGGATACAATACAATTGGTCGGTTCTGATGCTTGAATGTGAAACCACAAGAAAAGAACATCGTATTAGAATAAACCATATACGAAGCATCAATAGTATTGATATAAGAACTTTCCAATTCAGGATTACCCATTTCCGCTTTATACTGAGAAGAGTATGTTTTAAAAGGATTAAGCATAAGAATGTCTGGGCGCATCATTCCACCTTTATAAGAAAGTGATAAAGAGGAATTTCCCTTTTGATAAGACACACCGATATATGGAGTTATATTTCCAAAAGTTTTTGAGAAATCTGCTTCTGTCATCTTAGGAAACAACATTTTCATATGAGTATATTCCCACCGAAGCGATGTGTCAAAGGTAAAGTCCTTGACACTGATAGCGTATGAGGCAAAAGCCGATGAGACATCTTGGTGATAACGGATTTGGTCCTGTGCAAAACTTTCATCGGTTTCCGACACCCATTCATTATTTTGATTAAGGGTAAGCAATTCCGTGTCTATTGCTCCCTTTCTAAATATCTGCTTTCCTCCTATCTGCAAATATTGTGTATCATTATCTATTAGAGTAACACTTGCCATAAGGCTGTGTTCATTTAAACCGCCATGCGTTTTGTTTCTGCTCTTTTGCTCAATGTTTGTATTGTCAACAGATGTTTGATTAAAATATCTAATATCAGGATTATAAGTATAGCGATAGCCTGCCATCCAACGCTCTTTACTTTTATCTTTTCGGAACATATTTCTATAAAGAACATTAGATTCAAATGTTCCGGCTGTATTATTGTGCTTAGAAAGAAAAGTTGTGTTAAGTGGCTTTGCCCAACTCTGAACTTTATACCGCTGATTCCAATCAGTGCTCATATCAGTTTGCTTTATCAGTGCATGACCGTCAACATATAGACTGTTCAGACTGTCTATATTAAATACAACCATTGCTCTCAATGTATGCGTTTTCCATTTACCGTCAGATATACCACTTGCTGTATTTTCTTGATAAGCATTTGCAGTAGAATAGATGCCTGATGACTCTACGGGTTGGTTTCTTTGTCCGTCATAACCGAAATTATATCCTAACAAGTAATCAATCTTTTTCTGCGTGCCAACCAAACTCATTCCTGCACCCGCTTTAGGAAGAGTATTAGAATTGCCATTCAATGTAAGTGACCAGTTATCAAAGTGATGTTTCGACGTGATAATGTTGATAATAGCATCTCCTGTATCACCGTCATATCGCCCATCTAAACGAGTAATAACCTCAATCTTTTCAATGGTAGATACGGGAAAAGACCTTAATACTGTTTGCGGATCATATTGTGCCATACGATAAGGCTTTCCGTTCAGATAAATTGAATAAGCCGAACTGCCTTTTACTGTTATATTTCCATTTGGAGTAACATTTACCAATGGTACATGATTAATTGCATCCAATAAATTTAATGCTCGGATATTAGTATCCTTAGAAATGTCATAAATAATACCTTTATCAGACATCTTTATCAACTTTTTTCGAGCAACCACAGTTGCCCCTTCTAATTCCATTGTCTTTACTGACAATAATATATCTAATGACTTACTTTCGGTGAGATTTATGTGTTTTTGCAGTTTGCTGTATCCCAATAAATTAAACCGAATATCGTATTCTCCATCCAATAATTTTACTTGACATATACCTACTGTATCCGAAAAGCATACAAGAGAGTCATGAATACTTTGTATCTCAATTTGTACGTAAGCAAGAGGCTCACCACTATGAGAATCCTTGACGTGGATGATTAGGTTATTTCTTTCTTTTGCTTGTATAACATTGCCAAAAAGATGAAATAACAGTACGAAAAATATCAATTTTATCTTCATTGCTTTATTGTTTTGGAATGGATTTTAACATGTTGATTGCTTTCTCTTTATAGTATGGACATAGTGTTTTTGGAAAATCAGTTGTTTTCCCTTCAATATTTAAAGTTGCCGCCCTACATCCCCCGCTACAAATGTATTTAACTTTGCAATCTTTACAGGTCGGTATATTATCTATAGAAAAGTTTTTTGCAATATCTTTATGTATTTGTGTGTGTATGATATCCTCTATACTATCTGCGAGTAAATTTCCCATCCTATACTCTTTATAATGGAGACTTTGGCATGGGTACACATTTCCTAATGGGTCTACACTTAAAACTCCAATTCCCGCCCCACAATAAAGACGTAGACTATCTAACGGCCGGGTATATGATGATAAGGTAGAGCAATATTCTTCCAATGTAGGCAAAAGTGATAGTTCGGATACTCCATTTGGTACAATGAGTACATTCCTAAAATTGACAGATTGACAGCTACAATACTCTTTAATATTATTGATTTCTGATAGATTACATTTTGAGAATACACTGGTTATGGTTATAGGCAATTCTTTATACTTCTTTTTCAGAAAATCAATATTCTTCCTAAATAAAGAAGGGTTGAAGTTAATACGTGTTTGCCCTACATCAGATAGATTATCACAACTAAAAATCGCACGATCTATATTACCAAAAACTTCATCTGCATATTCATAAGCAGAGAAATCTGTCATACAATTGGATATCAGCTCAATATGAATATCCTTTTTTTTGTTTCTTATTTGTGTAATGATATATGGTAACAAAGGTGTTAGAGATGGTTCACCTCCTGTTATTATGATGCTTTTTGCATATAAAAGAACCTTGTCAAGAATTATATCCCATTTTGTTTTAGGCATCTCAACAAATTCAGACCGTATACTTTTATTATAGCAATATGTGCAATTTAAATTACATTTATAAGTTAGATGTAGATAATAGGATAGAGGATACACTTTACCTATAGTGTCGCAAGTCATTACAGGAGTGTCGGATAGAACGTTATTGTCAATGACGGCTGAATAAACACTCTTAACATATTGATGGTATTTTGTATCCAACTGAGACAAAATAATCGATAGGTCTTTGTATTTGTAAAACAAATCAAATAGAACCAAATCTAACTCGCTTATTCTACAGGCATAATGTCTTATAGTATTATAAAAGATAAAATGTTCATTATCTTTTATAATTAAGAAATGAGGATTATCCAACAACATCATATTCACTATTTCTCTTAAATTTGGAAATTATCATATAGAAGTAACAAGGCATATGATGAGAAAGAATATTCCTTTTCATCATATGCCATAAATAATATTTATCGGCCAGCACCACTACCGTTTCCTGCTCCTCCTGCACAGCCGCATCCACAGCCACAAGCATGGGAGGTATTGTGGTGTACATTATTTGCTTGTACTGCCGCATATTCACCTTGGAATGTAAAAAGCCTTTCAGGAGTTGATGAAACATATCCGCCTAAGACTTTTTCCAGCATTTCATTTGCCAACTTGAAATCATCTATTTTTTTCATATTTGTAGTATTTTTAGTTTAATGCTATAACGTCAGCATTCATAACGCTCTTATTTCACACAGTTTACCGCCAATCATTACGGAAGAGAATTGCTGCGCTGTAATGAATTTTACAGCTTCCAAACGACTAAGTTTGTGTTTTAAATCTTTGATTGCGTTTTTTGATTTACTTACTAATACTTCTCATACAAAACCTTATTACATCCTTGCAAGAGAGCAATAAGTTGGTTTCTACTTAGTCAGCAGTAAGCAATACCGTTCCATATGAGAACCTTCCACTCTCGGGTACAAGGAGAAGTATCTTGTCCCCTTGCTTTATTTCCTTTGTCCTTATGAGTTCTTCCAATCCGACATAAATGGCAGCCGAGCCGATGTTGCCGACAGAAGTAAGGTTTGTAAACCACTTCTCTTTTGTCAGGGCAATATTACGAGCAGCAATTTCGTCATTTAACTTCTCATAGAAAAACATCGAGGAAACATGAGGTATGACATAATCTATCTCTTCCGCTTTTACATGATGTTTGGCAAGTACGGTTTCGATATGGTCTACCCAAAACTTGATGATGTATTTCTTTAGCTGCCGAATGTCCTGTTTGCCGACAAGTACGGCACGCTCCTTAATCTCATCAGGAGAGAACTCTTTCCAACTTTTGAGTCGTCCGTTTTCTTGCAACTCTGATGCCATAAACATACAGGTCGGTAGTTCGTTGGCATAGGAAGTCATATCAACCCATTCGATTTTGAGAGGACATATTCCTTCGGGATGATCTTGCACCAATACCGCTCCTGCACCATCAGAAAGCATAAATCGCATAAAATCCTTCTCAAAAGCCATATAAGGGTCTTTGTCAGGATTGTCATGTGTAGCTTCATACTCAGGGTCATAAAATTTGGATACCAATGCAGGTGAAGTTAATTCTGATGCCACGCATACAGCTTTTTGATGCAGTCCTGCAAGAATATTGCTATAGCATATTTTCAATGCCTGCAATGAGGTAAGGCATACACCTGCAGAGGAAAATATTTCCATAGGATAGTTGGCTAATTCTCCATGAACCATAGACGCATGGGAAGGAAGCAATTGATCGGGTGTGCTTGTCCCACAAGCCAAAAGGGTCAAGTCGTCAGGAATACTTC
>NZ_AUME01000054.1 GCF_000430525.1 Prevotella corporis DSM 18810 = JCM 8529 | reverse complement strand
CGCTCACCTCCGACTACAGGGCGGGACTCTGCACCACGCTCGGACTGGGAAAGAACATCCTCCACGGCTTCGACGTGAAGAATGCCACGGCACAAGTCGTGGTCGAGGGTAAACCCATGGGTGCTGCCGTCACCCTGAATGGAGGTGACGCACTCGGCATCATCTTCACCCCCGACACGGTAAGCTATACGGTAAACGGCATCGTCGTCCACCGTGCGGCCAAGAAAGCCGGTCTCGGCTGGCTCTTCGGCATGGGCTTCAACAAGGGACTCTCGACCATCGACGGGCTGAGCATCGACGGTGGAGACTTCGCCCTGACGAGCGTTTCGAGGGGCGTGGCCTACGAGACGAAGAAGGCTGTCGAGGACAGCATGGCGGTAATTATCGGCAGCGAGTGCAGCCCGAACGTGCCCAAGGCACAGGCAAGGTCGGCAGAAAACACCTCCTCCATCGAGAGACAAGCCCATTCTGCCCTCACCGTGACAAGGAAGGACGGGACTGGTATGGCGTTCAGTGCCGAGCTGAGACTTGCCAAGGAGACCGATGCCGAACTGCTCGTCTATGATACATCGGGAAGGCTGCTGAGCCGGACGGACATGGCGGGAGGCACCATCAAGCGTGCCGACTTCACCGTACCGCAGACGGGCGTGTACGTCGTCAAAGCACTCACCTTAGAAGAGGAATTCACAAGGAAGATAATGGCAAACTACTAAACTCCAACGGCTATGAAGACAAAGCATTACCTCATATCGGCGGCATTACTGACAGCCATCACCGCAGCCATCGCTGCGACGCATATATACAAGGGACAGGACAGTGTACGTGAAAACAACGGCACGAGTATATCACAATCCGTGGCAGCACAGACCGAGACGTTCACGAAGAACGTCCATAATGCAGAAAAAGCTACGCAGGGAATATCACGGACGGCAAGGAAGGAGGATAAGTCAAAGACGACAGCAGCAGCAACTTCTTCCGTTATGGCGACCATCTACACGGCAGATCATGCCTCGGGCATCATAGGACAGCCCGACGGACGGGTTTCGGACAACCCCGAGGACAACATCTTCGAGATAACAGTCGAGAAAGTCTCTCCAAATATGCGCGCATGGCTGGTCTATGACCTCAAGGGCGTAAGTTCTGGTCAGGGCATCAGCAGGAGCATCAACGATCGCATGGCTGTCGGCGGCTACCTTACGGTTCTTTCCAAGGACTGGAAGACCGTCAGGGAGGAAATAAGCCCCGAGTGGCTGAAGGACGGCAGGAACACCGTCCTCTTCACCATTCCGACGGATGCTTCCTACGCCTATTCGGTCAGGAACGTACATATCGAAACCGTAGCGGATGCTAAGACAAAGACTAATACCAATAAGCAGGAAGAAATAATCCTTTCCTCCGTCCCCGTAGCCTATGACGGTCAGACCTATCTCTACGGCTTCGTGCGTGGGAAGGCAAGCCGTGTCTCAGTGAACGGCACAACCCTCACCGTCCATGACGGAGAATTCGAGGGCATCGTGCCATCGACGGGCAGACAGCTCAAGCTCACGGCAGTCATTGATGGCAGGAACATCAGTAGGAAAATAACACCCATACAAGGAGGCAGGGCGGACTATGCCCGTGCCCTCGTGTCCGTCGGTGGAAAGGCGGAGAAGCAGTTCCTCGCACACAGGGCGGACAGCATCGCCATCGGCGGCAACGTCCTTTCCGTGAAGGCTGCGGACATCGCAAGGGATGGCAGATACTCCATCACGGCACTCCGCGAGACGGACATTCCTGCCCTTGACTACGGCATGACCAACGTCACCGCCAAGGGAGACGGCTACCGCTTTCTGCCCCACGGCAACCACTTCGAGGGCAAGGGTGCAACGGTGAAGATAAAATACGACCGCACGCGAATCCCAAGCGGTTTTACAGAAGACGATATCAACACCTACTATTTCGATAAAGAGACAAAACATTGGGTGGCTCTCGAAAGGGTGAAAGTGGACAAGGCTTCTGCCTGTGTGGTCTCAAAGACCACTCACTTTACAGATATGATTAACGGTGTCATCAAAGCACCCGAATCACCACAGACCGACGGATTCACACCAACAATGATGAACGACATCAAGGCAGCGGATCCGACATCAAAAATCAATCTCATTACACCTCCTACAGCCAACAACCGAGGTTCTGCTAATCTCCAGTATGGCTTTGAAATGCCTCCCGCACGCAATGGTATGGCTCCATCTTTGGGCATACAGTATAGTAGTGAGGGCGGTAGTGGATGGCTTGGAGAGGGTTGGAATCTCTCTGTTCCTTCTATTACGTTGGATACTCGCTGGGGTGTCCCAAGATACGATACAAGTAAAGAAACCGAGACCTATTTGATGTCGGGCTCTATGCTTTCCACGATGGGTGACGACGGCAAGATGGGGGTGGCTCACCGTGGTGAGAAGATGAACCGAAAAGCGGACAGACAGTTCTACACTCGGCAGGGAGGAGACTTCAGCCGTATTATCCGAAAGGGTAATTCTCCTGCCGACTATTCTTGGGAGGTAACTGATAAGCAAGGCGTCAAGTATATTTATGGTGGTGAAGGTGCCGTTCTCAAAGGTACCATCACCGATGTTAGTGGGCACAGCCGTGAGGTTATTTCTGAGTGGAAGCTCAAACGTGTGGAGGAGACTCATGGTGATTATATCGAGTACGTCTATGAGACCGCCGACGAGCCTGTTCGTGGTGGGCTTGTGGCAAAAGCCATTTATCTTAAGGAAGTACGTGCTGGTAATAGCGGACAGGCGCCCCATACCGTGGTTGTCTTCGAGGGCGGTAAGGAGAAACGCCTCAAGACCAACAATGCCCGCTATGGTTTCCTCACCTCGTCGAATCGTTTGTTGGAGAAGGTAACGGTGCACTTCCAAGGCTGTGCGCTGCGCAGTTATTCCTTTGCCTATAGGGAGGGTGCGTTCAACAAAGATGTGCTTACGGGTGTGAAGCAACTCGACGACAAAGGTGCAGAAGTGTCTTATCAAAAATTTGAGTATTATGATGATGTGCAGGCCGTAAAGGGGTATGTGCCTTTTAAGGAAAAACAGGAAATATGGAATACGCACAATGACGGTTTTGGTGCAGGCTTTTTGAGTCCTTTCCAATTTGTTGGTGGCGTTTTTTGTGACAAACCTAGTGCCTTTGGTGGAACAACGAGTTTTTCTTTTGGTGGTTCTTTCTATGCTGGTGTAGGTGTTGTTGATGGAGGTTCTTGGACAGGTGGTACTATTGGTGGTTCTTTTGGTTATTCTTTTGATAATTGTAATGGATTCTTTACTTTTGTGGATCTTAATGGTGATGGATTTCCTGACAAGGTTTTTCGGGATGGTGGTTCTGTTTATTATCGTCCTCAGATATGTACTTCTGCTAAGGGTGTAGTCTTTTGTGGAGCTGTTGCAGTTGTTGTTGTTTTTTCCTTTTTTTCTTCGTTCAGTAGTTCTTTCTCTGGTGGAGGTGCCATCGCGGCTGTGTGTTATTATTTCTTGGCTGCTGTTGTTGGTGTTGCTTTTTGTTCGACTACCACCACGTCTGTGTATTTCCTCTCTGTTATTGGTGGTGGTGTTGTGGTTGTCGTTTTTTGTGGTGGGGTTTTTTTTTTTCATCTTGTAGTTTTCGATCAATGTGGTGCTGTTCTTCCTTTTTTGCTTCTGAGTGGTGCTGCTCCGCGTCGTCTGATTTTTTATGGCGGGAAGATAGATGCCTCTGTTGTGGAGGTTGATCCTGCCGAGCAGGCAGAATTGATTAAATCCTCTCCTATGGAAGATATGGTACGTGTATGGCAGGCACCTAAAGATGGAATCATCAGCATCTCGGGTACAGTTAGTTTGATTACTCCAACAGGCGAATACGATACCGATGAGTATGCTCATGCTGATGGTGTGCGCGTAGCCATTCAGAAAGGTAGTACAGAACTCTGGAACAAGAAAATTGCCAAGGGCGACGCCACAGCCTATAATGCAACGGCACAGGATATCGCCGTCAAGAAAGGAGATAGAATCTACTTCCGCGTGCAGAGCGGTACCGAGGAAACAAGCAACGGCGCTTTCGACAACGTGAAATGGGCACCCGTCATCACCTATGCGGGAACGGAAGAGAAACTTCCCGACGGTCTCTCCACCACGGTGTACAAATCGGAGGAGGGAGCCATCTATGATGCCCACACTGTGGCCAACATTGCAGAAAGCATCTCATTGGGGCTTTCCGGAAAGTTTACCAAACCCGTAACGACTGATGATGTAACACTCAAGGTCTACGCATCCAATAACGAGACGGACAGTTTGGGAAATAAGAATCCCAAGTACCGGAAAAAGGAAATATACACCCGGACCTTTGCGTGGAATGAAGCGTTTGACGGAGAACTCCAACAGACAATCCCCAATCCTGACAGTTATACCAATTTGAAGTTTGAGGTCAGCTCCACTTCCAACGTGGACTGGTCGAAAGTCAGATGGACACCGCAGGTGGAAGTGACCGCCAAGGATGGCAGCAAGCAGCAAACGGCAGGGGCTGCCCATTATGTTCTCTTTGCCGATATGGTCAATGAGGGAAAGCCCGTTGTACTGGGCTCCAATACGGCATCATTGTCTGTAACCCCAAGCATTACCGTCGTTCCCCCGACGGCAAGCGGAACGGTGACGATGACCGTCAAGACGGCTGACAAGTTGCTCGGCAAGAAGACCTATACGCTCAATGGCGGTTCTCTTTCAGGAGACCCGCTGACAATCACAGGTGTCAGTGCAGGCAAGATATGGATAGACTACTCCTATTCAGGAAACATATCGGGACAGGCAGTAACCTCGATGGCTACGGTAAGCGGTACAGGCACAGCACAGGCGGGCTTCTATGCCCAAAGTGACAATACCGGTATGGGTATGCTGTATCGTGGCTGGGGCGGTTTTGCCTATAATGCCTCCGAAGGCAGGTATGGCAAGCCTATTGACGAATCACTGCTGAAACTTCCCGACAGCAAGGATGCCAAACTGGATCCGAGAACCATGGCGTTTACACCTATTGGCACAGACCAAATGACCTTTGCACGCTGGATAGGTCAGAATGAATTCATTTATCTGACGGCAGATACGATGGGGACTGCTCGATTGGGTGAGCAGCAAGTCATATTGACAAATCCTTTAGAAGGTAGTACAGAAACAGCGGCACTTACAGGAGATTGTTTGCAAGGAACAGGAGCCACTGCTGTGACACTGGTATCAACCAGCAAAAGTACAGTCAAGCAAGGAGGTAGTATGGGAATTACCTACAATGAAGCAGGAGGAACGTCAACAACAGATGTAACCATGACGGATATGAATGGCGACGGTTATCCAGACATCATCGCAGGAGGTACCATTCAATATACCAACACTCAAGGAGGTCTCAGCGGAGAGAAATATAGTGGCATGGGTAAAACCACAGGGAAACATAGTTCCAAAGCATGGGGAGCAGGCGGAAAACCTGTCGCTTCCGGTGTAGCACTCTTGGATATGATGACACCCTACAAAGGCGGTTCTACTGGTACGCAAATGAATACTGGGCTCAAAAAAGCTCTCAATAACCTGCGTACATCTTTCCTTGCCAAAATATCCATATCTGGTAACATTCCTGAGAATACAGAAGACGCTGTAGAAACATTCATGGATATCAATGGAGATGGACTCCCCGATAAAATTCTGACAGATAGGAGAGTTCGATTAAACCTTGGTTATTCGTTTGCTGATCCTATAGCATGGGACATAGATCGCATACAGGGCGGAAAGACAAACTCTTACAACATGAGTATAGGCGCCGGTGATACGATTTTTACAAAAAAACATATTACAGAAGATAAGAAAAGTATAGTAAAAGCTTCGGGGAGCGTTAGTGGAGGAGTCGGTTTGGTAACCTCTCGAGGTGTAGAAGAATATGATTTGATTGATATCAACTCCGATGGCTTGCCCGACAAGGTCTGGATGACAGACGACAAGGTCTTTGTCGCCTTGAACAAAGGAGACGGATTTACTGATGGCATTCTTTGGAAAGGAACCTCGTTGTTGAGTGAAAACATATCTACAGCAGAATCGGTTAATGGTGCATTTACCTATACAATTTTCACCCCCATGCCTACGCCGGTTGTCAAGATTTGTCTGAATCCCGGCACAAGCACGGGACACTCCATCAACCGCACGACCTACTCCCTGCAGGACGTTGACGGCGACGGGTATTTGGACATCGTTGAGTCCGATAAAGAAAGCGAACTAAAGGTTACTCGCTCCGCCATCGGCAGGACGAACATGCTTAGGAGCGTGACCAACTCGCTCGGCGGCACCTTTACGCTCGACTACGAACATACCACGCCAACCTACGGACTTCCCGGCGGCAAGTGGGTGATGTCGTCCGTGACCGTCGATGACGGTATCCATGATGACGGACCTCTGATGAAGACCGTCTTCGCCTACTCCGACGGACAGAAAGACCGCCACGAGCGTGAGTTCCTCGGCTTCGGCAAGATCGTTACCAAGAACATCGACACCGAGAAGGGCGACTCAGCCGTCTATCGTCAGGCTGTGCAGCTCTATGACGTATCGACCTACTATGCGCAGGGCAACGAACTCGGTGCGACGGTGGAGGACGCCAACGGCAACAAGTACACTGAGACCAAGAACGAATACGATGGCTACTATCTCACTGCCAATGGCGACAAGTACACCTTTGCCAAGCAGGAGAAATTGTGCAGCGACCGTGCATCGGCCTTTGTCCCCTTGCGCTATACTGCCAACAGACAATATGAGGGCAAAGCAAGCGGCATCACCACCTCCGAGGCATGGAACGAATACTACCTCACGGGCTATCACGGTGAGCTGAAGTCCTATAAATTCAGTGACAAGGGCAGACTCGGAGAGAACGGCTCCGGTAGTTTCGATTATCAGACTGCCATTCAGTATGCCTCTAACGATGCCAAGCACATCTTCGGTCTTCCTGTCGATGTTACCGTAACAGGTGGCGATGGCAAAACCTACCATCATGTGTCTGCCAAGTACGACATGAACCATGCCGACCACCTCACGCAGATACGCCAACAACTCGGTGGTGGCGAAGCCGTTTCCGACTACGTTTATGATGCTTACGGCAACATCACCAAGACCACGCTTCCTGCCAACGGCAAGGGACAGCGTATGTGGTACAGCTACCGCTACGAGCCAGTGATGAACATGTACGTGGAGCGTGTGGACGATGCCTTTGGCTATCGCAGCGAGGCAAGCAACTTCGACTACCGCTACGGTATGGCATTGCGTCGCATGGACCTCAACCACTTCTATTATGAGACCGACATCGACAACCTTGGACGCATCAAGGCCGTCCGCGGTCCTAATGAGTTGGCTACGGGTGTTCCGTATATCATCGCCTTTGACTATCAGCCCAAGGCAACCTTCGGGGAAAACGGCATCACCGCCCCCGCATACGCCGTGACCAAACACTACGACGTGCAGCATCCGAGCGACGACCTCGAGACCGTCACCCTCGTGGACGGCTTCGGAAGACCCGTGCAGGTGAAGAAGGACGGCGTGGTCACCACGGCAGCCAAGGGCAGCGCGCCCAAGGACGAGAACGTGATGATCGTCAGCGGACGCAACGTCTATGACGCATTCGGACGCGTGGCAAAGGCTTACTATCCCACCACCGAGCCGACGGGCAGCAGAACTACGTTCAACAAGAGTTTTGACAATGTATCGCCCATGGTGAGCGTCTATGACGTGCTCGACCGTGCCACGACGGTGACATTGCCAGATAACAGCACTACCAAGACGGAATACGCTACCGAGGCTGGCAGCAACACGCTTGTCACCACCGTCACCGACGCACTCGGAAACAGGCAGGCTACCTACACCGACGGTAGCGGCAAGACGGTGAAGACCGAGCAGCTCAGCGGGCCGGACGGAACGATTACCACCACCTTCGAGTATGACGGCATCGACCGGCTCGTCAAGGTGACCGACACCGAGGGCAACGTAACTACATCGGTCTATGACATGGGCGACCGCCGCACGGAAGTCAATCATCCAGCCAGTGGTATTACTACCTTTACTTATGACTATCTCGGCAATGTAGTTACCAAGCAGACAGCCAACCTCAAAAAAGAGGGCAAGACCATCAACTATGAGTATGACTACGGCAGGTTGGTAGCCATCAACTATCCCGATCATCCGGAGAACAACGTGAAGTACCACTATGGTGGCATTCACTCTTCTTACAATCGCATCGGCAGGCTGATGCTCCGTGAGGACGGTAGCGGTGCCATCGAGTACTACTACGGCAAGATGGGTGAAGTCCTGAAGACCGTGCGTACGATGATTGTGCCCAATCAGGCAATCGCCACCTACGTCACGCAGTGGAAGTACGACAGCCACAACCGACTGCTGGAAATGATTTTTCCTGATGAGGAGAAGGTCACCTACGACTACAACCTCGGCGGACAGCTCACCCACGTGCGCGGCTACAAGTCCTACGGCTACGACTATGTGAACAAGATTGGCTACGACAAGTTCGAGCAACGCACCTACCTGAAGTACTGCAACGGGGCGGAGACGTTCTACACCTACGACCCACAGCGTCGCCGACTTCAGAACCTTGTGGTCAATGCCAAGGCAGGCACCATCATGGACAATGCCTACAGTTATGACGCGGTGAGCAACGTGCTGGGTGTAAAGAACAATGCCCCGCTCCCGCAGAGCGGCAAGGCGGGCGGACAGATGAGCCACAGCTATACCTATGACCCATTATATCGTTTGGCAAGTGCCACGGGAACATACGCTGGTGCCGACGGCAAGACGGCCTCCTATACGCTCGCCATGGGGTATGACAACATGCACCGCATCACGAGCAAGAAGCAGCACCTCTCGCAGAGCGGCGTACAGTTCGATGGTACGCTCAACGCAGGCTATGACCTCACCTATACCTATCAGAAGGAAGACGGACATAAGTTCCAGCTGGACAACGTACGTGATCTGAACTACCGCACGGAGGAGACTCCTGCGGGCAGTGCGACCGTGGGCAACGGTCACAAGTACGAGTACGATGCCAACGGCAACCTTGTCTATATCAACACGAGCCGCGTAAAGAAGGACGGCAAGGAGGATGAGAAGGCAGGCGAGCAAAAGTACAAGTGGGACGAGGAGAACAGACTCCTTGCAGCCAACGAGAACGGTTTTGTGAGCAACTACTGGTATGATACCGACGGCGAACGCACGGTGAAGTTGAGCGGCGAGAATGAGGAAATCTACGTGAACTCCGAATTCTCAGGCGGACGCACCAACACGGCTAAGTTCACCCTCTACGTCAGTCCGTACTTGGTGGCAAGTCAGGGCGGCAGATACACCAAGCACATCTACATCGGTTCACAGAGAATCGTCAGCAAATTAGGTAACCTTGCAAGCTACGGTGCCGATCCGAGACGAATACCATACGCAGGCAACGAGGCGGACGGCATCACGGTCGACTACAAGGCGAAGTATGCCCTGCAACAGCAGTCCATCAAGGACAACTATAAGGACTTCGGCGTGGCCTACAACGGTGAGGACAACGACGACTACGTGAACGGTCGGGGCTTCTGCTGCAACGACGGCTCGCTGGAGGCTGCACAGGCGAAAGCCATGACTCGGTCAGCCATTGATGGCAACTTCAAGCCGAATGACGACTACGAGAAGATGCAGTTCTACTATCACCCCGACCACTTGGGCAGCTCAAGCTACATCACCAATCTTGATGGCGAGGTGGCTCAGCATATCGAATATGTGCCATTCGGCGAAGTATTCATTGAGGAGCGCAATAATACTTGGAACACGCCTTACCTCTTCAATGCCAAGGAATTTGATGAGGAGATGGGACTGTACTATTATGGTGCGAGGTATTATGAGCCGAGACTTAGTCTGTGGATGAGTACGGATCCTTTGGAAGAGAAATATCCAAATGTAAATTCTTATGCTTATTGTCATAATAATCCAATTCTGTTAGTTGACAAAACAGGAATGGGAGATGGGTCTCATAGAAAAAATGCTTTGACAATAATAGATAAGTTTGCAAAAGAGAAAAAAACTTCAACCGTCTTTCCTTATATATCTAAAAATAAGTTTGTTGAGGATTTAACATATCAAATAAAACATCCTACAAGTGTTCAGCAAGGCACAAACGGAACATGTGGAGCAGCTGCAATTTCAAAATACATGGTAGAAGAACAGCCCGAATTATATGCCCAAACCGCTATCAGCTTATATACTACAGGAAAATCAACAAATAATGGATATTCTCTAACGGTAACTGAAGACATGAAGAATGGAACTGAAAGTAATTTGAAATCTGTAGGTATGCGTTCTGTTGATGCAATTATGCAAGGTGCCATTACCAATAAAAATAATGCATTTAGTTCATTTAATCCTTTTGCAGGAGAAAGTGGAGCCTCTTCATTTATGTACCCAAGTTTTGTTGAAGAATTCCTAAAATCATATGTTGGAGCCAAAGTACAAGTGGTATCTTCATTTCCAACAATGTCTTTTATGAAACAAATAAATTATGGAGAAAAATTTGTTATTGGTCTTGTTCATCACACAGCAGAAGGACATATTGGTGATGGATTCCCAAATCATTATATACAAATGACAGGGATGGATAATTCTAACTATGTTCATTATTGGACTTGGGGAGAATCTACTACTCGAAAATCGCATGTATTTGGTAATATTCATGGGATTTATCAAATTTATTTGATAGACAGATGATGAAAAGAAAAATTATATTAGCTTGTATATGCCTTGCTCTTGCATCATGTAGTAGATATTATAAAAATTATAATATTACTGATGTGGAGCTAAGGCATATCGTTATTGATGATTCACTAGGATCTAGGCGGAACTATTATTTGTTAAAATGTAACATTGATTTATGCAATCCCGAAGTTCGTTTCTTCTCTGGAGGAGGTGTAGAGCCAGGATTAGATGGTATATATAACAGTATGGAAAATCTGAAAATTTATGATGAGAGAGGTAGAGATATTACAGATCTATTTAAAGGATGGAGTATGATTAATAATGGTATTATAACTGATGGAGTTGATTCTTTTGAACTATTTTCTTCTCCCTCAATCTTTTCTTTAGTGAAATCAATTAATTTACATGAAGATCAAACCAGAGGAACTAAGATGGAAAATTATAGGATTTTTTATGTAAATGTCAGTTCTTCAAATGAGGTTGTTGCAAAAAAAATATATTTTAAAAACAAACAAAAAGATGTTGTAGAAGACACTAGTATTGTATATAAAGTTATATATCCGCTTTAAAGGAAATTCATTAGCCTCCCCAGTTCATTATGCTAGTCTTATAATAATTCCTTTGGAGCTATGGATTCTCAAGGAAATTCAAAGACAATGTTTAAACCAAAAGATGGTATCAAGTATTGGGAAAATCAATAGTGATTATGGAAAAAAATATTGTAGAATCTGTGGGTATAGATTAGGTTTTGAGCCATGGGGAGATGACGAAAAAACTCCAACCTATGAAATATGTCCTTGTTGTGGTGTGGAATTCGGTAATGAGGATTACACGGCGGAATCAATTAGGGAATATAGAGATCATTGGATAAGAACAGGCTGTAAATGGTTTGAACAGAGAAAACGTCCATTGGCATGGTCATGGCATGTTCAATCAAAACATATTCCTAAAAAGTTTAGATAACCGTGTGCTGACAGATCGTGATAGTAATTATAGGGCATGTTCTAATATCCATATAAGGGTAACAGGCAACACCCATATAAGGGTGTTCCTCAATACCCTTGTATGGGTATCAAAAGCCGTAGCAATAAACAGGAGAAAATAGCGTTATACAGCTGATTACATGTAAAAAGTGTTTTTGTTGAAAAGGGATTTAAATGGGACAACTTCATGAACATGCACGCAATCAAGCTAACAAAAAAGGATGATACTGGAAATAATCACCCAGAACTCCCATACCAAATAATAGTTGAATATGATAAATATAACTATGATGATAGTGTTTACTGTATCGTAACCCCATATCATAAGAAACTAAAGAATAGTCATTTCAATGATACTTTGTTTTTTAGAGTTTCTATTTCTCCCTTGAATAATATAACGCACACAAGTTATTACACTCTTAAGGTGTGGGATGATACGAAAAGAGATGATATTAGGTAGTGTCTGAATCTCTCCCCGAGGATTCGGGCACGGACAATATCGGATTTGCTTACGACACTCGATATATTGTATAGGGTAATGACACGCAGCTGGTCTTTCACGTCGGGCATACGGGAGTCCCATCTATCCCAGCATGGCACTTCCTCTGTCTCTCTGTCTGTAACGATTGTTGTTGGCTACTTCTAATAAGGAATGCCGTTTTCTACACCCCATACAAAAAGCCCTAAATTACCGATATTTCAGCCTAAAAACTTTATTTTGTCTAAGTTTGACAGATAAGAATGCGAATAATTATCTCTGATATCTTGATTTTACAAAGAAATTCGTCTAAAAGCTTGTGTATCTTATAGAAATGATATATATTTGTATTGGGTTTTCAAAACATAATAACCCAATACAAGAATATGGCAATACCTAAGGATATACTGGCAGTACAAAGACCTAGCAGCACGGTGGTGAAGCGCCGTGGAGCAAGGTTTGTAGTTATAAAGAGAACAAGCAAGAGGGTTGGCGGCAAGATAAAAACCGTTGACTTGGGAACCGTTGGCGAGATAGTCGACGGCCGATTTGTCGCACAGAAGAAGAGTAATACCGCTCCACGGAAGAGGTCCATCGATATCAAGGACTATGGAGAGATAGCAATATGTAACAAGCATGGAAGGGAACTTCTGGACGAACTATCCAAGGTGTGGGATTTAAACGATGCCAAGAGGATTTATACAATAGCATTGCTAAGGGCTGCATATGGTGATATAAAGAACCGAGACCTGATGCTACAGTATATGACTTCCTTCGCATCAGAGATAATCCCTGGGGTTCATCTGTCGGAGGATGCCGTATCAGCATTCCTTCAGGGGATAGGCCAGACGTACTCGTTGATATGCAAGTTTATGAGGAATCGTATAGAAGCTTTTGCTGGAAAGAACATCGTTATTGATGGAATGCTCAAGGATTATAACTCAAAAGAAGGATACATGTCGGAGTTCTCAAGAAAGGCAAGAACAAAGGGGTCGAAAGATTTAAGCCTGCTATATGCCTACAACCCGGAGACAAAGGAGCCTATTGCGGCCAAACCATATCCAGGCAATATGCTTGACCAAACGTCCATAAACGACTTTGTGGCTGAGAACAAGATAGTTAACGGTTTGATGATCTTTGATAAAGGCTTCTACAACGAGGAGCTTTTTGAGAAGGTTGACAGGATTGAAGGCCTTTCTTATCTCATTCCTTTGAAGCAGAACTCTGCTTTCATCAAGAACTATGGGATGGATAATCCAACAGAGCATCTGGAAGGATATACAGACTCAACCATACTATATAAGAAGGTGCGAATGTCTAATGGCAAATACCTATACGCATTCAGAGATCCGAAGATGGCATACGAGCAGGAAGTTGCCTATGTACAGCAGGCGCAGAAAAAGAAGGATGGCTTCGATGGAGAAAAATATACTGCGAAGAAATCTTCATTCGGTCTTATTGTCTTCAAGTCAAAGAAGAATCTGTCTCCTCTTACCGTATACTTGGCTTATTCGCAAAGATGGATGATAGAAACGATGTTCAATCTCTACAAGAACATTATTGACCGCGATACCGTAAACGTGCATACTGACTACAGAGTATATGCCACAGAACTCATCAACTTCATTTCCGTCATCATAACTACGAGGGTGAAGAATGAGGTTGTAAAGAAAGAGCTCAATGAGAAATATTCATACAAGCAAATCTTCAGAATGCTCTCAAAATACAAGAAGGTGAGAACAGAGGAAGGTGGCCAGTGGGAAGATGTCATCAAGCTCAAGTATATCGAGAAACTTGCGGCAACTTTGGGTGTATAGGGTCTAAAAAACGGTATTCATTATTCTAATTTTAGCCTAATCTTATGTTTTATTCTGTTATCTAATCTCGACTTTGGAGTGATTTAATCCCCTTTCGGGGCAAGGGTCTTTGTGGTACAAATTGCAATTTGTGGTACAAAGACACACCTTGCTGATGTAGAAAATGGGATTATAAGCCCCTGCTGTGTTACTGCATTCATTGAATACAGTAACTCGGCGTAGGCTTGCATTCGAGGGATGCAGTAGTTCAGAGTTTCCTCCATCTTTCCACATCTTCCTTGTATTGGTCGAGGTGTTCCCGAAGTACCTGTTCGACATATCCCGAAACGCTCGCTCCATGCTCACCGATTCTCCGCACCACGAAGTCTAACTTTCGTTGGGTTTCCTCTGATACATACACGGCTTTGCGGTGGCTGTTGCGAAAGGGCTGGAGATATTTCCCCTGAAACTCGGATAATTGCTTTCTGTCCTTTGTTTTTCCCATTCTTTGATGAAATTCTTCGGTAGAAGTAGCCCTTTCTGTTGGCGACAACGCTGTTTCTTGATAGGACGGTTGAGAAAAATCCTCGTTACTCTCCTTGTCATTTTGTTCCTCAACTTTATCAACAGGCTCAAACCTT
>NZ_AUME01000053.1 GCF_000430525.1 Prevotella corporis DSM 18810 = JCM 8529 | reverse complement strand
ATATGCTTCAGCACAATAAGACCGACCATCAGCCGGATAGGCTTGGCCATGCGTCCGTTGTCCTTACAGTACAAGGGGGCAAAGGAACGCTCAAAGGTTTCCCAATTTATCAGATTGGCAAGTTTATACATTGGATGGGTGGGATTGAGCATGGATGCCAAGTCCCAAAACATTGATACCTGATGGGTGTTGGATGGAGATTTATACATTGTTGATTTGCAAGATTTTACCATGCAAAGATACAAAAACTTGTAGATATATACAAATAATAGAAAGGTTATTTTATTGATAATCAATAGGTTATTTACTTTTCAAGGGACGACTAACTAGAAAAAAGAAAACTAAGAGGGCTGAATTTCTAGCGAGGAATCCAGCCCTAAATTTTTATGCTCAAAAAAGTTTTAGAGGACAGCAATATAAAAAAGAATCATCCAATATTGATATTATTGTGCGACTCTTTCAGGTCTGCCATTTTTACTATATAAATTTAGCTCAAATGCTTATTTCTTCCCCAATTTGCTAAGCCACTTCAAGGGCTTCTTGATCAGTGCTTTAATGCCGCTATCTGACTTTGGGGTCAAAAGGAGTTCTTCTCTGATTTCGTATTTAGAACTCTTGCGAGGCTGGACATCTGGATTTGGTCTTTTTCTTTTCTTATTCCTATTCTTGGTCTGAGTCAGCTCGTTTGTCTGTTTATTGGATTTCCCCCCTCTCTTCTTCTGACTATTTGTCCTGTCCTGCTTTTTCTGTAGCGACTTGTTCTGCTCTTGTTTGTCAGCTTCCTTATTATCCCTTTTTTGCTGTGCCTGTTTAGATGATTGCCCTGTGCCTTTTTGTGTAGGAACACCCTCTCTCTTCTGCTGTTCCTTTCTGTTATTGCGCTTGTTGACCTTTTGCCCTTCTTCCTTCTCCGCCAGTTGTCCTTTCGGGCTTGAATCGGCATTTTGACGCTCAATCCTATTATTCTTCTGTCTGTTGTTGCGCATTTTTTTGTCTTTGTGACTTTGTTGGTCGCGCGCCTTTCTTCTCCTGCTTTTTGCAGTGGTACTACGATTTGATTTGCCATTTGAGACATATTCAGGGCCAGTTCCCAAGCCATCAGGAAGGGGAGCTTTCTCAACCTCCATCTCAAGGAACTTTTCAATCTGCTTAAAATAGTAGATATCATCATCGTTGACAAAAGTAATGGCTGCGCCATCCCTATCTGCTCTGGCAGTACGCCCTATACGGTGTACATAATCCTCAGCATCGTGTGGGACATCATAGTTGATGACCATTGTTATGTCGTCAATATCAATACCACGAGACAAGATATCGGTTGCAACGAGTACGTCGATTTTTCCACTTTTAAACTGGAACATCATCTCGTCTCTTTCGCTTTGGTCAAGATCCGAGTGCATCTGTCCGCAGTTTATATGCTTCTGATTAAGTGATGTTGTAATTTGCTTTACCTTTTGCTTTGATCCTGAAAAGATAATAACACGCTTCAAGTTACCTGATTTGAAAATGTCTTTTATAATACCTAATTTCTGAGTCTCATGGCAAACATAAGCCAACTGTTTAATCTTCTCAGCTGGTTTGCTCACTGCTAATTTTATCACTGTCGGATTTTTCAGAAGTGTCTTTGCCAACTCTTCAATCTTCTCTGGCATGGTGGCAGAAAACATGATTGTCTGGCAGTTCTTTGGTAACTTCTTGGCGATGGTCATGATATCGTCGAAGAAACCCATGTCAAGCATACGGTCGGCTTCGTCAAGAATGAAGAAGCTGACTTTTGAGAGATCCACATTACCAAGTGAAATGTGTGAAATGAAACGTCCTGGAGTCGCAATAATCAAATCGGCCCCAAGTGAGAGACTCTTCAGCTCTTGGTCGTACCGATTTCCGTCATTTCCTCCATAAACAGCAACGCAGGAGACGCCTTCGAGGTAATAAGAGAAACCTTGTATAGCCTGATCTATTTGTTGTGCCAATTCTCTCGTAGGTGACATTATGACACAATTGATAGCCTCAGGGGGATAGCCTCCATCGGCTATCTTTGACAATACTGGCAGCAAATAGGCTGCAGTTTTGCCAGTACCCGTTTGGGCTACTCCAAGGACATCCTTGCCTTTTAATATTTCCGGAATACAATTTTCCTGTACTGGTGTGCACTCTTTGAAGTTCATGTCATAGAGAGCGTCCAAGACATTATCGTTTAAATCTAAATTTTCAAATTCCATATTTTTTTATTTAAGTCCTTTGTCGCAAAGGATTTTTGTTATTCTTTTATTTAATTTGGTGCTTGTCTATAGCAGAAGAATGCTATGATAGCAAAAATAATGTTCGGAATCCATGCTGCCAATATCGGTGGCGTGTCGGCATTGATAGCGAATGTCGATGACACAGTTTGTAGCATGATATATCCGAAACTAAGAGCTAAGCCTATGCCAAGGTACATTCCCATTCCACCTTTCCTTTTCCTTGATGAAAGAGACAATCCGATGATTGTGAGGATAAAGGAAGAAAAAGACATGGCTATTCTTTTGTGATATTCCACCTCGTACTGGGCAACGTTTCCAGAGCCGCGACTGCTCTGTTTTGAAATGTAATCCAACAATTCTGACGAAGTGAACGTCTCTTGTTGTCCTTTGGAATAAACTAAATCCGTTGGTTCCATAAGGATGACTGTGTCCATCTCGCTTCCGCTTGTTATATGCTCTTTCAGCCCTTTCAATTTTCTAATCTTCCAATTTGTGGCCTTCCAATGATACTTTGAGTCTG
Organism: Prevotella corporis DSM 18810 = JCM 8529; assembly: GCF_000430525.1. Classification (GTDB taxonomy): domain Bacteria; phylum Bacteroidota; class Bacteroidia; order Bacteroidales; family Bacteroidaceae; genus Prevotella; species Prevotella corporis. Next base: position 12,186 of record NZ_AUME01000053.1, on the reverse strand, counting down.
CAACTGTATCATACTGGATTTCTGTTGCTGTCATGTGGTCAATCAACTTTTTGTTCTCGAACCTGTCAAGAGAGAAACCATATCCTCTTTTGTATTGGTTGTCATAATGTTGGATGTAAGCAACCGTATTTTTCGCAACCTTCAACTGAACATTTTCGGCTGAAGTGTTCTTCTTTGAATTTCGATAGAGAGTCTCAAAATTCTGACGAATTACTGTGCCATGAGGGATGACGGAGCTATTCAGATAGTAGGTCACACAGGCGATGAGAACGCATGAGAGCATATATGGACGCATGATGCGGTTGAACGATACCCCTGCGGCGAGCATTGAGATGATTTCGGAGTTGCTGGCGAGCTTTGATGTGAAGAATATTACCGCTATAAATACGAAAAGAGGGGAGAAGAGGTTGGAATAATAAGGTATGAAGTTGGCATAGAAGTCAAAGATAATTGCGCGCATAGGGGCGTGGTACTGAGTAAATTTCGAGAGATTTTCATTGAAGTCAAAGACTATTGCAATGGAAATGATAAGAACAATAGAGAATATGTACGTTCCTATAAATTTCTTGATAATATACCAATCAAGAATGCTTATATAGTTTTTGGGATTAAGCCAACTTAGCTTATTCCCGATCTTGCGTCCATTCTTCTTCATCCAGCTCAAGAAAAGGCTTGCTTTTGACACAAGTTCCTTGTCCTTTGCTCTCTGATAGAAGTCCTCAATGTGTTTCTTCATCCCAACATTCATTAAATTCTTCTGCCCAGCTGCTCTATGACAGAAGACTTCCAATTTGTGAAGTCGTCTTGTTCAATATGCTTTTGAGCATCATTTACCAAACGGAGATAGAAAGACAAATTGTGAATACTTGCTATTTGCATGGCAAGCAATTCGCCTGCTTTGAATAAATGGTGCAGGTAAGCCTTGGTCGTTATTCTATCTATTTCACATCCGTTTGGATCTATCGGACTGAAATCCATTTCCCATTTCTTGTTTCGCATGTTCATAGTGCCATCATAGGTGAACAGCATGGCATTTCGTCCATTACGACTTGGCATGACACAATCAAACATATCAACACCCCTTTCGATACCTTCCAGTATATTTTGTGGTGTGCCAACGCCCATGAGATACCTGGGTTTGTCTTTTGGGAGAATGCCATTGACAACCTCAATCATCTCATACATCACCTCTGTTGGCTCGCCTACGGCTAAACCACCAATCGCATTTCCATCAGCACCCTTGTCTGCGACAAATTGAGCTGCTTCTGTTCGCAGATCCTTGAAAGTGCATCCTTGAACGATGGGGAAGAGACTCTGTTTGTATCCGTATAATGGTTCTGTCTCATTGAAACGCTTAATGCACCTATCCAGCCATCGTTGTGTCAGCTTCAGGCTTTGTTTCGCATAATCGTAGTTGCTGTTTCCTGGAGGGCATTCATCAAATGCCATCATTATGTCAGCCCCAATTATCCGCTCAGTGTCCATTACACTTTCTGGAGTGAAAAAGTGTTTTGAACCGTCAATATGACTTCGGAACTCGCATCCCTCTTCGGACAATTTCCTTATACCAGTGAGTGAAAAGACTTGAAAGCCACCTGAATCAGTCAAAATAGGTTTGTCCCATCCATTAAATTTGTGCAATCCGCCTGCCTGTTTTAAAATTTCCAAACCTGGACGAAGATATAAATGGTACGTATTGCCAAGTATAATTTGGGCCTTAACTTGATTGACTAGTTCTGAAAAATGAACCCCTTTGACAGTACCAGCAGTCCCAACAGGCATGAATATAGGAGTGTTGATCTGTCCATGTTCGGTCGTTATAATACCAGTTCTGGCATCACTACAACTGTCTGTATGTTGAAGCTCAAATTTCATTAATCTTCTTGTTTGATATCATCTTTGATTGTTAAATCTAAAGGGTTTGCGACAATTTCATCTGTTAATGCAAAATCCCATACCTGATTAATGTTTTCAACATAATGGAATTCAACCCCCTTACGGTATTTTTGTGGAATCTCCTCTATATCTTTCTTGTTCTCCTTGCACATGATAATATCAGTGATACCAGCACGTTTGGCTGCAAGAATTTTTTCCTTGATACCTCCTACAGGAAGTACTTTCCCCCGGAGTGTAATCTCACCAGTCATAGCGATATTCTTTCGTATTTTTCTTTGGGTAAGAGCCGATGCGATGCTTGTCGCTATCGTTATACCTGCTGATGGACCATCCTTAGGTGTGGCACCTTCTGGTACATGAATATGAATGTTCCATTGGTCAAAAAGTCTATAATCAACTTTTAGTGAATCAATATGGGCCTTCACATATTCAAGCGCTATGATTGCTGATTCTTTCATTACATCTCCAAGATTGCCTGTTAGAGTCAACTTGCCTGCCTTTCCTTTTGACAGCGATGTTTCAATGAACAGGATTTCCCCACCAACACTTGTCCATGCAAGTCCTGTTGCAACGCCAGCATAATCATTTCCTTGATAGACGTCGCGATAGAACGGGGGATTGCCCAACAAGTCCTCCAGTTCAACGGGTGTTATTCTCTCGTAAGGTAGGCTTTGATCTATGGCTTGTTTGTAAGCAAGCTTTCGTAGAGCCTTGTTTATTTGTTTTTCAAGCTGTCGGACACCGCTTTCCCTCGTATAGCTCTCTATTATCTTTTCTAAAGCAGCCTTGGTGAACTTCAAATTCGGATTAGATGTATTCAGTCCTGTGTTCGATAATTCTTTTGGGAAAAGATGACGCTTGGCTATCTCTATCTTCTCTTCAGTGATGTAACCTGATACCTCGATTATTTCCATGCGGTCGAGCAATGGTTTGGGAATCGTATTAAGGTCATTGGCTGTGGCAATGAAAAGAACCTTTGATAAATCGTAATCCAAATCCAGATAGTTGTCGTGGAATGCGTTATTCTGTTCAGGGTCCAAAACTTCGAGTAGAGCTGACGACGGGTCGCCATTCACTGTGTTTTGGGTAACCTTGTCAATCTCATCAAGAATAAAAACGGGATTGGAAGAGCCAGCTTTCTGAATGTTTTTGACGATTCTTCCTGGCATGGCACCAATATAAGTGCGTCTATGTCCTCTGATTTCTGATTCATCATGCAGACCACCAAGTGACATACGGACATATTTCCTCTTCATTGATTCGGCGATGCTTTTGCCAAGACTTGTCTTGCCGACTCCCGGAGGCCCATACAGGCACAATATTGGAGATTTCATGCTCCCTTTTAACTTGAGAACTGCCATATATTCAAGTATGCGTTCTTTGACTTTTTCCATCCCATAATGGTCTCTGTCGAGCACTCTCTTGGCTCTTTTCAGGTCAAGATCGTCTTTTGTAAACTCGTTCCATGGCAAGTTTACCATGGTCTGAAGATAATTCACTTGGACACTGTAATCTGGACTTTGGGGATTGAGGGTGCTCAATTTGTCAAACTCCTTTTGGAATATTTTCTCAGTATCCTCGTTCCATTTCTTCTTTGCAGCCTTTTCAAGCAAGTCTTTCTTTTCTGGTGTCGCCTCTCCATCACCTAATTCTTCTTGAATATTTTTGATTTGTTGGTGAAGGAAGTATTCGCGCTGCTGCTCGTCGAGGTCCTCACGAGTTTTCGAACGGATAGTCTGGCGTAAATGTTGGAATTGGATTTCCCTATTCAGTGTTTTCATTAATCTGAAAAGTCTGTCCTTCATGGATTCTTCCTCCAACAAACGAATCTTGTCAGAAACATTGAATGGCATATTCGCACAGACATAGTTGACTGACACTATTGGATTTGTTATATTGTCCAGTGCGAATTGTGCGTCATCAGGAATCTCCTCACTACCATGGATATATTCCTTGGCAGTTGCTTTCATGTCATTGACTGCAGTGATAAATTCTTTGTCTTTCTTATCAGAGAGCTCATCGGGTATAGATGTTGTCAATCCCTTTAAGTATGGTGTGAAGCTGGTAATAGCATCAAGTTTACAACGGCCCAACCCTTGCAAGATTGCCGTTCTGCTGTCACCGTTTGTCCCTGCCGGCATGTCAAAGGCGCGAACCAGTCGGGCATAGATACCCGTGTGATAGAGATCTTTCTCTTTTGGTTCTTCGATATTGCCATCTTTTTGGCTCATTACCGCAAAAACAGTTCCTGGGTTGTCTTCAAGATACTTAACGAGTTTTAGTGTCGCCTCTCTGCCGACTAAAACTGGCATCAAAACTCCTGGAAACATTACAAGATTACGGGTTACGAAAATGGGAATTTCCCCCTCTATTTTAACATCTAATTCTGGGAGTTCCCCCTCGTAATCTGCAAACATTTGTATAGAATTATTTTGTTTCATCAAGCTTTCTTTAATGATTTGACTTGCAAAAGTAATTAAAAAAAATGAAAGAGGATAAGGATTAGCCGCAGTTAAATCTTAATAATACATAATACCCCATAACGGAGTTATTTACTTGATGTAAAAATCTTTAGTAATATTATAGTACCAATCCGTTTTGTTATTTTCTTCGTCAGTAAGACTTTCCGTCGTCGTATTACAGGCTTCGCATCCATTCCTAAATTCTAAAAGAACTCTTTTTGCTTCTTTGTGTTCTTTTGTTTTGATATATACTCTCTCCGAACATGAAAGTCCAACGAATATAGCCTCATTTTCTAAGAATTTTTGACTTTCTGTGGGTATAATGACAGACAGATTTCCATTTGTCTTTAATAAACCGTGGCTGCATCTTATCAGCTCATTGAAGGACAATGTTTCAGTGTGTCTTGCAATTGTCTTGTTTTGTTCAATATTTTTCAATGAGTCAATAAAGTAGGGAGGATTGCTCACGATGGTATCATACATTCCCGAAAGATTGTACTCGGATTGTTTTCTATGAAATTCTTGAAGCGATGTGTTGAAAATGGTTATTCTGTCTTTAAATGGTGAGTTTTCTATGTTCTTCCGAGCCTCTTCGGATGCGGCTCCGTCAATTTCAATTGCATCGATTGAGGCATAGGGGAATCGCTGTGCCATCATTAGTGCTATCAGACCTGTTCCTGTTCCAATATCAAGTATTCTTTTGCCCCCTCTCGCCCAAGCTCCAAGCAAGACACCATCAGTTCCGACCTTCATGGCGCAATTATCCTGCTCTATATGGAATTGTTTGAAAGTGAATCCCATCTATTTGGTAAGTTTTCTTAGAATAATCTTGTTGAGAGCTTGAAATTTTCTCCCTTGTTGGGCCACATTGCTGCGAATCAAATCAAAGTTTGAGAATAGTTCTGAGAAAGCATTTTGAATCATATTTGGTTGTCTCTGGCTTTTATCGTCATCGGGGTTTACTACGATTTTTATTCCCTTGTGCACCAAAGAAATATCGATGTCAGCATCGGCCATGGTTGGGTCTCCATCATAGTGGATTACCCCTTTCGCTTTCCTGTGTATGTGAATGTGCTTTGCCCTGAACGTCCTTATTTTCAGATTTTTATCTAATGTCTTGTTGAATAGCTCTATGGCCACTTGTGGGGCTTCTATCACATCGAACGGCTCCATAATAATTACGTCTAATTTTCCGTCGCTCATGGATGCTTGTGGGGCTATGTAAGCATTGTTTCCATATTGCGATGCGTTGGCTACTGAAACAAGAAAAGCCCTGTAATGGTGTATGCCCTCATCGTCCTCTATCTCATAAGTTTGTGGCTTGTATTTTAACCCTTCTTCCAATACTTTCTGAACATAGGTAATCGGTCCGCGTTTTCCGGCTTCTGCAAACTTCATGGAAATGAAGGCGTCAAACCCCATTCCGCAAGTACAGAAAAAGGGTGTGCCATTGATAATTCCGTAGTCCAGTTCCCTAACTTTGGTGATGTTGAGGATTTCAATACTTTTTTTCAAATTTAGAGGTATTGCAAGATGTCTGGCAAGTCCATTCCCAGAACCTAATGGAATGATTCCCAGTGCTGTTTCAGTATTGGTTAAAGCTTTGCCAACCTCATTTACAGTACCGTCTCCTCCCACTGCAACAACAACGTCAATCCCTTCTTCAACAGCTTTTTGGGCAATTTCTGTTGCATGGCCAGCATATTCCGTCATGTCAATGCGGAAGTCAAATTTTTCTTTATCAATATATTTTTCAATTATTTCAGGGACTGAATCCTTGTCATTTGATCCCGATATGGGATTCATGATGAAAATTATTTTCTTTTTCATACCATAATTGCAAAACTTGTAGAAATAAATAACAAAAGTACTCATTAATTCGAGTCTAATCAATTTTATAAGGCAAAAAAATCTTTAAAATGCAGTTTTCTTTCCAAATTGTACCAAATATCACTCAAAATTTGTACCTTTGCGACCTAATGAAAATGTAGCCATCGCTACACCTTATTTATAATGGGACAGTTACAAGACAAGTACAAAAATTACTGTGAGCCTCAAAAATACATGGATGCCGGAGTGTATCCATATTTCCGTGAGATCACTAGCAAACAGGGCACAGAAGTTACCGATATCGACGGACATTCTATTTTGATGTTTGGTTCCAATGCATATACAGGGCTGACTAATGACCCCAGAGTCATTGAAGCAGGAAAACGTGCCTTGGACAAATATGGTTCGGGCTGTGCCGGAAGTCGATTCCTAAATGGAACATTGGACCTCCATGTACAGTTGGAAAAAGAACTTGCAGAGTTCGAGCATAAAGATGAGGCCCTGTGTTTCTCAACAGGCTTCTCTGTCAATGCCGGCGTACTCGCTATGGTTGTAGGGCGTGGCGATTATATTATTTGTGACGACAGAGACCATGCAAGTATTGTAGATGGGCGTCGTCTTAGTTTCGCAACCCAACTGCATTATAAGCACAATGATATGCAAGATTTGGAGCGTGTACTCCAAAAACTCCCTAAAGAGGCCATAAAGTTGATTGTGGTTGATGGTGTGTTCTCGATGGAGGGCGATTTGGCCAAGTTGCCAGAAATCATAGAGCTGAAGCATAAGTATAATTGTTCTGTGATGGTCGATGAGGCACATGGTCTTGGCGTATTTGGCAAGCAGGGTAGAGGCGTTTGTGATCATTTTGGTGTGACCGACGATGTTGACCTCATTATGGGCACTTTCTCGAAGAGCTTGGCTTCAATAGGTGGATTTATTGTTTCTGACAAGGACACGATAAATTATCTACGTCATACTTGCCGAACCTATATTTTCTCTGCAAGTAACACTCCTTCCGCAACGGCTGCTGCTTTGGAAGCACTCCACATATTGCAAAAGGAGCCTGAACGACAAGATCATTTGTGGGCGGTTACCCATTATGCTTTGAAAAGATTCCGCGATGAGGGATTCGAGATAGGCGAAACAGAGAGCCCAATCATTCCTCTTTATGTTCGTGATATCGACAAAACATTTATGGTGACAAAATTAGCTTATGAGGCGGGGGTGTTCATCAACCCCGTGATTCCGCCAGCCTGTGCGCCTCAGGACACCTTGGTTCGTTTTGCATTGATGGCAACCCATACAGAAGATCAGGTAGAGCGTGGTGTGCAAATCCTGAAAAAAATATTTAAAGATCAGGGAATCATCTGAATTTTTAATAGACGATAATAATCTAACACGAAGAGTTGGCACGTGAAAGCCAACTCTTTTTGATTTACTGTTATACAGTCGTGTCTAAGCTGTTTGATTCTTGCCGAAGATTTATAGGAGCTTTCATTCTTTGATAGGTCAGCTATTACACTGCGATAGTTGACCTTTTGAACGACGAAAGGTCAACTATTGGCAATTGGTGTCAATATATATGAAATATAGGATTTTTGTTATTGAGCATTTTTCTTTTATTCGTTCAAAACATATCTGTTCTGATAGAAACTATCCACTCTATGGTCTTTAAACATGAGTTTCAACACGGTCGTTAGTCATTAGACTCGTTAGAAGTCATTAGAAAATAATCTTGATATCAAAAAAAATATCGAAATGTTTTGTGGAATAAAAAGAAAGCAGTATCTTTGCACTCGCAATTCAGAAATGAAGGTTTTCATGATGGATAGCAGCGGGGTGTAGCGCAGCCCGGTAGCGCTCCTGGTTTGGGACCAGGCGGTCGCAGGTTCGAATCCTGTCGCCCCGACAATAAGGCATTTGGTGAAATGTTCATGCGGAAATAGCTCAGTTGGTAGAGCACAACCTTGCCAAGGTTGGGGTCGCGAGTTCGAGTCTCGTTTTCCGCTCTTTGAAATTCTGAAATAAGTAAACCTCGGAGACGTGCTCTCTTGTATGCCCAGGTGGCGGAATTGGTAGACGCGCACGTTTCAGGTGCGTGTGTTTAACGACGTGCAGGTTCGAGTCCTGTTCTGGGCACATTGCTTATTCAGATTGTCATTTTATTTGGAGAGGTGGCGGAATTGGTAGACGCGCTACTTTGAGGGGGTAGTGAAAATTGCTTCGTGGGAGTTCGAGTCTCCTCCTCTTCACTTAGTAAGACTTTTCTTACTGCATTGCGGAAATAGCTCAGTTGGTAGAGCACAACCTTGCCAAGGTTGGGGTCGCGAGTTCGAGTCTCGTTTTCCGCTCATTTTTTTATAAGAGAAACATACTAGCACCATCTAAATGAATTTATATTTAAGATATTTTGATAACGAGACATTAGTCTATAATGTTGAACAAGCTTTAGATTTTTTAGCGTCAATCCCTGATATCCAATTAACTTCAGATTTGGTAGATGATATTCGGGCTTATGCTGAGAGTGATGTCTTCTATCCAAAGCGTTACAAGGTTCGGCCTCGGATATATTTTATCATCATTAAGACAGAGGCTGCCTCAATGGCTGATTTTAAGCAGAAAAAGGCACTTCGGAACAATGAGATGATGCTGAGAAAGGAGAATCCGGCTATTATGCATCTTAATGAAGAGAGAGATGGGTGGTATGAGGGTGCATTGGATTTCAAACGTGTGGTTTTTATTCCTTCAACTGGAAAGCACGAGTATCGTGACACACATTTCGTAGCTCAGTGTAAGTCGATGTCGGGTATTGATTGTTACAACCGCATTATCGATTATCTAAAAGAGAGAGTTGATAGCAGAAGCCAGTTCCCATCAGCCAAAGGTAAGAACTTCTCATTCAGATATCTTGGAATGTGGAAGTGAATATTTGTCGATAAAATTTGATTTATGAACAAAATAATGTTAATTGGAAATGTAGGGCATGATCCTGAGGTGCATTATTACGATGCCGATCAGTGTGTAGCCTCTTTCTCACTGGCTACTACGGAGAGGGGGTACGTTCTTCCCAATGGCACTAATGTTCCCGACCGAACCGAATGGCATAATATAGTTCTCTTTAAAAGTTTGGCAAAATATGCCGAGCGTTATATTCATAAGGGTGACAAGATATATATCGAGGGACGGATTCGGTATCGCGATTATGATGACAAGAAAGGAATTCGACGCTCTACGACTGAAATATATGCCGACTCTTTGGAGTGGCTCAGCGCCCCCAGAAAGGTAAACCAGAATAATACCTCAAAGGAAGAATCTGATTCTTCGAATGATGATGATTCTAAATTACCATTTTAATGGACGACCTACTAAATAATCTTTTAACATACGTTGATTTCCAAACTCCCAGTTTAGGAGTTATAATAGCGGCTCTTTTGGCCTTGTTGCTGTTGTTTCTTTCAGGATTTGCCAGTGGTTCGGAAATCGCTTTTTTTAGTTTGACCCCAAACGACATTGATGAACTTGATGCCGACAAGTATGAGAGTGACAAATATATTCAGATTCTTAGAACAGATAGTGAACGCACGCTGGCAACAATTCTGATAACCAATAATTTGGTAAATGTCACGATTGTGATGTTGTCCAACTTTGTATTGGGAAAGATAATTCTATTCAAGGTCGCATGGCTGGAACTCGTCTGCGTAACCGTGCTTTTGACATTTTTATTATTGCTCTTTGGGGAAATTATGCCAAAGGTCTATAGCCGGTTAAATCCTCTGAAATTCTGCCGTAATGCCGCTAAGTCAATCATGCTATTAAGAAAGTTGTTCTGGCCTGTTGAGAATATCCTGTTGAGTAGCAGTGCTTTTGCGGAAAAGGTTGTTCAGAAAGAGAACAGACAGTTATCAGTTGATGAGTTGGAACAGGCATTGGAACTAACTAATAAAAATGAGATTGGCGAAGAAAAGGAGATGTTGCAGGGAATCATCCGCTTTGTGGATGAAACTGCTAAGGAAGTGATGACCTCCCGTCAGGATATTGTTGACCTGGAAATTCATTCTACTTATGCCGAAGTCCTGAAATGTATTATCGAAAATAATTATTCCCGAATACCCATCTATCAAGATAATATTGATAATATAAGAGGCATCCTATATATTAAAGATTTGTTGCCTTATCTCTCGAAGCCGCATAACTTCAGGTGGCAGAGTCTCATACGTCCGCCTTATTTCGTTCCTGAGACAAAGAAAATCGATGATCTCTTACGTGAGTTTCAAAACAACAAAGTCCATATAGCCATTGTAGTGGACGAATTTGGCGGTACAAGTGGATTGGTCACTCTTGAAGATATACTTGAGGAGATAGTTGGGGAAATCAATGATGAATTCGATGATGAAGAAAAATTCTATGTTAAATTGGCTAATAACAGCTATCTTTTTGAAGGAAAGACTGCTATTGTCGACTTCATCAAAATCCTAAATTTGGATATTGATTTCTCAGACGTGCAGGGTGATGCAGATTCTTTAGCTGGTTTGCTTTTGGAGATTAAGGGCGATTTTCCAGTAATTCATGAGAAAATTTCCTATTCGAATATTGATTTTGAAGTTGTCGGTATTGATAACAGGCGTATTAGCAAGATAAAAGTAACGATAAACGATGCTGATATACCTCAATAGTTTGGCCGATGATATTCTTCTGGGATTATACCGAATAGGGAAGGGAAGAGAGGAAGAAAAACGAGGCGAACAAGAATTGCTTGTTGAAATGTTATGCTCTGAAGTGGAATTGTCCCATAATGAAGATGGTAAACCGCTTGTTGAGGGCTATAATATAAGTATTTCGCACACCAAAGGATATGTTGCCATTATACTATCCAAAAAACATCAAGTAGGCATTGATATCGAATATCGGTCTGAAAGGGTAAAGCGGATTAGCAAACGGTTTTTACGCTCCGATGAGCACTTCACTGAAACCGAAGATCTTTTAACCGTGTGGTGTGTAAAAGAAACTATTTATAAATTATTCTCAGAAGATCATCTTACATATCAAGACATGAAAGTTGATATCCAGAACAAAATAGCAACTAATTTGATGAAGAGTCGCGACGTAACTTTTGTTATTGCTTCAACGTATGAGTACATTTTAACCTATGCTTGGTTATAATTATTTCAAATAATATTCGATAAATAGATGAATTTATTAGAATAATGGGACATTTTTTTTCTGTAACATTTATGAATAACGTTTTTCTTGCATTTTTTATAGAAAAAATTTGTCCAATTATATATATATCTTTAAATTTGCAACGTCTTAGAGACAGAAGAACTTGATTACATTTAATTTAAATACCAAAGATTATGAAAAAGTTAATTCTCATGGCAGCTGTAATGCTTGCTTCAGTAGGTGCTTATGCACAACACGCAGTAGGGTCTTTTAATCTCCAACCTAAAATTGGAATGAATGTATCCAATTTAACTGACTTCAATGATTCTGATCCAAGAGTAGGTCTCGCAGCTGGTATAGAAGGTGAGTATCAAGCTACTGATCTGTTCTCTATCAGTGCAGGAGTTCTTTACTCTATGCAAGGAGCTAAATCGGATTTTAAGTCTCCCACTCTTAATAGCAAAGTAACCGCAACTACTAAATTGGATTATATTAATATGGCTCAGTAGAAAATCAATGGGGGAATAATTTGTTATTTATCTTAATAATTCCGACCTTCGCATTATGGAAGAAAAAATGTTACGCACCTTGGCAACTCTTGTTTTGCCTTCTCAAATATTAGATTATTTTACTATCGTTTCTGTCTGCGAGGTTGGACCTGAGTTTCATATTAGTCTTGACGAACGTATGGACAAGACTTTGTCAGGTAATGCCACCTTCGAGTCCAAGGGGTTCATGGAAGCAGTTAATATAACCGACTTCCCTATTCGAGGCCATAAGGTGATCTTGAAAATTCGTCGCAGACGATGGACGGATTTGCGCACGGGCAAGAGTTTTA
>NZ_AUME01000052.1 GCF_000430525.1 Prevotella corporis DSM 18810 = JCM 8529 | reverse complement strand
GAATTTTCAAGATCACCTTATGGCCTCGAATAGGGAAGTCGGTTATATTAACTGCTTCCATGAACCCCTTGGACTCGAAGGTGGCATTACCTGACAAAGTCTTGTCCATACGTTCGTCAAGACTAATATGAAACTCAGGTCCAACCTCGCAGACAGAAACGATAGTAAAATAATCTAATATTTGAGAAGGCAAAACAAGAGTTGCCAAGGTGCGTAACATTTTTTCTTCCATAATGCGAAGGTCGGAATTATTAAGATAAATAACAAATTATTCCCCCATTGATTTTCTACTGAGCCCATTGAACCACCGATGTTCGCCCCGACTTCCTTAAGCGCATTGATGTCCTCCGAACCTGGTATATACACGCCCTCTTGTCCGTCCGTGTCGTATGCCGAGAGCTTGACGGCTATGATATGGCCGTCCACCTCAATGCTCTTGATAATCAGGTGCATACGGTTGCCCTCAATCTTGGCAGATGCTATCAGCCGGCTCTGCCTTGGAATACGCAGTCCCTGCACCTTGGCAGTCTCCAGCAGACGAAGCACCACATTGTCTCCCTCCTTGAGCGTGGTCGTTCTGTCCACCACCACTTTGAGCGTGTTGCGCATCGTGGGTGCAGCCGTACTTGTTAGCGAATGGAAGCCCATGTTGCGTGCTCTTGTTCCATATTCCTTGATAAAATCCGCATCGCTCATCGGCTGACCGAGTGAAGTCACCACCTGTTTGCGCTCCGCCAAGACCTCCATAACTGGAGCGTTTGCTTGCATCTGCCCCTTTTCTGTTCCAATATCGGTGATTGTGGGTGTGTTTCCCTTATCATTCGTAAAAGCATTCCCCAATGATGGAGCAACAGATGATGTCTTAGGAAGATACTTCGCTGCCATCTGATAGCTCTTTTCCATCAGAGCAAGCTGTCGTTTCTCTTCATCCTCTTCCTTGTGGCTTTGTTGGGACAATTCCTTTTTGAGATTGTCAATCTCCTGTCTCATTGCCTCACGCTCCTCCTCATGCGGATCGGGAGCGTAAAAGGAGTTCAAAAGGCGATTATTCTCCTCATAGCGATGCATGGAGTTTTCTATCTTTGCCGTAGAAGCAGCCGTCTCTGCACGCTCCGCCTCTGATGGAGCAGTGTTCTGTGCGAAATAGTCCGACAGCTTGCCCATCTCCTCTCGGGTCTGTTCTTCCTCGTGTGCCTTGTCGCCTAATTCGTAGGCTTTGAGCTTGTTCTCCGTCAGTTTTTCTGTCGTTGCCTGCGGGATGCTGTCATTGAGTCCCTGCTCCGCTGCAGTCTTATCCTTACCCGAAGGTGCGAAGATAAACCACATCGAGAGGGCAAACAGCAGTCCCAGACCTCCAAAGACCAAACCTTTTTTCATTTGTTCTTTCTGTTTATTATCCATTTTCTTTGATTGTTTGATGATGTTGTAGGTAAAAATTGCCGTGTAACTCTTGTAAAGTGCTGTCCGTCCGTATCGGACTGTCCGTCAGCTTTCCCGTGGGGATGGGTAGTTTCTCCTTCTTTGGAGGAAGGAAAAACTGCGCTATCATCCAAAGGGAACAGATGAGATAGATAAAACTCAGCCCATAGACGATAGCCTTGCGCTGCCTTATCGTGAGCCTTTCACACCGATGGCGAAGCCATAGGTGAAATCTCAGATAATGGTGAGCGGGCAAATAGTTTACTTTTCTTGCCATAGCCTTATCGTTTATAGGTCTGTATATCCCTGTTTTCCTTCACAAGGAAGTTCTCCATAAGAAAACCTTGCGGGTTATTGTCCGAACGGACTGAGTTCTGCAGCGTGCAGGTCGTTACAAGACTGCGCTCTGTAACGTTACTCTGACGGACGATAAACTCCCGTGCATAGGTCGTTACCGCATAAGGGTAAGTATTAAAGTTGCAGCGGATAGAGTCCACCTCTATGCGCTGATTGACATTACCCGATATGGCACGGTTATAATAGCCCTTCTCTGCCAAGTCTTTGTAATAATTGAAAGCCGACTTGTCGCACAGCAGAAAAGCACGCTCCATATTCTTTTCAATGGCGTCCTTGTCGGGCGCAATGGTGAAGAAGAGCTCGTGGAAACGACGCACGTGTCCCCTTGCCTCCACGGGACGGTTTCTACTTGCGTCCTGACTGAGGGCAAGCATGAGCGACTTTCCTTGGTCGAGCACATAGATTTTCTCTCGCTGCTCCTTGGCGAAGCTGTACGAGGCATAGACGGTATAACCGCTTACCGCCACGCAGACGATAGCAAAGACAAAGGCATAGAGCCGTATCTGTCTGAATGAGGTCTCGATGTTGTTGAGTGATTTGAATTCCATTTTTTCTCTTTTATACCTGTTGATTAATTAAGCATAGTTGCTCGATTTCTATTTTCCTTTAAGCAGTGCTCCCTTGATACGTCCACCGACATTTCCCACAGCGGCACCTGCGCCTGCCATAGCAGCCTTACCACCTGTATATGCACCTTGCGCGCCACGCTGTGCAGTCTGGTTGACATTGCGTCCGTAGGAGCCGATACCGCCACCAGCTTCAATAATCCACCCTGCCACGGTAGGTACACAGAAGTAGCCTACAATGCCGATAAGGAAGAAGACGATGTAGTACCACGTCCCCGAATCTGGCAGGTAGTTGGGGTCACTGAGTGCATCGATGTCTTTCTGCATCATCAGCACCTGTATCTTGGTAAGCAGTGCCGTAAGAATAGAGCTGACAGGCAGCCACAGGTAGACCGATATATAGCGTGAGAACCATGCCGTAAGTGAGCCTGCAAGACCATCCCATACGGCTATGCCGAACACGATAGGTCCGAGTATCGAAAGGACAATCAGAATAAAGGTGCGAAGCGTGTCAATGATAAGCCCCGAAGCGTGGAACAGCAATTCCAAAAAGTCGTGTACCAATTTCATGACCCATTGCTTGGTCTGATAGGCGGCACGCTCGGCATACATCCCCGCAATTGTCACGGCATCTTCAGGTCCGATAATGCCCATTTCCTCTATCTTCTGGTCGAACTTTTCGTTGGAAACCAAATAAGCCGTCTCGGGATTCCTGAGGTAGGCTTCCTCCTGCAGCTTGTCACGCTTGGCAGTAAGCTCGGCAAGGTTCCCCTCCTGCTGGTGTACCATCATCTCCGTTCCCTGCACTACGGGCGAGAGGACGGCATTCATCGTACCCAGTACGACTGTCGGGAAGAACATGATGCAGAAGCCCAAGACAAAGGGACGGAGCAAAGGGAAAACGTCTATCGCCTCGGCACGGGCTATGGAAGCCCATACCCGAAGGGCAATATAAAAGAGCGCACCCAAGCCCGCAATGCCTTTGGCAATGCCCGTCATCTGGGCACAGAGGGGCATCATCTCGTCATAGGTGGAGCGTAGCAGCTCATGTAAACTGGCAAAATCCATAAGCAAAAGTGTTTTATGAAAGTTTTTTTCAAGTTCTTTTTTTGTCTGTGGATTTACCAATACCTGCTTGCAGTATTACCATAGAGCGCCTTAACGGAGGCAAGGTTGTTCTTCTCCCTTGCACGCACATAACTCACGGAGATATTCTTCCTTGTATAGTACGATACCAAAGAGCGGTATTCACGTAGTGTTGTATAGATACGGTCTATCTGCTGCATGCGCTCGTGGTCGTTCATGGAGAAGACATTACTCTTGACAATGGACTTGAGTTCCTTCAGACACTCACCGCTCTGCTCGAGCAGCTTGGTGTAGCCCGAAGCCATCGCAGCGAGTTCTGTCGGGCGAAAGTTCTTGTCCGAGAGCATCTTCTTGTAGGAAGTGACATAGACCTCAGAGATGTCGCCCACCATGAGAATACACTCCTTGACCTTATAGGCATCGCCTATAAGGTTATTCACCTTCTTTAGGGCATCGTAATACTTCTTGGTGTCGTTGTAGAGTTTTTCCACCTCCTTGAATCCGTCCAAGGTATTTTTTACTGTCTTCGAGGCGGTGGCTATCTCCTTGACCGTATTGGCAATGTTGCCGGCAAAGTTACCGGGATCATAGACCGTCCACTGTGCGTGAGCTTTGGGAACTGAAAGGCTCAATCCTAAGAGAGCCATGAAAATGTACTTTTTCATTGTTGCTACTATTTTGATTGTTCGTACTTATTTCTTCTTATTATTTCTTTTCTCATTGGCAAGCTGTCGGATAGCGGTCTCTATATCGCCACCGAGTTGTTCCGCACGCTGCATGACCTCTACCTTTTCTGTTTCCTCCGTGGTGTAGGTCAGGTATTCCTCCATGCTCACCTCCGTAGCATAGACAGCACTCTGCATACCGCCCAAGCCTATCCATACCTCTTTGTAGAGTCGGTTCGGGTCATTGTTCTGGTTGATGGAGAGTATCTGGCTCTTTTCCTTTTCAGATAAGCCGAGCATCGCCTGTATACCGTCGAACTTGGTCATGTATTTTCTTTGGTCGAGCAGTATCTTGCAGTCGGAGTTGTTGATGATACTCTCCTTGACAATGGGCGACTGAATAATGTCATCCACCTCCTGCGTTACCACAATGGCTTCCCCGAAATACTTTCTGACGGTCTTATACAAATATTTTATGTAGTCCGCCATGTTTGCCGAAGCGATGGCTTTCCACGCTTCCTCAATGAGTATCATCTTGCGGATACCCTTTAATCGGCGCATCTTATTGATGAAGGCTTCCATGATGATAATCGTTACCACAGGAAAGAGGTCCTTGTTGTCCTTCACTTGGTCGATTTCAAAGACGATGAAGCGTTTGGAGAGCAGGTCAATATTCTTGTCCGAGTTCAGCAGGAAATCATAACGACCGCCACGATAGTATTGCTTCAATGTAGTTAAGAGGTTGTTAATGTTGAAGTCCGAGAGCGTTACCTTGATGTCACGCTTTTCCATATCCTTGCGGTACACGTCCCTCAGATACTCATAGAAGGTATTGAAGCAGGGAACGATGGTATGATCCGTCCTGATAAGTTCGATATAGGCATTGACGGCAGAACCGAGTTCGCCTGCTTCGGTCTTGGTGATATGTTCATCAGCACTTTTCCAAAGTGTAAGTAATAATGTGCAGATACTCTCCCTTTTCTCTACATCGAAGAAGTAATCATCCGTATAAAAAGGGTTGAAGGATATCGGATTTTCATTGGTATAGGTAAAATACACACCGTCCTCACCCTTGGTCTTGCGGTGGATAAGTTCACACAAGCCCTGATATGAGTTTCCCGTATCAACTAAGAGGACATGCGCTCCCTGCTCGTAATACTGGCGTACCATGTGGTTGGTAAAGAAAGACTTGCCACTACCCGAAGGACCCAAGATGAACTTGTTACGGTTGGTAATGACTCCTTTTTTCATCGGTAAATCCGATATGTCTAAGTGGACGGGCTTTCCTGAAAGGCGGTCTGCCATCTTGATACCGAAGGGAGAGAGCGAATCCTTGTAGTTCGTCTCAGAGGTAAAAAAGCAGAGCGCAGGCTCTATAAATGTATAGAACGACTCTTCCGCAGGAAAATCGGCGGCATTGCCGGGAATACCCGCCCAGTAGAGCGTTGCCGCATCAATGGTGTTGTGACGAGGGTGGCATTCCATAAGAGCAAGTGCAGAGCCCACGTCATTTTTAATCTGGCGAAGTTCTTCCTTATCGCTACTCCATGCCAGCACATTGAAGTGGGCACGAATGGAGGTCAGTCCCTGTGAATGGGCAATATTGAGATACTCCTGTATCCACTCCTCGTTGATCTGGTTGCTACGGCTGTAGCGTGCCAGCGAGTGCATGTTTCTTGCCTGCTTCTCGAAGCGTTCCAAGTTGGCATCGCTGTCCTCGATGAAGATATACTGGTTATAGATGTGGTTACACGGCAGCATCAAACCCACGGGAGCGGCGAAGGACAACCTGCAATCGGAGCGATCAGTGGAAAGCCGTTCATATCGGCTGTCCGTGCTCACACTTGTGGGCAAATCATCTGTATCGCTTAATGTATGTAAGCAGAGCATATTGTCGCCCACACGCACAAGGTCTGCGCCCAGACGGATGTCCTCCAAAGACGAATGCCCTTCTTCAGATAAAGAGAAATACCTGTCGAGCAGTCCTCCTTTTTCATTTGTGCCAACTAACTCTTCTTCAGTCATGCGGACAATCCTTATCTGCTCGGTATCATTGATGATACGCTCGAACTGGTCCACTGCTTCCATGAACTTCATCACCTCATCCTTGTTGGTAATCTCCTTGGGCAGCAGATGTCCACGACAAAGCGAAGAAAAATTGCTCTGCTGTGCCATACGCTGCTTGTTCGTCTTGGTTAGGAAGAGATAGACCGAGTGGTGGAGATACGGACGTTCGTTGAAGTGCCTTTCAGAGGAACGGGCAAGGAAGCTCAGTCCGCCATCGGAGAGCTTTCCTTGATAGTCCTCCTTGATGAACCAGTCCTGCTTGTGTACGATACTGTAATTGGGTAGCACCTTGATTGCCTTATGCCAGGCAGAGTGCATTGCCTCGTATTCTGTAGAAGTGACGGTAAAGAGTTCGGGCAGCTCCACACGGAAAGCCACCGTGATGTCAGCGTCCTTGCTCACCATACACCCCTGCTCGACGGAGAGCAGGGGAAACTTCGATTCCAAGGTAGTTATCTTGCTATTGTTTCTCATTGCTTCTTTCTTTTGGGTTGAAGGTTACGGATAAGGTAATAGACCGTCCGGCGGTTCAAAAGGTAGCGTGGGTGCATTCTCACGGATCCCTTTTTCATGAGTCCGTATTGCCCGTACTTTCGGTTCATGGCAAACGTTTGCCACACCACGAGGGTGGCACCCACTACGCCTATGACCAGACAGGCTATCTGACTGACTCCACAGAGATAGAGAATGACCACGAGAATGAAGACAGCCAGCAGCCCTCCCGCAAAGAGGAAAAGGTACTGTGCCTTCAAGCCCTTGAACTCTACCGTTCGGCCTACACCTTTGTTGATTTCCCACGCAGCCATTGTTACAAGAAGAAAGAACGTAGGATGGTGGCAGCCACAATGAGGAAGATACACGCACCGAACCAAGAGGCTGCGGTCTTGCTCGTATCGGGGTCGCCCGAACTGAACTTGTTATAGACCTTGATTCCTCCTATCAAGCCCACCACGGCACCGATGGCATAAATCAATTTCGTACCGGGATCGAAATAACTGGTCACCATCTTGGTGGCTTCATTGATACCCGCCATTCCATTGCCCTGCGCATAAGCTCCTACGGTGGCGGCAGCCATCAGGAGCAGCATTGTGATTTTCTTTTTGTTGTTCATTGTTCTTTTATTTTAAGTTGTTAAACGAATAGTCTTCTTTATGGTGAAAGTGGCAAGGGGTAGCTCGGTTTTATCGTATGACAGATATTGGCAGATTGTTTTACTTTTGAGCCACCCCCGCATCACTTTACAATTTTATAATATGAGTAAGAACATTAGTTTACAGATAATATGACAGTGGAAGTTCGGCTTCTTCCGAAACATCGCTGTTGCTGCTCTCTACGTTTGAGTCCGTTTCAAAGTCAGAAGAAGAGTTTATATTACTTTCCTCTAAGTCCAGTTCTTCCGCCTTGCGAATGGCAGCAAGCAGCTTTTGATGGTCTTTCTCTTGCTTGAGCGTTGCCTCCTTGATATAGTCCATGAGCTGTGTGCCCCGTATGCTTTGCAACGTGTCCTGCACCTTGTCTTCATCTTCCTTATCAAGTTCATCGTCATTCCTATGCCAGCCGTTTACACGATATAAATCTCTTGTAAGAATGGCGGAAGGTGAGACTTCAGGCATTTCCGCATCAGCGATTTGCAGTTCCTCACGGACAATTGCGTCTTCGTCAGTTTCGTCCATTGTGTAGTCAACCTGCATTTCATTGTCCTCTTCTGTACCTTCCACTTCTTTTTCTTTGGACACCTGTGAGCTTTGTTCTGCAAAGGTATCGGGATTATCGGCTGGATTTTCAGAGGAGGAAGCAGCGGGAACTTCGGGGAATTTTTGAGAGTTTTCCGTAATCTCTTTTGTGATTTCGGCATAGCGTTCCCCGTATGATTTGCTTTTGCCGACAAGCATTTGCTGTGCCTGCTCAATTTGGTCTTGGGTAACAGAAGGCACTCTCTGTTTTTGTTCCTGTTCATTTTTCTTTTCACATGCTTTCTCCAATTTGCGGCACGCCATGCGGAATTGTTGCCAGAGGAAGAGTATTCCAATGAACACCCATACCGCTATCAGAAACAGAAATATGTTGAATAGTATCGTTTGCATAATGGTGATTTATATATCGTTGGTTCTTTGTTCAAAAATCTATTGCTACCTTTCGTCGATGCTTTGCTGTGGCATTATTGAGCAGTTCCTTGTGTTCCTTGAGGTGTTCACGCAGGATGTTGTCAATGTAGGATGCTATTGACACCCGTTCGCCCAAGTCCTGCAAGACGTTTCTTAGCACTTGGAGTGTTTCAGCACTCATGGTAAAATTGGTCCGCTCTCGGAGGCGGACTGACTGTAAATAGCGTGTGCGGTAGTCGTCTAAGGAAATCTGGGATGTTCCCACACATTTTTCATTTCCTCTCTCGTGGCTTTTATACAAAGTCTTATCCTGCTTATTTTCCGAGGTAGACACAACCTCCTTTACCAGATGCAGTTTTTCCTTTTGGTTGGCACTGACCTCTGTTTTCATATCTTCTTCCTCATCAGGTGGGTCAAAAGCCAGCGTTTCCTTGGGAGGAGTCTTCATCACCCCTTCTTCAGCCATCTCCTTGAGCTTGGCTTCCAGTTTTTGCCGCTGTTCCTGTATGTTTGCCATAATGCTGTCTTATTTAATTTGAATATGGGTAAGTAATTCTTCTATCAGCTCATCAATACCAGTCCCTGTCCGTAAGGCTTTATTAGGAGGAAGGTAAGTGGATCGGAATACCCCACGAAATCCGTATTGCTCCAATTCATGGCTGAAACGGTGGGTGGCATAGATGTTTTGGTTAAGCAGCGTATAATCTTCGTTCTTGATATACTTGCTGTAGTATTCAATGAGCGTGTTCTTAACCCTGCGGTCAACTTTGTTCCATAGAAGAATGACTTCCTTGATACGGGCACTTGACATGGACACGCCCAAATCGTTTACCGCCTTGATATAGGTGAGGCAGGCAACCATCGACTGCACGTCTGGCTCTAAGGGAGAAAGGATATAGTCCATATCCAGCGAGAGTTGCAGAAGGTCGCTGGTACCCGCATGACCGGGAAAGTCAAAGATGACCAAATCGAATTTCTCTGATGGATGATTACTGATATACTCGCTTGCCGTTGCTATTGCCTCCTTAGGTGCAGCTTTGAGTATGCGGTAGGCTGTACGCTTCAAAGAAGAGAAATGTTGTCTCATCTGCTGAGAAAGCTGTGGATCACTTTCAATGCAAGCCTTTTCCCTTTCACGGAGTTTATAGAAAGAATCCTGAGACAAGTCACAGTCTACTGCAAAAAGGCGAATGCCTCTTTCGTAGTAAAGAATGCTGCTGACTATCTCCGCCAAAGTGCTTTTGCCAACACCTCCCTTTTGAGAGGAAAAGCCCAGAAATATGGGCGATGTTTGTATCTGTTCCATACTATAGATATTTTAATCGTTTGAACTATAATTCGAATGGTAGCTCGTTAAACTAATCGTCAGAACGAATTATTAATTCTTTTATCTGTCGAAATATCGAATTATCGATCGTTCGATTTGTCGATTTGTCGACATCTCGATAGTTCTATCTGACGATATATTGAACTATTGAAATAGAGTTCGTCATATCGTTCTTTTAATAGTTCTATCGAACGATATTCCGTTCGTTTTATCTGCAAAATAAAAGCTTTTTCGATAGATATTTCTATGTCATAGAAGTACAAGGATAAATAAGGGAAAAGAGTGAAAATGGTTGATAATGAAATATTTGAAAATCCACTGTAACTTTGCAGGCAGATAGAAAACATGGAGGTAGACTATCCGAAGCGGACACCCTTACAGGTGGATGCTTCTATTGCATCATCTCTTGATATTGGCAAGGTGTGTCTTTGTCCGACAAACTCCGTTTTTGCCGACAAAGACCCTTGCCCCGAAGGGGAGAGAATTACTCCAAAGTCGTAATTAGATAAGGATAAAAACAATGAACGAAAAGATAGAACGATGGGACAGATGGGATACCCGTCTTCCCAACCTCAAAGACCAGCAACGGGCAATTGATTTGTTTCATAAATCAGGTGCGGAAACCAAGTCGGATTTCGTGCGTGGACGTATTCTTGGCGAGAGTTTCAAGGTGATTACGGTGGATAAATCCGCCGTGGAATACTATCGGAAACTCTCTGAACTGACGGCACAAATCCATAAGATTGGTGTACTGTATAACCAATCCGTGCGTGCCATCAACAGCTATCATTCGGTCAAGACCGCACAGATTCTGCTTGAAAAGTTGGAGAAACTCTCGGCTCAAATCATAACTTTGCAAGAACAGGCTATCCGTTTAACCATTGACTACCGCAAAAGATGATTGCCAAGATTTCTGCAACGGAGAACCTTGGAGGATCACTCGGCTATAACTTCAAAAAGGTAGAGAAAGAGGAAGCAAGCATTCTTCTTGCCCAAGGCTTGTATCAAAACAAAGAGGGAACTTATACGATGGCAGAGGTGTTTGCCGATATGGAGGCTCTGATACCAAAGAAATGCCGAACGAAGAAAACGGTGTTCCATTGCTCGCTCAATCCGCACCCGGACGAGAAACTATCCGATGAAACACTTACACAGATTGCCAAAGAGTATATGGAGGCACTCGGCTACGGCAAGCAACCTTACATCGTGTTCAAGCATTGTGACATTGCCCGTGAGCATATACACATCGTATCGCTTCGAGTGGATAGTGAAGGAAAGAAAATCAACGACCGCTTCGAGAAGCGAAGGAGCAAGAAGATTACCGATGCCTTGGAAAAGAGGTTTGGTCTCATTCCAAGTTCAAAGGTTAGCGAGAAAGCCGTAACAGAAACGCCCAAGGTGGATATTGATAGAGGAAACATCAAGGAGCAGGTGGCAAGCACCCTCCGCATGGTGCTAAAACATTATAAGTTCTGTTCATTGGGCGAACTAAACGCCATTTTGGGCAAATATAACCTTGCCGTAGAAGAAGTAAAGACGGAGTTTCGGGGAAAGAAATATGACGGCTTAGTCTATGTGCCTACTGATGATAAGGGCGACAAGGTAAGCACACCCATCAACGCATCGGACATCGGTCGTGGTGTGGGCTATACTGCCATACAGAACAGGATACAGAAGTCGAAACAAACCATCAAACTACTGATACCAACCATAAGGAACAAGGTGTTACAAACAATGCGTACCTCTCCCAATATGGAGAAAGAACTTCGGCAAAGATTGGAGGAACAGGGCTTGCGTGTGGTAATTCGAAAGAATGATAATGGAAGAATTTACGGCATTACCTTTATTGATGACGAGCGGGGTGCTGCATTCAACGGTTCACGATTGGGCAAGGGATATTCCGCCAATGTATTCAATGCCTATTTCTTTAATCCAACAAATAACCCTTTCTTGGACGAGGAACTTTATGGTAAGTCGACTGTCAGTGTAGAGCAGACGAACAAGGTTCAGGTATTACAGCATGGCACGGAGGACTATGACATCGTTGTCGATGAACTTATCGAAAGTATGGCAGATGGTTCATTCCTATCTACGGGCAACGATGATTGGAAGGAGGCGGCATGGCAGCGTAAGCTCCGTAAACAAAGTAAGGTAAATCTTAGACGAAGAAAACATTAAACAAACGAGCATTTCTATCTCCCCTCCTTAGGAGAGGTTGGGGGAGGCTTCCCAAAAACAATACGATTATGGCACAAGAAGATGATTTAAGGGCATTAGGTAAAGTCATGGACTTTATGCGAGGTATATCGGTGATATTCCTTCTGATTAACTGTTATTGGTTCTGTTACGAGGCATTTCAACAGTGGCATTTCACGCTCGGTATCATCAACAAGATACTGATGAACTTTCAGCGAACTACGGGATTGTTTTCATCCATCCTTTGGACAAAACTCTTTTGTGTGGTTTTCCTTGCCTTGTCCTGTCTTGGGACAAAGGGCGTGAAAGAGGAGAAAATCACTTGGCCAAAAATTTGGACAGTGCTTTTCTCCGGTTTTGTCTTTTTCTTTCTCAACTGGTGGCTGTTGGTATTGCCCATAGGAAAAATTGGAGCAGCTTCGCTCTATATCTTCACGCTCTCCATTGGCTATATCTGCCTGCTGATGGGTGGTGTATGGATGAGCCGACTGCTCAAAAACAACCTGATGGACGATGTGTTCAACACGGAGAACGAGAGCTTTATGCAGGAAACCCGATTGATGGAAAACGAATACTCGGTAAACCTCCCCACACGATTTTACTACAAAAAAAGGTGGAACAAGGGTTGGATTAACGTAGTCAATCCCTTCCGTGCCTCAATGGTACTCGGCACACCGGGTTCGGGTAAATCCTACGCCATTGTGAACAACTACATCAAGCAGCAGATAGAGAAAGGATTTGCCATGTATATCTATGATTACAAGTTTCCCGACCTTTCAGAGATAGCCTATAATCACCTGCTTAATCACTTGGATGCCTACAAGATAAAGCCGCAGTTCTATGTCATCAACTTCGATGATCCGAGAAAGTCGCATCGCTGCAATCCTATCAATCCTGCCTTTATGACGGATATATCGGACGCTTACGAGAGTGCCTATACGATTATGCTCAATCTCAACCGCTCGTGGATTCAGAAACAGGGAGACTTCTTCGTGGAGTCACCGATTATCTTGCTGGCTGCCATCATTTGGTTTCTGAAAATCTATGAGGACGGGAAGTATTGCACCTTTCCTCATGCTATCGAATTTCTCAATCGTCCCTACGCACAGATATTCCCGATACTCACTTCCTACGATGAACTTGCCAACTATCTTTCACCTTTCATGGACGCTTGGGAGGGAGGAGCACAGGACCAGTTGCAGGGGCAGATAGCCAGTGCCAAGATACCGCTTTCGCGTATGATTTCACCAGCCCTTTATTGGGTGATGACGGGTGATGATTTCTCGCTCGACATCAATAACCCCAATGAACCGAAGGTGTTGGTTGTGGGCAATAATCCCGACCGTCAGAACATCTATTCGGCAGCACTCGGACTTTACAATAGCCGTATCGTAAAACTTATCAACAAGAAGAAGCAACTCAAATCCTCCGTGATTATCGATGAGTTGCCTACCATATATTTCCGTGGTCTCGATAACCTGATTGCTACTGCCCGAAGTAACAAGGTGGCAGTCTGCTTGGGGTTTCAGGACTTCTCTCAGCTTACCCGTGACTATGGGGATAAGGAGAGTAAAGTGATACAGAACACCGTGGGCAATGTTTTTAGCGGGCAAGTTGTAGGTGAAACGGCTAAGACGCTTTCCGAGCGTTTTGGCAAAGTGCTTCAGCAACGGCAGTCCATGACCATCAATCGTAACGACAAGTCCACATCTATATCTACGCAGATGGATAGCTTGATTCCTGCAAGTAAGATTAGTAACCTTACACAAGGTATGTTCGTTGGGGCTGTCTCTGACAATTTCGATGAACGCATCGATCAGAAAATCTTCCACGCTGAGATCGTTGTGGATGTTGCCAAGGTCTCTGCTGAAACGAAAGCTTACCAGCCTATCCCCATCATAGCGGACTTTACAAACGAAAATGGCTCCGACAGTCTGCGTGAGACTATTGAAGCCAATTATCGCCAAGTCAAGCAAGAGGTGCTATCCCTCGTAGACTCTGAGACTGCTCGTATCAAAGCTGACCCAACACTCAGGAACTTACTTAGGGAGTAGTTAAAGGTGTTATCCCCTCAAAAAAATAGGAAAAGATAAATTGATCCACCGCTGATAGTTGTGCAGTCTCAATAATTCGATTCATTCATACCTTTAGGAACTCATCAAGAACGTCGTTGATAGAAATATCCACTCGCTCCAAATCAATTACTCGTGAGTTGTGAAGTTTTCGACTTAGCATTCTTGGCAATCCATATTCTTCAAGCTGAAATACTAGTGGAGGAAGAAATAGATTTGATACCTTTGTTATGAATGTAGTTATACCTACATCACAAAGGAGTATACGCTTAGAAATCACATTGATGCTACGTAGTAAAGAAACAAAGTTGAAGCTAACAAGCTTCTCAAATTCAAAATAATCTTCGATGGAGATTTCATCTGAAGTGACCGTTGCAGACACTCTACGACATCGAGAACTACCTCTATTGAAATATTCTAGTTATCAACATTTACTTTTTCATAGATAGTACAGTCCATGTTTTTATAAATACTTCAAAATCAATTTCATTGTTCATATTGTTGCGGTTGTCTTGGTGCCGAAAGATATATCTTAATTCTGGCTTTTGTAAAAGGCAGAATGCCGGAAACGTTAGGAACAAACATTTCCAGCACCAAGCCCCTTTTTACGATAAAGTTAGATTAAGACTTTTGCCCTATTGTTATTCTGTAGCCGGAAACCAGCTTCGTGTGTTATTGGCAATCCTTACTAACATCAACATCACCGGAACTTCGACTAGTACGCCCACCACCGTAGCTAATGCAGCCCTGGACTGTAAACCAAAAAGAGAAATAGCCACAGCAACTGACAATTCAAAGAAATTACTTGCCCCAATCATTCCGGCAGGTGCGGCAACATCATGGGGTAATTTCCACCATTTCGCCCAACCGTAAGCAACGAAGAATATCAGAACCGTTTGCAACACAAGCGGAACTGCAATCAATAAGATATGCAGGGGATTGTTCAGTATCGTTTCTCCTTGAAAGGAAAACAGGATAATAAGCGTTAATAGCAATCCAGCTACCGTATAATTATCAAATTTCTTAATAAATACGTTATTGAAATAGTCCACTCCTTTGCGACGAATAACCATTATACGGGTAATAACCCCGGCAGCAAGTGGTATCACAACAAATAATACTACGGATAACAGCAGAGTGTCCCACGGGATAGATACGCCACCAACTCCCAGCAGGAAAGCTACAATAGGCGCAAATGCTACTAATATGATTAAATCGTTTACCGCAACCTGTACCAGCGTGTAAGCGGCATCGCCTTTCGTTAAGTAACTCCATACAAATACCATCGCCGTACAAGGTGCAGCCCCCAATAATACCGCCCCGGCTAAATATTCTTCGGCTAACCCGGCAGGTATAAAGGTTTTGAAAACCACATAGAAGAAGATATAAGCTATTCCGAACATGGTAAACGGCTTTATCAGCCAGTTTGTAACGCAAGTCACCATTATCCCTTTCGGACGCTTGCCAACATTCTTAACGCTTTGAAAATCCACTTTTAGCATCATTGGATAAATCATTAACCAAATTAGAATGGCCACGGGTATAGACACATTGGCATACTCGAATTTGCTTAATGTTTGCGGAATTAGTGGAAGCCATTGTCCTACTGCAATTCCTATAATGACACATAAAGTAACCCAGATTGTTAGGTATTTCTCAAACAATCCAATGCCTTGATTTTTTTCCATATGTTATAGTTTTACTTTGAGAGTTTCAGTATGCGTATCGCGCCTCTAATGACGATGAGAAAGACAATGATGCCTATGATCAAATCAGGGGCGTTGCTGTTCAATAGTCCAACCAACAGCCCTGCACCGATGACTCCTATATTGACAATGACATCGTTGGCTGAGAAAATAACACTGGCTTGTATGTGGGCCTCCTTGCTCTTTGTGCGCTGCAACAACCATAGAGAGGCTGTATTGGCGATTAGTGCAATGAACGAGATGACAATCATAACTAAAAAGTCTGGGGGCGTTTCGAGGCCCATAAAGCGTTTGATAACTTCGATGAGCCCCAATACAGCCAGTGAAATTTGAAGGTAGCCACTGAGTTTTGCTACTTTTTGCTGACGGGCTATAGTTGTTCCAACAGCCATCAGACTCATGCCGTAAACCAAAGCATCTGCCAACATATCCAAACTGTCTGCGACCAAGCCCATCGACTGGGAGATGATGCCTGTTGTGGCTTCTATGATGAAACATAGAAAGTTGATGACGAGCACCCAACACAACACCCGTCTCTGAACTTTGGAGGTGGTTTCAGACTTTGCTTCATCGCAGAGAGAAGATGCTGTTAGCTTGGCACCGAGGTTTAATGTTTCAAGCTGTTCCTGAATCGACTTCACTTCCCCGTGATGGATGACAACTAAGGTTCTTTCCGCCAAGTCGAAATCGAGACGCTCCACTAAGGGGCTATTGCCTAATTTCAGACGGATTAAATTTTCCTCGCATGGGCAATCCATCTTTGGAACATTGAACTTAGAGATATATTGGTGCATTATTCTTGTTTTCCTTGGATATGGTCGATGTAGAACTGATAGAAGCGGGCTTTTATTTCATCCCGTACCCGATGAAATTCACTGTTTATAAACTCCGGCGTTCCGGTTGCTTCTGATGGGTCGTCAAATCCTATATGCAGCCTGTTCCTTACTTCACCCGTAAACATCGGGCAGCTTTCGTTTGCCCCACCGCAGACCGTAATAACATAGTCCCATTCCTGTCCTATATATAGGTTTACACTTTTAGGGGTATGGTGGGTTAAATCTATACCCATTTCATCCATAACCGGCTCAGTAGAAAATCAATGGGGGAATAATTTGTTATTTATCTTAATAATTCCGACCTTCGCATTATGGAAGAAAAAATGTTACGCACCTTGGCAACTCTTGTTTTGCCTTCTCAAATATTAGATTATTTTACTATCGTTTCTGTCTGCGAGGTTGGACCTGAGTTTCATATTAGTCTTGACGAACGTATGGACAAGACTTTGTCAGGTAATGCCACCTTCGAGTCCAAGGGGTTCATGGAAGCAGTTAATATAACCGACTTCCCTATTCGAGGCCATAAGGTGATCTTGAAAATTCGTCGCAGACGATGGACGGATTTGCGCACGGG
>NZ_AUME01000051.1 GCF_000430525.1 Prevotella corporis DSM 18810 = JCM 8529 | reverse complement strand
ACTGTAATACATCTGCTATCTCCATTCAAAGGGCATGTCAAGTCTATTACAACAGACAACGGTACTGAATTCGCTTGCCATGAAATGATAGGAAAAAGCCTTGGTGTCAACATCTATTTTGCCGATCCATACTCTTCATGGCAGAAGGGCGGCATAGAAAATGCAAACGGACTGATTAGGCAATACGTGCCAAAATCAGAAACTTTTGAACATGTCAGCCATCAACAAATCACAAAGTGTTCAAGGAAAATTAACATGAGACCAAGAAAGAAATTAGGATTTAAAACACCATACGAGTGCTTTTACGAACAAATTAAGTAAATTTGCACTTGCTTGTTGAATTCACGTTCATACATACTAACAATGCGTTGTTAAAGCTCTTTAATTGTCCCTTGTTTTCAAGTAGCCATTCGTCACAAAGAAAAGCGGGTCTAAAAGCCAAGCCCTTCTCTGCTGGGTTGTGTAGAAAATCAGATATAAGCTGTGGTGAATCATCATCCGCTATTTCTCCGACGCTAGGATTTACAATCAGATAGGAATGACAGTCGCATTCGGCAAACTTATCATTAGCTAGTTGCAGGGATTTTAAATCTAATCTCACAGGCTCTATAATAGGAATTACAAATTGACGATAACGAGCATCGTCTGATAATCCCCTAAGTGCAAGCAATTCAAATTGGCGACCTCTAAGTAGTGGATAATACATAGCTATCTATTTAAGATTAATTGGTTTGAGCAATTGATTGTACAACTTTTTTCTGAAGTCATCATTACTGCGAAGAGCTAGAAGAGCTTGATTAAGCTCTTGTCGCTTCCTCTTGAAGAAAGAAATTGGTATTCCCCTCTCTTTCAGCACCTCAATAAATAACTTATTCAGTTCGTTTGCAGGGATCTGAGAGAGCTTTTTACCATATAAAGCGAACTGGTTGAAATCTGTCCTACCTTCTATAGAGTATATCCCATAATAGCGGTGTACGATTTCCTTGTACTCTGCAGTGTGCAGGACTTCCATCACCTGTTTTGGATCTAGTTCTGAGCGTTGAATCGAATTTTTCTCTATCGTGAAGGTTCTCTCTTGAGAGCTATACGAAATAAGTCCTATAGGATACTTAGAGGTGAAGGGCTGATAGATAGAAAGGCAACTCTGTGGAACCATCACATATACAGAATTAAACACTCTTAAGTATCGGTCTAATTGAGAGTCTAGTCGATTAGGAGAATCTAGTTCAGTTTTAATCTCTATGCCTACAGAGTGGCCATTGAAAAGGGCTAAGTCAGCTATAACATCTCCTATTCTAAGTTCACTGTAAATGTAGACCTTTTGACAGTCCGAACATAGGTTCAATTGATATAAGCCATAGTTGATGAACTCATTTTTGACGACATATTCGTTGCCATAGTGCGTACGCAAGACATCGTAGATGTAATAATAGTAGTCGCCATAATTCTTCCCCGAAGAAAAAACACGAGAATCGTAAGCGTGTATGAAGTGATTCAACGTAGAGTAGTCCCCTTCATTAGCAAGCTTAGTAATCTCACTTCTAGTTAGCAATTGTGCATAATCCCGAAGCGTCTCCCGATTATATTTTAATCGTACATATGCCATAGCCATCTATCGGTTCTATTGCAAAGATACGAAAAAGGTACGACATAGACAACTTTTTTGAGAGGAAATCAATGAGTTTTTGGAACTATACGGTTCTCTTTTTAGGCTCTTCATAGTCTTCTCAAAACCAAAATCAGCTTTTCATTTATAATGCGTCAACCCCGAGGACTCGTGCTAGAGACCATCACCACTTCGGCAAACACTTTCGACAAGACTCAAATCATTCCTCCAGTTGAAAAGGCAGGATCTCCAGAAGAAACAATGATATTAACCGACAAGGGTTATACCTTCCAAAATAATCGCACAGCTTTGAAGGATCTCAAACTAGAAGATGGTATCATGAACAAGGCTATACGAAGTAAGCCCCTTACACAGAATCAAAAGACTTAGAACGGCTTAATCAGTGGTACTAGATGGAATATTGAACGCACCTTTGGAGTATCATTAACTGGTTTCATGAAAGACGATATCGTTACCGATGTCTTCGTAAAATCCATTATCAAAACCTTATTGAATCGTTGTCGTACAATTTCAAACTTGCGCCCCAGTTGATTATGCAACAAAGCTAATAGAATAGGTAAGAAAACGAAAGTCTTCTGACCTGCTTTCGTTTTCTTCACTCTCTTTCAATCATACGTGCCGTTTGGCATACGGTGGTATAGTTCGTTTTCAAAGCTTGTCTAACCATGTTCGATTAGTTTTGCCTCCCATATTTCTTAATTTTCGCCTCCGATAGACTACGTGCTTAGCTCTATGAGGGTGCTCGCATTAACGTTTTAACCATTACCACTCGTCAGCACTAAACTTCGGAACATACATTCATGATTAACGATACAAATTATTCGGTCCTTCACCCTGTTCTACTCGAGAATGGCTACTTCGACCTCTGCTGACTCCTCGGTATTCGTTGTTACTATCCTTTAGAACAGCCGAGGTCTCACGGGATAAGTCTTACATCTTCCATCGTTTACCTACCTAATTTACGATCAAGGTTACGGTTGCTTTTAGGAACTTCACTGCGTGTTGCCAGCAGATCCGCTTGATACGCCTTAGTATTAGGTTTCTTCTTATGGGGCTTCTGTAGATTGGACACAAACAAAGGTTCTATCATCGCACGTCTATTAAGGTATTCTGCTATCGTTCGGGTAAATTGTTCTGCACCTGTTATTGTCATATCGGTATTAGAGCTGTTAGTACTTGGGTATTTCTACGATTTGGTTGATAGGTCCATAGAGGTAGATGCGTAGGCTGGTACGGTATGAAGCATAGTACTATGTCCACTGTCCGTGTTGATTGGCGAAGCACTTCTTCAATACATCGATGAAGTCAAATCGCCATCTTTGTAGAGGTACTTCAGAGGGGAAGTGGATATTGTTATTCACCGCTTTACAGAGCCAATCCTTATCCTCACTGCTCATTTGCTCTTCACGATAAAGCTTTGCTCTCAGGAGATATACAGAGCTGTCACAAAGGCTTTTCAATGGGAGTACGTCCCGATGGACGAACTTGTAGCCAACGCCTGCTCACTTTGTTCAAACTTAGAACTTATGCGGTAATGAGAGGAGGTGCAGTATCCTTTTTCTGCCATCGAATATCTGTTGTTTACTTTCCGCTTAATCATAAGAGAACTTTTTTTATGCGTTCAAAGATCGGAGTATGCTGATTCCTTTTTCAAGCAAAAACAAGGTAGCGGGGCGAGGCTGACACAAGGCTTTTTCGGAAAATACTACCCGTAGGTGTGGAGATTTTCCAGACAAACCAAGCGGCACAGACCTTTTGAAAGCCACAAGCCCCGTATTACCTTTGCGGATAAAAAGGGAACAGCATCCGCTTCTCCTTGTCACCGCATATCGTGGAGCATTGGAAAAGAAGCAAAAGTGCAACGCTCGTAGTGGAATATAGAAAAGGTGGCTATCTCAAAATGCGAGATAACCACCTGATGAAATAAAACGAAGGTTTTACAGAGCTGTGCTTCTCAAAGCACGCAGAGCAGGATGGCACAGAGAATCGCCAGCCAGAAGAGAATGCTCAGCAGCGTAAATGCCACTTTCAGAATTACCCTGACTATAAAGCGTAGTATCAGAAAGCCTGCAATGGCTGACACGACAGTTACGACTTGTGGCGTTACTATCTTTGAGGTCAGCCAAATGGCACCGATAACGATAGAAAGCAGGATTGCGAGTTCGATGAAGCGTGTCCAACCGAAGCGGCGGACTTGCTTGGGAGAAGTCGGCTGCTGCTTGTTCTTATCGGTTTTGTTCGATGCGTCTGCCTTGATGAAGGCAGGTGTGTGAACGATTTCGTTAAGCCGTGAGGACAATGGAAGCTCGCTTCTATTGTCTCGGCGAGAAATCGCACTTTTAAGAACGTCTTGATTCATGATGATTGTATTCATATAGGAGTTTTTTATAGTTTCAAGAGCAGTTACAAGATGCGCAGACTACACAAAGACAAGTGTTTGTAAAACTCTTGGCGTGTGGAGTGGAGCGTTTATCTTGGCTCTTGACACTACAAAAGCTCCAGATGGTGCTACATCAAGTCATGTTCTCACCGCCTACGGTTGGCAGACCATTGACCTCTATGAGCAGAACGATAGTCCCTGTCAGTTCGGTGTAGAGTTTCTCATACTCTGGAGTTGCGCCAAAGTCGTCTGTCAGTTCATACTTGTCGAAAACGCTTTGCACAGCCTTATTCTTCAGAAGCATTGGTGTTAGTCTTTCGGGGAGTGGAGAGGGCAGTTCTTTCTCGAACTCATTCTCCAAGACAGACACAAGTGTATCATACTTTGAAAAATGCAGTCCTTGATGCAACACTTCGTTTGCCATACTCTCCGCTTCGGGATGCGAGAAGCCTTGTGCCACTGCATCGCAGTAGGTGGAAAGTGCTTCATCGGCTCTTGCCGTTATGAATGGTTTGTCACCCAGCAGTTCTGGAAAATGCTCACTCAAATAGTTCTCCAACTTCAGACGGAAGTAAGATAGTTCTTTCTTGGTTTCCATAAATCTTTTATTTTAGGGTTATACGTTTTATTATATTATCAGATGCCCATCGCCTTATTGAACTTGCCGAGTTTGTCAGCAAGCTGTTCCATGTCATGCTCCACTTTCTTATTGGTTATGCGGGCATAAATCTGTGTTATTCTGATGTTCGTATGTCCGAGCATCTTAGACACAGACTCCATTGGAACCCCTTTGGTAATAGACATAGTGGCGAAAGTATGTCTTGCCATGTGGAAGGTGAGATTCTTCTTGATTCCACAAAGGTCGGCAATTTCTTTCAAATATGAATTGATACGTTGATTGCTCATCATTGGAAATACCTTTCCGCCTTTTCTGTTAATGTCATAATACTTTCTTATGATGGCAAGGGGAATATCCAGCAGCATGACATTTTCATCTACGCTTGTCTTATACCTCTTTGTGATAAGCCACTGTCTGTCTTCGACAGTAACAATCTTATCGTAGGTAAGATTATATACGTCAATGTAGGCTAATCCTGTGAAGCAGGAAAAAATAAAAATATTCTTTACTAACTCCAGTCTTTCTATGTCAAAGTGTTTCTTCATAATACGGAGAACCTCTTCTTCTGTGAGATAACCACGATCTACCAACTCGTAGTGTAGTTTGTGGTTTGCAAACGGATCATGCATAATAAGTCCTCTGTTCCTCGCATAGTTCACGACCGTCTTCAAGTTTCTCAATTTCTTGGTGGTAGTATTATGTGCCCCGCCTACAACTGAGGTCAGATACAATTCAAAGTCTTGGACAACAGCACTTGTTAGTTCTGACAACCCAATGTCCCTGCGGTGATATTTTGCCTGTAGGAAGCTTTGAAAGTTCTGCCTCACCACCTTGTACTTATAAAACGTTCCCTTTGTCAGCGTCTTGCCAACTTGTTGCGTGATGGAGTCAATATATTTATCAAAGACAGGGAGAAAAGTTGTAAATTCCTTATCTGTTCCAAGAAACACTGACCTGATAAGATCTAAGGACAAGCTTTCAGAGGTTTCATATTTCCTATAGATCTGCATCAAAGTTGTTGTCAGTGCATCTATTGATGCATTGACGGAGAGAGCTTCAGCCGTTCTACCGATCATTCTGCTGGTTTTGTTGCTCCATTTAGATTTATCCACGAAAATTTTAGTGGATCCAAGATTAGCCATTTCGCCTCCGAGATACATTCGGAGCATTACAGGCGATTTTCCTTCTTTGTTCTCGTAGTTGGAACGTAGGTAGTAGGACACCTTGAAAGTAGTTTTCATAACGCATCATTTTTTAGTGTAGCTTTCTTGGCTACAAAGTTCAACATAAATTGTTGAAAACGAGATATTTGTATGCCGTCAATTAGGTAGTCATTTTCCATTCACTGCTACATTTTTTTGAGAGCCTGCTTTTGTGTAGCAGTTTCTGTAGCAGAAAATGACCGAGTGATGACTATCAAAAGGTATGGTTTGGCAGTCAAGCGGATAGGGATAAAAAACAAAAAAATCGCTGTAAAACCTTGATTTTACAGCGATTATCCTTGTTTTGAAGGCTAAAATAACGTGTTGCTTGACGTCCTCTTGAAACCTCTTTGTGGACCAGCCTGGGCTTGAACCAGGGACCTCCAGATTATGAGTCTGTTGCTCTAACCAACTGAGCTACAAGTCCGGGAATTCTGGGAATTCGGCTGCAAAGATAATCAATAAAACTGAAAAATGTGAAGTGGGGGGCGATATTTTTGGCGTTTTAACACATTTTGAGTACGCCATGATAGGCATTACGGGCGATTTGGCGTATCTTTGCAAGATAATTGCAGCGAAGAAAAGTGAAGATTCGCACTGTTAAGATGGCAGAATCACTATCTTTGTGGTGATGAATAACAATCTGTTAGAAGCCGACTTGCAATCTCTGACGTTTCGATTTGGGCTGACTGGTATGAGGATTGGTGGCTTCAGAACTAACGGGCAACAGAGTGAAAAAGCAGAAAAGAAATTAGAATGCAGAAAGACATTAAGAATATCATCTTCGATTTGGGTGGTGTGCTCGTTGGTTTGGATGGGCAACGCTGCATTGACGCTTTCATGAAGATTGGCGGAGATAAAATCGCAGATGTCATACGGAGGCATCAATCGGAGAGTTTGTTTTTCGATACCGAGGTGGGCAATATCACTCCGGCTATTTTCTGCGATAGAATCCGTGAAATGTCGGGTTTGGACTTGTCGAACAAAGCGATTCTCTGGGCTTGGAACGAGCTTTTGACAGGCATTCCGACGCAGAAAATCATCCGTCTGTTGAAATTGCGGAAGCGGTATAACGTCTATCTGCTGTCGAACACAAACGATATGCACTGGCAGAAATGCGCTGATGATTTCTTTCCTTTTGCTGGGCATGTTGTTGCCGACTATTTCGACGAGGTGTTCCTTTCTTACGAGTTGCATCAGCTAAAGCCTTCGGAAGCGATATTCAAAACAGTACTGGAACGGGCTGGTATTGATGCGGCTACGACGCTTTTCATCGATGACTCGGCAGAAAACTGTGCGAGTGCCGGTGCGTTGGGGATTCAGGCCTTTTTAAATGAGAGTCCCGATGACTGGCTGCAATTGCCTTTGTAGTTGTTTGATTAGAAAAAACGAATGAGAATAATATATCTGGATAGTATTGACAAATTGACGATTTCCCCATCTGTGGCCACCATTGGCTTTTTCGACGGTGTGCATCGGGGGCATCGGTTTCTCATCGACCATGTGGTGAAAATGGCCCGTTCTTCGGGTCTGGAGGCTACTGTCATAACCTTCGACCGGCATCCCCGTCAGGTGCTGCATGCTGACTATCAGCCCCAAATGCTCTCGACGCTCGATGAGAAGCTGGCGCATCTTCGGCAAACAGCATTGGACAATGTCGTTGTGTTGCATTTCGACGAACAGTTGGCCCGGCTCTCGGCGAGGGATTTCATGGCCAGTGTTCTGCTTAGGCAGCTGAACGTGCGCAAACTCGTCATGGGCTACGACAACAGATTCGGGCACAACCGTGCCGAGACTTTCGACGACTACGTGCGCTATGGTGCAGAATTGGGCATCGAGGTCGTGGCGGATACGGCCCTTGCTATTGATGAGGTCAATGTGAGCTCGTCGGTCGTGCGCAGGTTTGTCGAGTCGGGCAATCTGCCGATGGCCAATGCCTGTCTCGGCTACCCCTATCAGATACAGGGGGTGGTCGTGCCAGGCCTTCAGAATGGGCGCAAGATGGGTTTCCCAACGGCAAATATAGATGTTTCCGGAACTGGCAAATTGCTGCCTGAATCGGGTGTCTATGCGGTGAGAGTGCGGCTGGAGGATAATGAAACTCCCCTCGGTGGGATGATTAATATTGGCATTAGGCCCACTTTCAACGGCAAGAAGATGTCGATGGAGGTGCATTTGTTCGATTTCGACGGCAATTTGTATGGCAAACGCCTGTCGGTGACTTTCTTCAAGCGCATCCGTGGCGAGCGTAAATTTAATAGTATGGAAGCTCTTTCACGGCAGTTGGCCGATGATAAACGGGTGATAGAGGCTTTTTTAGAGTCTGTTGACAAATAAAATATGATAGAATGGATAAACAGAGCATTTTGAAACCAATTCTCTATGTTGTATTGTATTTGGCAGTTTTCATGTTGTTGCTGAATGTTTTTCAGTTGATAGCCGTTTATGCCTTTTCCTATTTGGAGCATATCAATGTGAATCGGGTTTTTGCTGGAATGAAAACAGGGCGGTATAGTTCGGTCTTGGTGGTGGGCAACGTATTCAGCAGTTTGACAACCATAGTGCTGTTTGCCAGGCTGCGGTGGACAGTTGTCACCCCCGACTATCTCCGCTCGAAGCCTTTTGGGGTGATGTTTTGGGCGGCGATGCTGTCGCTCGGCTCTATATTGCCCCTTGAGTTCATCTATGAGAAGATGCAGCTGACCATGCCTGAAGGCTCGCGCCAGCTTTTTGAAGGTGTGATGAAAGAGTCTTGGGGCTATCTGGTGATTGGAGTCTTGGTTCCCGTTGCTGAAGAATTCGTCTTTCGTGGTGCCATCCTTCGCAGCCTCCTTGGTCTTTTTGGCAAGAAATGGACTTGGCTGGCTATTGCGCTCTCAGCATTGATTTTTGGAGCTATCCATTTCAACATGGCGCAAGGGCTGCATGCCTTTGTTGCGGGTATAGTTTTAGGATGGATGTACGCACGCACGAGCAGCGTGGTGCCAGGAATAGTTTTCCACTGGGTCAATAACACCGTTGCCTATCTGATATTTAATTTAATGCCACAAATGTCTGATGGCCAGCTCATCGACCTTTTCCATAGCAATGACCGAGTGATGATGGCAAGCCTATTGTTCTCACTATGTATTCTTGTGCCGGCCCTGTTCCAGTTGGCAGTGAGAATGAAACGGTCAGCCTGATTCATTTCTGTGTGGCGTGTTAGCTATCACGTTCCGAAAGCTTAGGTTTCGCACGGCAAAAGGTGAACTATTGTCGTGCGAAAGGTGACCTTTTGTAATGTGTCTGTATGTTGTTGATAATCAGATGTCGGTAAAATTAAAAAGAATGACCTCTCCATCGGTTAAATTTGATTGCGATTTCCTGTTTCCATTACAGGGCTAATCCATCGTTAAACCATTCGTCCTAGGAGTCATGAACGACCATCTGACCTTAAAAATTGCTTTTGTCAAGAATAAAATGCAGAGTTAGCGAGATAATTATTATCTTTGCAGGAGATTCATTTTTTATGGAACGCAAACATCATTATGAGGGGCTAAGCGAACAAGAGGTCCTTCAGAGCAGATTAAAGTTTGGGGAAAATGTTTTGACACCACCTGCGCAGACACCAGTTTGGAAGCGCTTCGTGGTCAAGTTCTGCGACCCACTGATAGTGATTCTCTTGGTGGCCGGAGTCTTGTCGATAGGTATTTCCTTTTACGAATATTTCGGGCTGCACGAGGGAACGCAGGTGTTCTTCGAGCCTGTGGGCATTTTCATTGCCATACTCCTTGCAACTGGTTTGGCATTCTTCTTCGAGGAGAAGGCCAACCGTGCATTTTCCATCTTGAATCAGGTCAACGACGATGAGGCTGTCGAGGTCATCAGAAATGGCAACACCACGAAAGTAGCCAAGCGTGAAATTGTGGTTGGCGACCTTGTTCTGCTCGATACAGGGGCCGATGTTCCCGCCGACGGTGAGCTGCTTGAGGCTGTTTCGCTGAACGTTGACGAATCGACGCTGACTGGTGAGCCAGTATGCCACAAGAGTTCGTCTGCCGACGATTTCGACAGTGAGGCGACGTTCCCGACCAACCATGTCATGCGTGGAACGAAGGTCATGGAAGGGCATGGCCTTTTCAGAGTGGAGAAGGTGGGGGATGCGACAGAAAACGGCAAGGTCTTTGTGGCCGCACAGA
The DNA here is from genome assembly GCF_000430525.1 of Prevotella corporis DSM 18810 = JCM 8529. Classification (GTDB taxonomy): domain Bacteria; phylum Bacteroidota; class Bacteroidia; order Bacteroidales; family Bacteroidaceae; genus Prevotella; species Prevotella corporis. The sequence goes on along the minus strand of NZ_AUME01000051.1, from coordinate 7,706 downwards.
TTGACAACAGTGTGAAAACACCGCTGACCGAGCAGTTGGACAGGCTTGGCAGACTCGTCACGTGGGGCAGTTACGGCTTTGCCGGACTCATTCTGGTAGGTCGCATTATCATGTTCTTTACAGAATATGCCCTCGACTGGATTCATTTCCTTCAATATTTGCTCGACACCATCATGATTTGCGTCACCCTCATCGTGGTGGCCGTTCCCGAAGGATTGCCCATGGCGGTGACGTTGAGCCTCGCCTACTCAATGAGGCGGATGCTCAAGACCAACAATCTGGTGAGGAAGATGCACGCCTGCGAGACGATGGGGGCTACAACGGTCATCTGTACCGACAAGACCGGAACGCTCACACAAAATCAGATGCGGGTGTATGCCATGCGTTCCGATGACAAGGGAACAACGGGACAAATGCTCATGAGGGAGGGAATAGCGGTGAACTCCACTGCATCGCTCGACCTTTCGGATGTTGAGAAGCCCGTGGCGTTGGGCAATCCCACAGAGGGAGCTCTTCTGTTGTGGCTCCGCGATCAGAAAACAGACTACAGGAAATTGCGCTCCGAAGCGGAAATCATCGACGAACTGCCCTTCTCGACCGAGCGGAAGTATATGGCCACTCTGGTGAGGTCGTCACTACTGCCAGGTAAGACTATCTTATATATAAAAGGTGCGACGGACATCATTCGCCATTTCTGTACTTCTATCTCAGGAAACATCACTTGGGAGGAAATCATGGAGCAACTGCTGGCTTGGCAGAATCAGGCCATGCGCACACTGGGATTCGCCTGTATGGTCATTCCCGACGAAAAGGCCGATGACCTGAAGGCTGGCATCATTCCGGCAATCATGCAAGGAAAGACATCCGTTGATGTGGCGTTTACCTTTCTCGGAATTGTGGCCATATCTGATCCTGTGCGCAAGGAAGTACCGGCTGCCGTGAAGGAATGTATCGACGCTGGAATAGGAGTGAAGATAGTCACGGGCGACACACCCGGAACAGCTAAGGAAATAGGCCGGCAGGTGGGTCTTTGGTCCGATGCCGACGGCGAAAGGGCCGTCATCACAGGTCAGGAGTTCGCCTCGCTGACCGACGCCGAGCTGCAGGCGCGCGTGCTCGACCTCAAAATCATAGCTCGTGCCCGGCCGATGGACAAGAAACGGCTTGTGGAGACGTTGCAGGCGATGAACCAAGTGGTGGCCGTCACTGGCGACGGTACGAACGACGCTCCGGCATTGAAGGCTGCACACGTGGGATTGTCGATGGGCGATGGGACGAGTGTTGCCAAAGAGGCTTCCGATATTACCATTATCGACAACTCATTCCATTCCATCGGGCGTGCCGTGATGTGGGGACGAAGCCTTTATCAGAACATCCAACGTTTCATCCTCTTCCAGCTAACGGTCAATGTCGTGGCCTGTTTCATCGTCCTCGCCGGTGCGTTCATGGGGACACAGAGCCCGCTCACGGTCACTCAGATGCTATGGGTGAACCTAATCATGGATACTTTCGCAGCTATGGCGTTGGCTTCGCTGCCTCCTACGGAAAAGGTGATGCGCGACAAGCCGCGCGACAGGAAGGCTTTTATCATCACCCGGCCCATGACAATCAACATTCTGGCCGTTGGCGGATTTTTCTTCGTTACGCTTTTGATATTCCTTTATATCCTTGAGCATGCCACTATCACGCAGATGGCCGACTTTTTCCATCTGAAAGTTGGCTTCTATAAGCACATGAGCCCCTATGAGTTGAGCCTCTTCTTTACTGTTTTCGTCATGTTGCAGTTTTGGAATATGTTCAATGCAAGGGCCTACGCTACGGGAAGGAGCGCTTTTCATTTCAAAGATTGTAAGGGATTCGGCACAATCGTGCTGTTTATATTGATTGGTCAGGTTCTCATCGTTGAGCTGGGCGGGCAGATGTTTAACGTTACACCATTGCTTTGGCAAGACTGGGGCTTCATTATTATATCAACGTCGGCTGTTCTGTGGGTTGGCGAATTTGTGCGACTGTTCTCTTGCAGAACGAGACGGAAGATGGGCAACAAGAACAGTGTGTCAGATTGAAGAAGTGGCTGGTTGAAAGCCTTTCCGAACATACATCATAAATTGATAAGCTGGTACTCTTTGATTAATGATAGTTAAGTAAAAAAAAAATGACGTATGGCTATTGCTATTGTTGAATAGTTACTACCATCATAAAATTACTTTAAGTTTTGGTCAAGCCACCTTCTTTGTACTCTGTGCATCTCTCTCACACTGGAAAAAGAAAATAACTCTATTAAGAAGAACAAGCATTATCCCTAAATTTCTAAATATACAATATGAATTGCAAACTTAGAGATTTAGGCTTGTTTGAGAACAGGGGAAGGCCTGCTTCAAAATAGCGGCTGAATTTTGTGGCTTTGTAAAGAAAATTCTGATCCGTGAGGAGTGGGGGCAGATACAAGTGCCAAGCCCCACTGAGGGGCTAGGATATGTCTGATTTTATTCTGTTTGTCTTAATGCTTTTTCTTTCTGCCAGAATACCATAGATAGAGAGCGAGCGAAGTGAAGCCCAAGAGGATAGCACCCATTTGCCAACCGTATTTCCAAGGCTCAATCCAAAATTCGTGAAAGAAGTTGATGCGACCGAGCATTTCTACGGGTGTCCACAGCACAATGACCGTAGCAATGGAAAAACGAATGTTGCTTCCCCATGCAGCCAACTTGAGTTGGCGCCTGAACATGAATATGGCACCGATGAAACAACCTAATCCCACAAGGAATGTTACGGGGTGATGGTCGCCAAGGAAGTTCTTGTCGTAACAGAACATGAGCAACAAATACGATGCCCACAGAATCATGACCAACTCCATAAACGTGACGATAGCTGTGTGGCGGGTCATTGGTCTTGACACGATGAGTTCCTTGCGATGGCGGAAGAGTTTTTTCTGAAACCATGTAATGAACAAACAACCATTCTTGGTGCTGAAGAAATACATCGTCATGATCATTATCCACATTCCGAATGTAGCCGGAAGTATGAGATATTCAGGCTTTGTCACTACTACACCATTCTCTATTTCGGGCTGAACGCCGTACCTGCGGGCATAATAAAGAAAGAGAAACTCTATCCAGCCCGTCCAGAAAAGCAGTCCGCCAATGAGTCCCCAAAGTGTTTGTCGGGTATCGCCTTTCACGAAAACTCCGCCTACCACAATCATCAATCCGAAAAATCCCATTGCAAAAGCAGCATAGTGCATGCTTACGGGATCCATGAATTTCTCCATAATGAGCATGAGCGCATGTCCCAACGGCATAGTGAAGAGCACCAAGAGGAACGATGCAATCGTGCGCCACCAGTGGTTTTTCCTTTCAGTTTTACTTGTTGGTTCCATTTATATTTCAATGTTTTTGTTTAAAAAAGTTTGTCAATGTCTACCGAAAGTCCTATTATCAGACTCATGCCATCGGTAAGCGGACAATTCAAATAATAATATTCTGGCTTGTAATTCAAGAGATTGTCTATTGTTGTCGTCACCTTGAAGGCCTTGCCAATGCGGTGCGTCATGGACAGTTTCCATAAGCTGTATGCCGGATAGTGAATGTTGGCAGTTCCTTTGGAAATGTCGTAGTAGTTGACATATTCCTTGCTATCCACCGCCGACAGACATCTTCCGTCGAGACCGATATTGATTGCATAGTTCCCCGTAAAGGTATGATCCCAATCCGCATGTGCAGTCAGCGAGTGTTTGCGTGCCGGAATGTACTGATTGTTGATGGTGTTGCCGTCTTTGTCCTTGGGTAGTAGCTCGTTTACATAGGCATACGAGAGTCGTACAGAAATTCCATTACACCATCGTGCCTGTATGGTTGCATCGAAGCCCGTTACGTTGTAGTTGGCAAGATTTATGTAGGGCAGTCGGGGCTGTTTGTCGGCTGCGTCGGCATAGTAGGGCGCTCCCGTTGCTATCTTGTTGGTTACGTAGTTGTAATATCCGCTCGTTGTGAGCGTATAGCGGCCCTTTGTGTATTCAGCCGAGAGATTGAAGTTGTGGCTGTGCTCGGGCTTCAAGTTCTGATTGCCTTCTACAATCCAAATGCCACTCATGTCGAAGTTGTAATATTTCTCCTTGAGCGTGGGTGCACGGAATCCCATGCCGTATCCCAAACGAATGTTGAAGTTTCGTATCGGTGTGTAGCGCAGGTTTATTTTGGGTGTAAGCTGCGAGATATTGTGATCGGAAAAGAAGTCGTAGCGCAGTGCTCCCACCAATTCCCAAGCCTTGTCTATATTCCAATCATATTGTACGAAGGCGTCGAAGGCGTCTTGTTTTCTTTCCTTTCCTTCCAGGTGCGTGTTCAAAATATAATCGTGCATGTAGTCGGCGCCTGCGGAAAGCACGTCTTCCCCTCGCAAGTTGAGTGTGTATAAGAGTCGGACGGAGTTCTGCACATTTGAATAGTTGCGAATATCGAGCTTGTTTTTCGTTTGATAAATCGACTTGTCGTATTGGTCGAAAGCATAATTAGCGGTCAGCTGTCCGCCTTTTCCGAGATTCCATTCGCTGGAAAGTCCACCACTGAAAGCCCTGTAATGTTCTGGAAGATCTGCTTCTCTTACCAAGCTGCGAAAGAAATACCCTGCGCGTGCGCTTAGCAGTAGGTTTTCTGAAGGCTTGTAAGTAAGTTTGTTTTTGGCGCTCCATACATTGTCGCCATAAATCGTTGTCACTACTCTTGTCACGGGATTGTCGCCCCCGTGTACATCGTAGTTGTCGGTCTTGTTTTTCACCAGCGCAAAATGGTTGTTCCATTTTCTGCCACCTTGTAGCCAAGCCAATCTGTAACGTTGTTCACCATGCTTTCCCCATCGTCCGTTTACGTTCATGGCAAACTTCCGTGTGGCTTTCTTGGTAATGATATTTACCACTCCTCCGTTGGCATTCGATCCGTAAAGCGCCGATGCTGCACCCTTTACTATTTCTATGTGATCTACGTTATCCATTCCTATGCGGGCAAAGTCCACGTTGTCCATCGTTTCGCCTGCCAATCGCTCGCCGTCAACGAGAATGAGAACATTCTGTCCTCCGAACCCGGAGAGGTTGAGATGTACCTGTTGGTTCATGGCATAGCTGAACTCCACACCCGGCATTACCTGTTGAAGCAAATCCTTGAGGTCGGTTGCGTCAGCTTTTTGTATGTCCTTTTGCGATATTACCTGCGTGAGTACGGGTGTTTGGGCAAGAAGTTTCGGCGTGCGTGTGCCCGTTACAACCACCTGTTCCAAGTCCACATTGCGCCAGATGGAGTCTGCTGGAATGTTGTCGTCGCAATGTGCAGGCATGGCAGATAGCATGAGTAGCAGCGACGATAATATGGTTTTTCCCCTCATTGTCAATACGGATATTTGTAATTGATGGTTAATTGGCATTTTACACCTTTTTCGTTCATGTAGTTTTCCAGCTGTACGGCAGCGCATTTGCCGTTTTTTAGTCTGAGGATGAATATGTGATTGTTGTGTGTGAACACAGGTGGGAAGGGCGGAATGCTTATCTGCAGCCACGACGATAATAACGGATTGGTCTTTATTCCCTGGCATTTTATGATTTCGTTCAGCATTTCCGTTCGATCTACCCATACCTTATTTTCGCTCCATTCATCGGGGGTGAAAGCTGCGTCGGCAAAGGCTTCGCTGCTTTCTGGCAAGTCTTCCATCCTTGTGTATTGGGTTTCAAGCACCTCGCCTTCGTTTGTGCGCACATTATTGCGGTGAACCGCCATGCTCCACGACTTTGGTTCGGGTTGTTTTTCCGTAGCTGTAAAAGCGCGACACTCATTGTGCAAGAGTCCTTTCCCAAGCACGTCAAACCAATAGGTATAGATACCGATGCGATGGTTGTCAGTCTTTTTAGTTGGTTCTTTAGGTATCGGATAGGCCTTAAAAGTGGTTTGCAAACGATGCAGTGCAGCTGCGTCTTCTCCCGATTCTGCCATCGCCAGCGAGTCGAAGTCCATATAGTACCAATCTGTCCAACTTGTGGCATCTATTCGCATTTGATGGGCGCGTAGTGCCGGTGCTTCTGGCATCTCGTCGTAAATGCCGTCGAGTATGCCGTTGCAGGCTGTGGTGGTCAATAGGAGACCACAGCCAGCAACAAACATTAAAAGAGAATAGAATGTTCTTTCTCTCATGCGGGCTTACTTCTTTCCGATGAATTTCTCGGTGATAGGGAATGGCATTGAACCTTCAAATTTATAGTCGTTCTGAACTACAACGCCGCCTTTCCCATTTAAGGTTACGACAATGTTGCCCGATTTAAACTTGTAAGGCTTGTTGATAGTTGTTACGCCATCTTTCTGGCACTTGAAAGTTACCTCCAGGCCATCTTTTGAATAATCCTTTATGTAGCTTTTCTTTGCTGCGTCGTATTCCAATCCTTTGATGGTGTAGCTTCCAAGTGTCAAATCGCCCATTACAGTGTTGGTGTAAGTTTCCTGTGGCACCATCAGGTCTATGGTATTGTTGCCACTTGCTTTTAGCACATAAGTGAGATTTTCAGCCTTGTACGAAGCCATTGCGCCCACACTGAGTTCCACCGTCCCTTTGTAAGCACCCGAAATCTCGTCTTTTGGTTCGTCGTTATCCTTGCTGCATGAACTAAAGCCTAAAATAACTGCTGCCACAAGGGCAAAAACGATGAATTTTTTCCTTTTCATTTCTTCCGTTTTTTTTTAATGTTAATGTTGTTTTTTTCAGCTGCAAAGTTATTACTTTATAAATTAGCAAGCAATACCTACAAATAATGATTTCCCCGTGCAAAATCCTAATTTGTATCATTATCTTTTTGTATTGTTTGACCTCTTGTTTGTACGCCTAAAGCCGAACAAACTGAGATGTCTGTCTGGTTCATTTTGCAGACTGGATTTTTGTGTTAGGTGTTTAAAGGCGCAAATTGTAGGCTGGTTTTATTCAGTATATTTTTGAGAGATCAACATCTTCGTCAAAACGGTGTTTTTAGATATTCAACCGGGGCAGCCTTGCTCGTCGGATATGTCAGGCGATCTTATTCACGCTCACGGTCACACGCTTCACGCTCCTCACCATACAAATCGAGTTGCGGATGGACCAGGATTCTTCTTTGGAAATCCACTCTTTTGCTTCATTGACAAGATTTTCGACCTTCCTTTCATTATATGCTACTCCAATTGTGGAAAGTTTCTTCATCTTGCCACCAATTTTCTCAACAACAATAACTCCGATTGTGCTGGGTGGATATTTCTTTTTGCAGACAAACATGGTTAAGATATCCTTCGTATCACCCGATATTAGGTGACACAAAGATACAAATATTGTATATCAACTAGTTCAAAATACATATTTTTGAGTTTCATAGTCCGGAAAAAGGAAAATTCAACTTTTTTTAAATTATTTCCCGAAAAAGTTTGGAGCGTATGATATTTTGTTATACCTTTGCACTCGCTTTCGCAATAAATTTTGCGTTTGCGTTTAAAAGTTGTTCTTTGAAAGATTTACATAGACAGAGAAGTAGTACAAGAAGCGTCCGCTTTTTTTAGCGGACGGGTAAATGAAACGAACCGATCAATTCCGGCTTTGCCGTTTCCTTTTAGGTGCGGCATGACCAAGATTCGGAAAGGTGTTTTGATTTAGACTTCAATGAATGGATATTCATCCTTGATAACAGAGACAGATCAGGCTTCGTC
>NZ_AUME01000050.1 GCF_000430525.1 Prevotella corporis DSM 18810 = JCM 8529 | reverse complement strand
AGAAACAGCCTGAACGATTCATTAAGGATAATGTCCCTTTTGCTTATGCTTTCTTTATCTATCTGTTTTTCCATTATTTCATACTTGCTAAATTAAAAACAGAACGTTTGTTCTGTTTTTGTAAGTGCAATATTATGCAAATTATTTCAATCCGTCAAATTTTTCTGATGATTTTTCCCGAAAAAGTTTCATTTTTCTCTCTTTATCTTACTTTACAGTGTAAAATAATTGATTATGAGCCTTTTTGATAGCATAATAACAACACTAAAACTTGAATAAATAAGTGCCAATAGAATTAGATGTGAATATTTTAAGGTGTATCTACAATTTATTTCCTAAAAATACACTGTTTTCATCAGAAAATATTATCTTTGCATTATCAATTTAAGTGCTCTTTGAAGTAATGCAGAATAAAGAAAGGGAAAGAAACTCGCTCGTTTCCAAGTCGTAACCCTTTTACCCTTTATTCATTCTTATTTTATTGGTTATCTGAAAGATACAGATTTCTTGAATCTTTTGCGGGCGTAGTCAGTTGCAATGAGCATCTTTGCCTTTTCCTCACTCTCACTCAGTGGTGCACGTCCCAAGAGTGTGGCATTGCCCGTCTTGGCGAACTCCATCAGCTTGCCGATAAATTCTTCCTGTTCGGGCGTGGGCGGTATGTTGTGCAGTATCTCGTTTATCTCGGGACGGTCGATACCGATGTCCTTTGCCGTGCGAAAATCGCAAATCTCCGCATAAAAGTAGTGGGTATGAATGTAATTGGCTGATTACTAATAGAAAGCAGAATATATGATATAATTAAGGTGAACGATTAAGAAACGAGCGAGTTTCTTTTCATTATTCTGCAATGCTTCAAAGACCAATAGATACGGCAAAGATAGTAACTAAAAATGAAATATCCAACGAACTCAATGGATTTTACCTCTCGTCCACAGTTTTTCATACTATTCATTCCTTTTACAGGGAATTAAGCCTACAAAAATGTTAAATTTACGACAGTTGCGGTTGATTTTCACTGTTTTTCGTATTTTTGCAAAAATTATCAAACAGTTAGCAATATGAACATCATCAAGTCAGTCACCGTATTAGCACTATGTCTCTCATGCGGGCATTTATCTGCGCAGGATTCCACCTTCAAGTTAGGCATCCGTTTGGGTGGCGGCATGTCTGTCACTACTGGTCTGGATAAGATTCTTGTTCCTGAAGACTATTATTCCAATTACAGTTTCAAAGACAAGTGGCAGCTTACGCCAACAGTTGGTGTGTTTGCTCTGTATCATGTCGATGGTTCCATCATAGGTGTTGAAGGTGGATTTAGCTATTGGCAGAAGGCTTCACAGCTTGTCTATAATGATAATAAGGAGTTAAACTATAAAGTTACACCTCGTTATAATTACATTGGCGTATCTGCTCTGTTGAAGATTTATCCTTGGCGCAAAGGCTTCAATTTTTCAATTGGAGGACGCGCGGGAGCTAACCTTAATGGCAAGGGCATATCTTACGAGAGTAATCAAGAAGAAAGTAAGTTTACAAACTATCATTTTGCCACTGTCGATGAGACGGAACGTCTAATGAAAGAGAAGTTAACAGGGCAGCCAGATATTGCCGTTGGCGGTGGTTTTGGATATGAAATTGGCAACCACTGGGCTTTAGATTTACGTTACTTTCACGGATTGAACTCTACCATTAAGACAGAACGTAATGACTATAACTGGGCAGAACATTCAACCCATGGACAGAACATAGAGCTAAGTATCAGCTATCTTTTTAAACTTTAGCCCTTATGAGCTTATCTATGAGGGACAAGAGCAACAGAAAAAAACGTTATATTCTGGCAGGAATCTTTCTTGGCATAGCTACTCTTTTTGGTATAGAACGTTGTGTTAATGACGAACCAGAGTCTGTGCAGCGTATAGAACAAAAGACAGCAGACAAGGCTCCATCACAATCTTCTACACCACATGTTTCTTCTTTAGACAAGACAAATGTGCAGAAAGATTCGGGACGTTCATATTGTGTATATAATAAGCTGGGGAATGTGTCCCGAAACGTTACAAGTATCAATACAAGGAGAATTAAAAAATCAAGCAGGACAAGAAAAACTGCTAATGGCAAACATTCCTCGTCAGAGCAGCCTATCCTTTCTCCATCGTTATCAACTGACGTTTCATCTGTAAACGATAAAATAGCCATTAGAAAACATGAGATGAGCGAACCAGAGAATGAGCCAACAAATCTGAAAACAGGTGAACATATTCTTGACAACTCTATGAATAGCCAGCCCACCATAGTAGAGGAAATTCCGAAAGATACATCATCTTTGATAACTTATTCTTTTCCTCACCATCATCTTTTTCGGATAGGACTCAGAGCAGGAGTAGGTTGTTCTATCATTACAGGATTAAGCAGTATTATTGAAAACTATGACATACGCCCTACTTTCACTATGAGTGAACGTGGTGGTATCAGTCCTCGTATTGGTGTCTTTGGAACATGGCAATATCGCAGGTTAGGTGCAGAGTTGAACATTGATTATACTCGTATCTCCAGCAAGCTGACGGAGTACAAGAAACCTGAAAATACAACCGAGACTACACGATTTCATTATAATTTCATCACTCCTCAAGTCCTGCTTCGTTTCTATGCTTTCCCAAAGTTCTATATGGGAGCAGGAATTAGTGCTGCTATTCCGTTTGGCAGCCGTAATATCGATTTTACTAATGACCGCATTGGAGAGGTATATCGACAGCAGGCAGAACGTACTCAGGATCATCTGAGAGAATCTATTAAGGCACGAGTAGCATTCATTCCTACCATAAAGATTGGCTATGTTGATGTAAAGAATGGTCTGGAGGCAGGACTGGAATACGGTTTCGGATTTAATGATATCCTCCGCACCAGTGCCAATGACTATGGCTATCAGGAGCGTATGAATAATCTTCAGACTGTCAGCCTTACCATTGGCTACAGTCTTCCACTTGGCAAAGCTAAATAAGCAGCATCCTCGAATCATATTAAAACAGTCTTTATATGAAACATAAATACCTCACAGTAGTTTTCTTTTTTATATCCACTCTTTCAGCTACAGCTCAGACCCCTGGTGGTGTAGATAAGCCAATGGTTTGGTCACACGATTCTGCCTCTTTCCGTGTCTCTGCTGGTGCTGGACTTACCTATATAGGCGTAAGTAAGGTATACGGCGAAAAAGAACAGGCTATATGGTCTCTTGGAAGCAGAAAAGCTATTACTCGTATGCAGACAACTGAGCGTACTGCAAACCTTGACAATGGTACTTTCATGAATTATGCCAAGGACTCGCTGCCTGAAATGCGACTTTACAGCTATACGACCTCTTCCAATATGGGCAACGGTCAGACTCTGCATATCGGTCGGAATAGAAACACCAAACTACCTGTAAAGGACCTTGATGGTAGAACTGTTGAGTATACCGTCTTCGATCGCCGCCTTTCCGATACAGAACGTTGCCGTGTGGAAAGCTATCTTGCTTTAAAATATGACGTAAGCCTTCGCAGCAGTTACCTTAATTCAAGAAGTGAGGTTATTTGGAATGGTTATACCAACAAGGCCTATAGTCACCGTATAGCTGGTCTTATCTCAGACAAGGCTTCTGCCTTACATAAGACAAGAGCCAAGAGCTGTGAGGAAGACGGTTTTCTTACAATCAGTATGAGCAAGCCTCTTGAAGATGGTGAGAGTATTCTTTGGGGTGACAACAATGGTAAACTTTCTTTCCGTCAGAGTAAGGCTTACGGCAAGTGGCTCGGTAGAAGATGGATGGATACAGCAACACGGATTGACAAGCCTAATGTTGATATTGTAGCTGATAGCAAGCAGCTACGCCAGATACAGCCTCTTGCAGAAGGTGAGAGTTACTATCTTGCCGTTGACCCTACAGGAACGGGTAGCTTTCCTGTCAAAACTCTAAGCTATCATAAGGCAAATACGACAGTTGGTGATAGTATTGTCTTTAAGAATATACCGTTAGGAAGACGTGATGTCTTCACGCTACGAGCTGCCAAAGATATGTTTACAACGATAGAAGTAGTGCAGCCAACGGAGAAGAGCGGTAGCACAGGAACACTTTCTGTCAGAGTAACAGGCGGTATTGCCCCTTACAAGATGACTCTACAGAGAGAACACATGTCTGTTTTCAATCGTACTACAAGCGACAGCATACAGTCTGCCGATGGACTCATAGAAGGGAAATACCTTCTTACGACGACAGACCATGTGGGCAACAAGGCTGAGAATGAGTTTCAGATTTCGAAGACAGGTATCACAGAGATTCCTTCCATGAATCCTTCTGACGGAAGTAGTGACATCTTTGCAAATGTAAGTGTAAGTCCTAATCCAACGGTGAATGGATATGTCAGTGTGCAGGTGGAACTGAGCGAAGTAGCTCCATTGGATATGGCGCTCTATACGACGGGTGGAGCTCTTGTCAGTCGTCAGACTAATATGCCTGATACATATTTTTCAACCAAAGTCTATCTTCCACAGACAGGTGTCTACTTATTGACACTGCAAAGTGGTAGCAAAGAAAAGACATTTAAACTGGTGAGGAAGTAAATCTCATTTTTCCTTTATAAAATTTTCCAACGCAAGTATATATATATTGAGGACCTTTAGGTCTGAAACAAAATAGCAAGAATAATGAAGTATTCTACATATTCACTCCTCCTTCCGTTCCTGTTGCTTTCAGGAATCATACTAAACTCCTGTAATGGTGGAAGTAGTCGTTCTGCTAAAGAAACGGTAATCAGTGATTCTACATGTACTGATACAATCTCTTCTGTACAAAAAGATAGCATTTTCCGAAAGGCTACTTCCTTACGAAAACAAGTTAAGGACAGTGTACAGAACTCACCTGTGAAGAGAATCTCCGAAGAAATCGCAAGAAAAGAAAAGGGGAATCGTGTAGATACTCACAAGCCGAACAGGAAATCTGCAAGACTTTTTGCAGACTTAGGCAAACGTACTGTCAGCAAGTTCTTTGCCAACTCTGACAGCGATACGCTCAATGTTGGGCGTGCCCAGCTTGCCGTTCCACGTGAGGCTATGGAAAAGGGTAAAGTTCTCAGTATTACTCCACTTAGAAAGGGTGAACTACCAACCTTGCCTACGGGTATGGTGAATGTTACAGGTGGCTGTGACACCTTAATGGCAAGAACCGATACGGTATCAGGTTATCGTTTCTTACCTCATGGTAATCACTTCGTCCATCATCTGGCAAGTATCTCAGTACCTTACGACAGCACGTTGATTCCGAAAGGCTATACTGTAGATGATATCCACACCTATTATTATGATGAACTACACCAACGCTGGACAATGCTCCAGTCAAAAGGTATTGATACTAAACGTGAGGTGGCAATGGCAGAGACATCACACTTTACGGATGTCATCAACGGTATCATCAAGGTTCCAGAGAGTCCCGAAACACAGAATTATGTCCCTACAGGTATCAGTGAACTGAAGGCTGCTGACCCAGCAGCAGGTATTCAGCAGATTGAAGCCCCATCAGCTAATCAGAATGGTACGGCAACACTGTCCTATCCTTTCGAAGTTCCTGCAGGGCGTAATGATATTGGTGTAAGTGCCGGCTTACAGTACAGCAGTGAGGGAGGCAGTAGCTTTGTTGGCTATGGATGGAGCCTTCCTGTACAGAGCATTGACATAGAGACCCGATGGGGTGTACCACGTTTCGAAGATCAGTACGAAAGTGAGAGCTATCTCCTCATGGGACAGCAGCTTAGTGACCGACTCTATCGTAGGACTGATTCTCTGGCAAGACAAGCTGATAAGCAGTTCTATCCAATGACTGAAGGTGGTTTCAGTAGGATTATCCGAAAGGGTAACAGCCCGAAGAACTATTACTGGGAAGTGACTGGTAAGGATGGTACAGTCTATAGTTATGGTGGTCATGGTGGTCATGTAAGTGATGCTACTTCTCTTACCGACACCAAAGGGAACCGTATCAAATGGGCACTTGATCGTGTTACCGATGTCCACGGGAACTTTGCCGCTTTCCATTATATGAAGTCTGGCAATAACCTTTATCCTGAACGCTATACATGGACAGGATTCGGGGAGACGGAAGGATTGTATAGCATTGAGTTCGATATTGACTCTACAGCCACAGACCGAAAAGATGTGACGAGTAGCGGAAGACTTGGCATTATGCAAAAGGACAAGGGGCTACTCCGTAAGGTCATAGTGAAGAATAATGGTCAGCAGCTCCGCAGCTATACCTTAAACTATGAAGAAGGACCGTTTGGCAAGATACTGCTAAAGAGCATTGATCAGAACGATAGTAGGGATGGTAAGGTTGCTACACAATCTTTTGACTATTACAATGACCTCAAAAATGGACTTTTCTCTTCTAAGGCAGAATTATGGAAGGCCGAAGGAGAAGATTACGAGGCATTCCTCAGCCATTCGGTTCGTGGGTGTGATGACAATCTAAGTCTTCTTGGTGGTGGAGCTTCAAAAAGCCACACTACGGGTTGGGGAACAATGGTAGGTATTGGCTTCGCTGCTGGAACAGTAAATGTTGGTCCATCTTTCTCTAATAGTAAGAGTTCAAATTCGGGTAAAGTTGCTTTTGTAGATATTGATGGTGACGGACTTCCTGATATGCTCTTTGGTGATAAAGTGAAGTTTGGTCTTGGATATGACTTTACAAATGAAGAGAATAGCGGTGTTACGTCATTGGAGTCTTCTGAAAATAGCACATGGGGTGCAGGACTTGGTACATCCATCGAGGTACTTGGTAATGCCGATATATCCTTTGGCGTCAATGGAACGAAGACAACAACAAAGTACAATGTGTCTTTTATAGATGTTAATGGCGATGGCTTACCTGATATGGTAACTCGTAATGCTGACAAGTTCACCATAATGCTGAATACGGGTTCTGGATTTATTCCTTATTCAGAAGAACAACAGGGTCGTTTCAATGAGTCATTGGCAACGTCCGTTTCTCAATATGGTAATTTTGCTGTTTCCATTCCAATACATATTCTGTTTTTAAAACTAAGGTTTACAGCTAAGGTTACCAAATCTTGGTCAAGTGGCGTTAGTTTTACAAGCGCAGCCTTGAGAGATATTGACGGTGACGGACTACCTGATCTTATCATATCTGATGGGGCAAAGCAGCTTGTTGTTTATCGTAACCTTACGGGCAGAACGAACCTGCTGCGCTCTGTGACGCTTCCTTTCGGCGGACATATCAATATCGGGTATGAGCAGACAACTCCAAGTTACGATTTGCCAGGACGCCGCTGGGTGATGTCATCGGTTGAGACGACGGGTGGATACAAGGAGAACGGAGCAATACGAAGCAGGAACACCTTTGAATATAGTGGTGGCTATCGTGACCGCCGTGAGCGTGACTTCTATGGTTTCAAGCAGGTACGTACCAATCAGATAGACACAGAGAATGGTGACAGACTCTATCGTTACTCCGTACAGACCTATGGTAAGAACAGGGATTACTATGCGCATGGACTTGTTACAAGTGAATATCTCTATACCGCTGATGGAAAGAAACTGCAGGGTGCTGTCTATGACTACGACCTGAAGACACTCGCCGTTGGTAATAATACGACAGATGCTGTTGTCTTCCCTGCCCTAAAGACACTCGTTCAGAGTAACTTTGATGTAGATAGTGGCGATAGTCTGGCAGTTGCTGTCAGCAATACTTACGATGACTATGGTAACCTGCAGGGATATAAGGAGACAACAACTGACTATAGCTTAGAGGCAAATATCAACTATCATAAGATAGCAGATAAGTATATTGTCAGTGTTCCGAGCCATATCACTGTCAGCAGTAGCGGTAAGACTTATCGTGAACGCAGCACGAAGGTGGACGGCAACGGTGAGATAACGGAGATCATGCTCCATAACGGTGACAAACCTTCTGTCTATAACATGACTTACGATGGCTATGGTAACATCACACGTATGACGAAGCCGGAGAACTACAATCATCAGCGTATGTTCTATGCTTATACGTATGACGACCTCTATCACAGTCTTGTGACAAGTGTCAAGGATGCATACGGCTATAGCTCCAGCACGGCTTATGATGGTCTTTGGAATGCTCCGTCTGTAACGACCGACCTTAACGGGCAGAAGATGGAATACACCTATGATGCACTGGGCAGACAACAGACAATCCGTGCTCCGTATGAGATAGAGAGCGGTCAGCCATTTACTATCCGCTTTGAGTACTTCCCTGCAGAACGCAAGGCACATACCATTC
This sequence comes from Prevotella corporis DSM 18810 = JCM 8529, assembly GCF_000430525.1. Lineage (GTDB taxonomy): Bacteria > Bacteroidota > Bacteroidia > Bacteroidales > Bacteroidaceae > Prevotella > Prevotella corporis. The sequence continues at coordinate 9,441 of NZ_AUME01000050.1, read as the reverse complement.
ATTATTCTAAGGAAGGCAACATAGATACCTATACCTTTGCCGACTCGCTGATGCGTGCCGTCCAGACGAAGCAGACAGGTGTGGTCTGGTCTGGTGGCAGCAATCAAAAGGTCTCCATCGTCAGTGGAAGGGCTGTTATCGATGCCTTTGGACGTAATATTGCGGCTTATTATCCAATGACGGAGAGCCATGGTAATATTGGTACTTACAACCATGCTACAGGTGATCTGCAGGCAAAGACAGAGTATGATGTGCACGACCGTACCACGAGTGTTACGCTTGCCGACGGCAGTGTGACACGTACGGCTTATACTGTCGGCAGCCATGACGGTGAACCGATGCTCCAGACAACAGTCACGGATGCACTGGGACGACATACGGAGAGCTATACCGATGCCAAGGGACGCAACCGTGAAACGGTGCAGCATGCCCGTGGTGAGGATATCACGGTGAAGTACAGCTATGACCCTGTCGGACAGGTGATGACGGTTCAGCATCCTAACGGCAGGGAGACGAAGTATGCCTACGATTTGCTTGGTCGCAAACTGATGGTGAACCATCCTGATGCAGGTGAGACGGATATGACTTATGATGCGGCGGGTAACCTCTTGACGAAGCTCACGGCAGAGCTTAGGAAGTCAATATCTGACAAGGGTTACATCTCTTACACCTACGACTTCGAGCGACTCCATGAGATACTTTATCCTGAAAACCTCTTCAATCGTGTTACCTACACCTATGGTAAGGCTGGCGATAAGTATAACCGTGCCGGTCGTCTTGCCCTCGTTGAGGATGCGAGTGGCGGTGAAGCCTATTACTATGGTCGACAGGGTGAGGTGACGAAGACCGTCCGTACGGTCATGGCGAGCGTGGCTGATATCAGGACTTATGTCTATGGTGCTACGTATGATAGCTGGAACCGTGTGCAGACGATGACTTATCCTGATGGTGAAGTGGTTACCTATCACTACAATGCTGCAGGACAGGTGGAGAGCATGACGAGCAATAAACAGGGACGTCAGAGCGTTATTGTTGACAGGATAGGTTACGACAAGGAGGGTCATACGGTCTATACGAAGCTTGGTAATGGCACGGAGACAACCTATACATATGACAAGCAGCGTGAACGTCTGCAGGTGATGAACCTTACAGCGGATGGTCAGACTGTGATGGAGAACAGGTATCAGTATGATGCCGTGGACAATATCCTCGGTATCACGAATGCTGCCAACCCAACGTCGCTGACGAAAATCAACAAGGCGAAGCTGGGAGGAAGGAGTATGCATACGTATGAGTATGATGAACTCAATCGCTTAATCTCTGCAAAGGGTAAAGCTAAGAACGCTTCTTACTCAATGTTAATGTCGTTCGGACGGATGAGTGAACCGCTGACGAAGGTGCAGAAGGTGGACTCAACAACAACTGCGAAGTCTTATAACTTTGCTTATAAGTATGAGGACAGTAATCACCCAACGGCTCCAACACAGATTGGTCACGACCATTATACCTATGATGCCAACGGCAATCCTACGCTGGTAACGAATGATTCAACGAACACTACCCGTGAGATGTACTGGGATGAGGACAACCGGTTGATGGTCTTAAGTGACAACGGCAAGACGAGCCGATACACTTACAACGCTGCCGGTGAACGTATCATGAAGAGTTACGGCACGATGGAGGGCGTGTATATCAATGGTGCACCTCAAGGAATAACCTTCCACGAGACGGATAACTTCACGCTTTATCCAGCAAGTATCCTCTCTGTCAACAAGAATCGCTTTACGAAGCATTACTTCATTGGTGACAAACGAGTTGCTTCAAGGATAGGGACAGGTCTTTTTAATAACGTCTATGGACGTAACGGTTCATACGTAACTGCTGGTCAGCAGGACTATGCTGAGCGTATGAATCAGATTCAGAAGCAGAAGGAGGCTTACTATAAGCAGCAGGGCATTGCTCCTGGTGTACCGACAGAGAAGGGTGCGTATGGTGATCCAGAGAACACTGGTGTAGGGTATAATGCCGTTCTCACAGAACTCGGTAACCATGATGTGCCACAGGGTTGGATTCAGACTCCACACCCCAACACCACACCGAATACCAACCCCGGTCCACCTGTAAGCTGGAACGACCCGAGCAACCCTGATGACCCGCAGGCTGGATATGGCTATATTCCAAACGACACTACGAAAGAGGAAACCTTCTTCTATCACAGTGACCACCTCGGCTCAACATCTTACATCACAGATGATAAGGCCAACATCACCCAGTATGATGCTTACCTACCATACGGTGAACTCCTTGTAGACGAGCACTCATCGAGTGAAGACTTACCGTATAAGTTCAATGGTAAGCAGTTTGATGAGGAAACAGGCTTGTACTATTATGGTGCAAGGTATATGAACCCTATGTCGAGTATTTGGTATGGGGTAGATCCGTTAGCTGAGAAATATGCAACGACGGGAGGATATGTCTATACGTTGGATAATCCCATAAGATTAATAGATCAGAGAGGCAAACGTCCATCAACTGCTGAAGCTGCTCTTATATCCAAACATGTTTATGGGGGCGATGATGCTACTACAACTCGGAAAGACCTACGAGCTTTCGGGTGGAAAATTGTAAAGGGAGTGGATAAAATTACGAAAAACATTAATGATGTATTGTTAAATAGTGAATCTGATAATGGTTATAAAGCTCAATTATATAAAAGAACGAATCATGGACATGTAGAATTTGTTTATGCTTTTGCTGGTACAGACGATTGGAGTGATGTTGTTGACGACATAGACCAATACTATGGAGGAAGCCCAAATCAGTACAAAATGGCAGTTGCAAACGCAGAGATATTATCAAGTATATTGAAAGAAAAGTATGGCAATAATGTAGATTTTACATTTGTTGGTCATTCTCTTGGTGGTGGAGAGGCGGCAGCAGCAAGTATGGCAACTGGTTTTGATGCAATTACATTCAATCCAGCAGCTGTAACAAGTGATGATTTATTAGGGAATCCTAGTCATATTACCAATAATATCGCATTAGGAACGAAATTATTTACTATTTTTGGAAAAGACGTTTATTATGGTGGGGATATGTTACATAATTTCCAGTCAAATACTAATGTAGATATACCAGGTGCTATAAATTACATTCAACTTGGGACTGGTGCAACTCATACGATTGATGATTTCTACAACTATTTTTATAAGGATCGTGACGAATAAACTATTTGTATTTTCTTTTCTTGTTCTGTTAACATCGTGTGGTTTACCTTATGTACACAAGGTTCAACTAACTAAAGATGACTTATCATGGATTGACCATTACCATGATACAGATACACTTGTGTTCACATCAAACAAGGGGGTGGATACGTTAACATTAATTTCAATGCGAGTTTCAAACCCAAGGAATACCTTTGTATTTGACCCAGAAGGTGTTAGATGGTATGATGGCTCCCATGAATTTCATGGGAATGCATATGTTGAGATGAAATTAAGACATTCCGGTACATCATTTGTCGTAGGATTTTATATTCGAAGAAATAAAAATACAGATCCTCTACGTTATAGCATAATATTTGGTGAAAAAAGCACTTCATATGAAAATGTCCAATTTTCTCAATATCAGATACATGGATGTAAATTAGATAGTTGCCTTGTGATTAATTCAAACAACATGAATAATAATTTAGGTGATCAGCCTCATCTTGAAGTAAAGTCTATTGTTTGGAATAAGTCATTGGGGCTTGTCCAATATGAACTAAATCATAATATCATATATACAATAAAGATGTGATGTATCATATAACTAGAATACCTATTTATATTCAGAACTGATAACACCGAGGTACTCTTTTCAGCCTTCCCCTTCTTCCAATCGAACTTCGATGAGGCAAGTGTCAACTGCCTGACCACGAAGGTAGGAACACTTATGATGCGGCAGGTAACCTCCTGACGAAGCTTACGGCGAAACTTAGGAGGTCGATATCTGACAAGGGTTACATCTCTTACACCTACGACTTCGAACGGCTGCATGAGGTGCTTTATCCTACTTCGATAATCAGTATTAACAAGAATCATTTTACGAAGCATTACTTTATTGGTGACAAACGAGTTGCTTCAAGGATAGGAACGGGTCTGTTTAATAACGTTTACGGAAGAAACGGCAGTTATGTCACCGCTGGTCAGCAAGACTATGCAGAGCGTATGAATCAGATTCAGAAGCAGAAAGAGGCATACTATAAACAGCAGGGCATTGCCCCAGGTGTACCTACAATGAAGGGTGCGTATGGTGATCCGGAGAATACAAAACGAGGATATAACTCTATCATTGACACACTCGGTAACCACGATGTGCCACAGGGTTGGGTTCAGACTCCACACCCCAACACCACACCGAATACCAACCCCGGTGCCTCAATCTCATGGAATGACCCGAGCAACCCTGATGACCCGCAGGCTGGATATGGCTATATTCCAAATGATACTACACGTGAAGAAACCTTCTTCTATCACAGTGACCACCTCGGCTCAACGTCTTACATCACAGATGATAAAGCTAACATCACGCAATATGATGCTTACTTGCCATACGGCGAACTATTAGCTGACGAGCACAGTAGCAGTGAAGAACTACCCTATAAGTTCAACGGCAAACAGTTTGATGAGGAAACCGGCTTGTACTATTATGGTGCAAGGTACTTGAATCCTATGACAAGTTTATGGTATGGGGTGGATCCGTTGGCAGAGAAGTATGCTAATATATGTTCTTATACCTATTGCCATGATAATCCGATTAGGCTTATAGATCCTACTGGATTATATGATGAAGATACTGCTAAGAAAGTAGCCTCAGAAAGGGGTGCACAATACCACAAAGATAGCGAAAGTGGGGAATGGTTTGTCGCTATGGACGAGACAAGAACAAAGGCATATACAACAGGTGGAACGTTAACAAGGGATTTTGGGCCTAAGAAGTTACCAATAGCTGACAATATGATAGTTAATGATTTTTCAACCCCCATAGCAGGTTTTGCCGATATTGCAGCATATAAAAGGACAAAGGATCTTTCTAAAATGTATAATTCCATGTTTACTCAATATTTATATAATGGAAGATTGACTCAAATAGATCAGACAGGTAAAATATGGAGAAACGCAAATACTTCTCGGCTTGTCAATCAAACTTTAAGTAAGAAGCTCCCTGTGTTTACAAGGTATTCTAACATTTTTGGACGGGCTGCAGCGGTACTTACAACAATAGATATTGGAGGGAGTATTTATAAGGGTATCACTTCTAATACTATCCAAGATCAATCATATTATTTAACAGAAGGAGTTCTAAAAACGCCTTCTTATATCCCCTATTTTGGTACTCTATGGGGATTAGGCTTTGATAAGGCTGTTCGTCCAACTTGGGAAAATGGTGCTAAGAATATAGACAATGCTATAAAACATGGGGCTGATCCTGCTATTATTTTTATTATACCAGGACTAGGATATGTTCCTTCTACAAAATAAGCGTTATTATGGAATATTCATATTTTATAAAGAGAAATATCAAGTTTTTTAATAATAATGGATATACTCTATATCCGAACGGGAATCAAGTCTATAAACGAATAGGTGATTATGATGTTCTAATCACTGATTATACAGGGAAAAAACTATCATTAGACCTTCTGATCGTCTTTGAACTTTGGATAAAAAATAATATAACAGATGTGCTTATCTTTAGAAAAATGTATAAGAGAACTTTTTTTTGTCCTAAAATGGAAAAGATTGATAAAGAAATAGCAAAAATAATAGAAGAATTCTAGTCTTCGAACCATATGTACAGCTGATCAATAAAATTTATACCCTGTACCTATAATGCACCTATGACAGCTGGAACCGGGTGCAGACGATGACTTATCCTGACGGTGAAGTGGTGACTTATCACTACAATGCTGCAGGACAGGTGGAGAGCATGACGAGCAATAAACAGGGACGTCAGAGCGTTATTGTTGACAGGATAGGTTACGACAAGGAGGGTCATACGGTCTATACGAAGCTCGGTAATGGCACGGAGACTACCTATACATATGACAAGCAGCGTGAGCGTCTGCAGGTGATGAACCTTACAGCGGATGGTCAGACTGTGATGGAGAACAGGTACCGTTATGATGCTGTGGATAATATCCTCGGTATCACGAATGCTGCCAACCCAACGTCGCTGACGAAACTCAACAAGGCGAAGCTGGGAGGAAGGAGTTCGCATACGTATGAGTATGATGAGTTGAACCGCCTTATTCATGCAAGTGGTAAGGCGAAGCGTGCATCGTATGACATGGTGATGTCGTTCGGACAGATGAGTGAACCACTGACGAAGGTTCAGAAAGTGGACTCAACGACAACTGCCAAGTCTTATAACTTTGCTTATAAGTACGAGGACAGTAACCATCCGACGGCTCCAACGCAGATTGGTCATGACCATTACACCTACGATGCCAATGGTAATCCAACGCTGGTAACGAACGACTCTACCAACACTACCCGTGAGATGTATTGGGATGAAGACAACCGCCTGATGGTACTCTCTGACAATGGTAAGACGAGTCGTTACACTTACAATGCTGTTGGTGAACGCATCATGAAGAGTTACGGTACGATGGAGGGTGTGTATATCAATGGTGCACCACAGGGCATTACCTTCCACGAGACGGACAACTTCACGCTTTATCCAGCAAGTATCCTCTCTGTCAACAAGAACAGATTCACGAAGCATTACTTCATTGGTGACAAACGAGTTGCTTCAAGGATAGGGACAGGTCTTTTTAATAACGTCTATGGACGCAACGGATCATACGTAACCGCTGGTCAGCAGGACTATGCTGAACGTATGAATCAGATTCAGAAGCAGAAAGAGGCATACTATAAGCAGCAAGGCATTGCCCCTGGAGTACCTACAGAGAAGGGTGCGTATGGTGATCCAGAGAACACTGGTGTAGGGTATAATGCCGTCCTCACAGAACTCGGTAACCATGATGTGCCACAGGGTTGGATTCAGACTCCGAAGCCGAACACCACACCGAATACTAACCCCGGTCCACCTGTAAGTTGGAATGACCCGAGTAACCCTGATGACCCACAGGCAGGTTACGGCTACATCCCTAATGACACTACAAAAGAAGAAACCTTCTTCTATCACAGTGACCATTTAGGCAGTACGTCTTATATTACAGACGATCATGCCAACATCACACAGTATGATGCTTACTTACCGTATGGTGAGCTGTTAGTTGACGAGCACAGTAGCAGTGAAGAACTGCCCTATAAGTTCAACGGTAAACAGTTCGATGACGAAACCGGCTTGTATTATTATGGTGCAAGGTACTTGAATCCTATGGCAAGTCTCTGGTATGGGGTGGATCCGTTGGTGGAGAAGAATCCAAATATATCAAGCTATATATATTGTGATAATAATCCTATAAGATTCATTGATCTTATTGGTAAAGAAGGAGAGAATGCTAATAATTCAAAAGGAGGAAATAAAACTGTCCGTGTATATATATCTGAGAAGAAATGGAAGTATATATACATGAATCATAAAAGAGGTATTGCGAAAGGTAATCCAACGCTGTTAACTTATGATTCAAGTAATATAAATGCTGCTAGAAGAAGAACTGCAGCATTGAAAGCCAGCGGAATATCTTCTTCCCCACAAGTAGATCGGGATGAATACCCATATGCACATACAGAAGAAGGTGGATCTAATGCTTCTGTTATGCAAGTTCCAAGATCAGAGAATCGATCTCATGGACAGTATTTGAGTACTTTGGTGAAAAGTAATAATATGAAGACAGGAGACCATTTCCTAATTATTTTAGTTCCTGACAATAGTAAAAAAGAAAAGCAGCATATTCCTATTGGTTCTACAGTTCCTGTCACTGAAAAAATACATCCCAACCGAGATGTTGTTAAGAATATTGCAATAGGAGCAACTGTAGTAGCCATTCTTAAAAGTATAGGCACAATTGCTGAAAAGATAGTTTCAAGGACTGTAACTCCAATAATAGTTCCACCAACAACATCAATGAGTATAGAAATGCAGTATCAACAATATAATGATAATTTACGATGAACTTAAAGGAGAAATTAAATTTACTGGAAGGTGAATTAACTCGAATAGAGAGCCCCATTCTTAGATTGTTAAGAGATAGTAATGATGGCTTTGACAGAGATCAAACTGCTCATGTGCTTACAAATCTTGGAATGTACCCTCTTCAAATGCTACTTGATTTTTATGATTGGACTACCGGGGCAGATGAGAATATTCTTTTTAATATAAATAATCAGGTAAAACTTTCCACAATAGGGAATCCCGCAAAGGTTTCAATTACTACGAGTTTGTACATGTTAGATGCAACAACAGATGATTTTTTTGCACATAGAAAGATGCTTCCTTTTATTTATAATGGTATCATGGAAGATCCCATACTGATTGATTTGTCGCCGAAAAGTAAAACCATTGGAGCACTATATTATTATAGTCCACAAGTAACATTATCTGTAGATCCTATTATGATTTATGATTCATTAGAGTTATGGATTGATACAATGTTATTATGTTATTCAAATGGCATCTATAAAATAAAACCTAATGGAATGTTAGTTGCCGATGTAGATAAGGAGATTAAAATAACAAGGGAACTCAATCCACACTCTATCTATTGGGATTAATACACAACACTGTATGGTCTTTTCCATAAAGACGCTTTCAGTTGTACATTTCCCATCCCTATGGTTACGGATGAACTATGCTCCGTCCGTAACGACCGACCTTAACGGGCAGAAGATGGAATACACCTACGATGCCCTGGGCAGACAGATGACTATCCGTGCTCCGTATGAGATAGAGAGCGGTCAGCCGTTCACCATCCGCTTTGAGTACTTCCCTGCAGAACGTAAGGCGCATACCATCCATTATTCCAAGGAGGGGAACATTGACACCTATACCTTTGCCGACTCGCTGATGCGTGCCGTTCAGACGAAGCAGACGGGTGTGGTTTGGTCTGGTGGCAGCAATCAAAAGGTCTCCATCGTCAGCGGGAGGGCTGTTATCGACACCTTCGGACGCAGCATTGCGACTTATTACCCAATGACGGAGAGCTATGGTAACATCGGCACTTACAACCACGCTACAGGTGATCTGCAGGCAAAGACGGAGTATGATGCGCACAACCGTACCATGAGTGTTACGCTTGCTGACGGCAGTGTGACACGCACGGCTTACTCTATCGGCAGCCATGACGGTGAACCAATGATCCAGACAACGGTCACGGATGCACTGGGACGACATGCGGAGAGCTATACCGATGCCAAGGGACGCAACCGTGAAACGGTGCAGCATGCCCGTGGTGAGGATATCACGGTGAAGTACAGCTATGACCCTGTC
>NZ_AUME01000049.1 GCF_000430525.1 Prevotella corporis DSM 18810 = JCM 8529 | reverse complement strand
TATCGTCAAAACAAACTATTGATAGTTCGACATCTCGATTTGTCGAACTATCGAACTGTTGATAGACCAACAAATATGCAATAAAAGGAAAGAACCGGCACCTCATCTCATTACCGCAATAACGCTGAGGGATTTTCTCGTGGTCTTTTCTCTTGTCTTCCTGACATTTCCCTGCTTTTCCTCATCCCTTGTAGCGATGCTCTTGACCACTTACTTTTGCACCCGATAAGTACGGCAACGGGCAGCATAACAGCTCCATTGCCGAGTAACAATATAGTAATCAAAACAATATCAAAGCAATGAAACTCATTATCATCGACCGCAAAGCGTGGGAGCGGCATCGCTCCGAATTTGCAGACTTTATCCACCGTGTGGAAAAACTCATTGGTAATCCTCCTAAGAACGAGCAATGGCTCGACAACGAAGCCGTGTGCAAGCGTTTGGGCATAAGCAAGCGTACCCTGCAATCATACCGAGATACGGGAAAAATCCCTTTCTCCATGATTGGGCACAAGTGTTATTACAAACAGACCGACATCAGCGAAATGCTGAATGAAGTCAAAAAATGAATGAATTATGGCAGAGAATGAAATCATTACGCAGGAAGACCCTCAGATGCAGTTATTTTCACAACTGATGGAAGGTACTTTGAAGAAGTTGGAGCGGTATTGTGCCACAGCTCGTCCGATGTTAGATGGCGAGGTTTACCTTTCGAGCGAGGAAGTGTGCAGCCACTTACGGCTCAGCACACGCACGCTCCAAGAGTATAAAAATGCAAGAATACTTCCATTCTACAAAATCGGAGGGAAGATACTTTACAAACAGAGCGACATACAAACAATGCTTGAAAAGTATTATAATCCAATACCGCAAACAGGTAAGTTATGAGTTAAGTTAAGAAATCAGTCGCGACTTAAGTCAAATGGTCAGTTATGACTTTGGTCAAAAAATTAGTTTCGACCTAAGTCAAAATTAACTTTAGTAAAAAATATGTCAGCTCATAAAGTCAGTAAGTCAAGAAATTAGTCTAAACTTATCTCTTGACTTACTTTTTGAACTTTGAACTCTCGTCTATCAAAAGCACCCCAGAAAGGTTACTTTATGGAACATAACAAACTATCTCTTTCTTTTTACTGGCAAGGTGTGTCTTTGTACCACAAATTGCCATTTGTACCACAAAGACCCTTGCCCCAAATGGGGGATTAAATCACTCCAAAGTCGTGATTAGAAAGCAATGAAAAAGCAGAAATCCAAGAAGCCCGATGGCAGACGTGCCACCTGTCCAAGATGGGACAGATGGCACGTCAGGATACCTAATTCCGAAGATCAGCAGAAGCTTATCAGATTCTACCGCAAGTCGGGAGCAAAAACGAAAAGTGATTTTGTCCGAACAAGGCTTTTAGGTGAAGCCTTTAAGGTCATCACCCAAGACCCTGCAAAAGAGCCTTACTTGGAGAAACTCTCCGAAATCGTCTCCATGACTCATAAGATAGGCATGCTATACAACGAAGCCGTGAAAGCCCTCAATACTTATCATTCTGTCGCCACTGCGCAACAACTGCTCAGTAAACTCGAAACCTATTCCCAACTTCTTATCAGATTCCAACATCAAGTAGTGCAACTGACAAAATCTCTTGAGAGTAAACAAGAATGAATGCTGATAAATCATAATACCCAACGTTAGTATCGTGCTGTGATTGCCCAATCCCTCTTTGGTCAGTTATCAATGTTAGGAAGATAGGCTTTGTATGTGTAGTCGCTGATAAAACGCTTCCGGCAATTCTTACATCATTAGCGTTGTTTACCTGTTACTTTACCTCTTTTGAGAATATTGTTTGAGTGGCGATGCGGACATTGAAACTCAACTCCCAATCTGGAGCATAAAGTGCCGAAGCATTCTCGTAAGCTCATTTTTCCTTTGTTTTGGGTTACAAAAATAGCAAAAGGCAGAGAATTTTCCCTACCTTTACGCCTATTTTATAATCAAATTGATAATCAGATGATTATTTCAACAACTCCCAATTTGGAGCATTACCCGAAATTTGTTATATTTTAGAACTCTGTTATTCAAAGATATTCTGAATTTGTCGAATTCACGTTAATTAGAATAGTCATCTATCTGAAATAATATCCAAGAACGCTTGTCAGTTTTGAATAAATATCTCATATATATTCCCGAATCATAGCCCTTTAAGATAACAGTATGCGCCATTGTATCAACCTTTAACATTATTTTTTGCCCTTCTATTATAGAATCGTTGAAATTTGTATATATCCAATCACTCTTGCTGATATGAAGGATCGAGTCTGTCTCTTCATAATCATAACCTTTATATATAATTTTCAACGGAAACAAAATGTGTTTCCGTTGAAAACATGAGTCTGACGCGAACTTTTTGAAAAAATCATAAAAAGTTGTTTTTCCTGTCACATTTCTTTTTAGTGATATCACAGCCCTATCCTTTAAAACTTGCTTTTTATTATTTGGTTGTGCACAGCTTATTAAACAGAGGAAAACAAATAGTATGTAAATAAACTTATTCATAATATATGATAACTTGATTTTTATGAGACGGGATTATATTACAATCCCGTCTCATTTTTTATTGCTCTTGTTGCGTGGAATTAGGTAAATTAATCTCTTTAGGAATATTTATAATCGGGGGGAATACGATATCATTCTTTTGGGGAGCATTTCCTATTACTATCACCTCAGGAAGCTGTATAGGAGATGACATGTTGATATCTACATCAGAACTTTTCTTGTTTATCCAAAGTTGGGGATCTACAATATTCTCTATCTTTTTTCCTTTACCTTGAGTTGGATCAAAATGTTCGTATTTTCTTGTTTTCTGATTTAATTTCTTAATTTGATAGTGAAGATGGGGAACATATCCACGTTCTTTACCTTTTCCAGAACCTCCTATTTCTCCAATAACATCACCCTCTGATATTTTTTGACCAACTTCTACATTTATAGATTTTAGATGAAGATAACCAGTTTGGAAGCTGCCGTCAGGAGAATTGATTATAATAAACCGCCCTCCTCCTCCTTTAGGACTGCTATTAATAGCCTGAACAACTCCATCATGAGTAGCTAATACAGGGGCACCATAATCAAAATCTTGAGTTCCAAAATTAATATCAAGTCCTCTATGGAATTTTGAACCATAGCTAATATTTCTTGGACCATACCAAGAATCTATATGCCTTGAAGCTCCTTTGTATGTAGTGTTAACTGGCCATTTTCTATTACCATCAGGATCTTTGTACTTTATTGGATTATTATCAGTATAACAATAGGCTGTTACCTGGGGGAAAAGCTCTGATAACATATCCGTACTCATCCACAAACTCAACCTTGGTTCATAGTATCTCGCCCCATAGTAATACAATCCCGTTTCCTCATCGAATTCCTTCGCATTAAAGAGATAAGGGGTATTCCAAGTGTTGTTGCGTTCTTCTATGAACACCTCTCCAAATGGTACATATTCGATATGCTGCGATACTTCGCCGTCCAAGTTGGTGATGTAATTACTGCTGCCTAAGTGGTCAGGGTGGTAGAAGAACTGCATCTTCTCGTAGTCGTCGTTGGGCTTAAAGTTGCCGTTTACAGCTCTTGTGCGTGCCATTGTACGAGCCTGTGCTGCCTCCGGTGTACCGTCGTTGCAGCAGAAGCCCTGACCATTCACATAGTCGTCGTTGTCCTTACCATTATATGGCAAGTCAAACGTTTTGTAATTGTCTTTAATGGATTGTAACTGCTGGTTGTACTTATCCTTGTAGTTAATGGTAAGACCATCAGCTTCATTGCCTGCATACGGTATTCGTCTTGGGTCTGCGCCATAAGATGCCAAGTCGCCAAGCTTGCTGACGATACGCTGACTACCGATATAGATGTGCTTGGTGTACTTGCCGCCTTGCCCTGCAACCAAGTATGGGCTAACATAGAGACTGAACCTTGCCGTACCAGTATTGCCTCCAGAGAACTCAGAGTTCACATAGATGGCTTCGTTCTCGCCTGAGGTCTTCACCGTTCGCTCGCCGTCGGCATCATACCAATAGTTGCTCACAAAACCATTCTCGTCGGCTGCTAATAAGCGGTTCTCCTCATCCCACTTGTACTTCTGCTCACTGGCCTTGTCGTCTTCCTTGTTGTCTTTCTTTACACGAGAGGTGTTAATGTAAACAAGATTTCCGTTGGCATCATAGGTGTACTTGTGTCCGTTGTTAATATTCGTGCTGTCCGTAGGAGTTTCTTCCGTGCGGTAGTTAATATCACGAACATTGTCGAGTTGGAACTTCTTACCATCTGCCTTTTGATAAGTATAGGTGAGTTCATAGCCTGCGTTGAGCGTGCCGTCGAACTGCACGTTATTTTGCGTGAGATGTTGCTTCTTACTCGTGATACGGTGCATATTGTCGTAGCCCATAGACAACGTATAAGAAGCGGATTTATTGTCCGTTCCCTTATAAGTACCTGTTGCGCTTGCCAAACGATACAATGGGTCATAAGTATAACTGTGGCTCATCTGTCCGCCTGCCTTACCACTCTGTGGGAGTGGAGCATTGTTCTTAATACCGAGCACGTTGCTCACTGCATCATAACTATATGCATTGTCCATGATGGTGCCTGCCTTAGCATTCACCACGAGGTTCTGCAACCGTCTGCGTGCAGGGTCGTAGCTGTAGAAGGTCTCCGCTCCGTTACAATACTTCAGATAGGTGCGCTGCTCGAACTTGTCGTAGCCTATCTTCTGAACGTAGTCGTAGCCGTAGGACTTGTAGCCGCGCACATGGGTGAACTGTCCGCCGAGGTTGTAAGAATAAGTAATCTTCTCCTCGTCGGGATAGATCATCTCCAAGAGTCGGTTGTGGCTGTCGTACTTCCACTGCGTCACGTAGGTGGCGATGGCCTGATTGGGCACGATGAGCGTCGTTCTGGTCTTGACGACCTCGCCCATCTTGCCGTAGAAGTATTCGACGGCATTGCTGTCGTCGTCACTAATTCTTATCATGGACAAACCATTTGTTGTTCATAAGTGAATTTAGTACATCCTCATTATTAAATTTATCAACTTGAAAAGAAAAAGTCAAATATCCAACATCGACATTATTATGAATTAACCATTCGAACGTTTCGTCAAAAATAGTTAGTCCTATCATATAATAAATATCGATGCTTTCCTTACTACGTCCTCGAGGAGTATAAGTTTTGTTACCTCTCATAAACTCTATAAAATCCTCTCTTGCAAACTTAGAATATATTTCATTTAAAGCTATATCATATCCTTTTGTTAAATAGATAAAATTAGAGTCTATGTTTTGAAACAAAGGCATAAAAATTGGTTCTAAGAAATCAACAACTGGCCATTCATATTCAAAATTAAATGTTTTTACTTGTTTTCGATTATTGACAAAACCGTCAATATCTAACTTGTATATTTTATACAGTTGCTCTGTTATACGCGAATCAATAATACTTTTTATCATTATTTCCTATTTATAAAAAATATCAATATTTTTATTACCTTCTTTTTTCGTAAATGTATCCAGATTGCGATAACCTCCAGACTTGGAACTACGGAAAATTATGCTTTCGCCTTCTTTGCTTAACTTATATCCACCTTTTTCTAATTTTTCCGATTTGTACCCAGCTTTTATAAGTTTCTTGTAGACTTTCATGGCCTCTTTAGCACCTCCTTCTTGAACTATTTTAAAACCAGCCTTAGTTTTACTGGCTTGACCACCTTTCATTGCTATGTCTGCGAAAGTACTTAATTTAGAAGTTTTACTTAATTTTAATAGCGATTTTATACTACCCGTACTACCTAAAAAGATTGTCGCAAAGTCTGCACCTCTTGCAATCTTTTCTGCTGTATCTTCACTTGCTCCTACTTTCCTTGCAACATATTTCGTCGATTGATGTAAGGCGGTTTGTTTTGTTTCACCACTAACCATTTGTCTGAATCCAGCTTGAACATTATCAATACCGTTAGCAGCTATTGCAATTCCTCCTGCAATACCTACTCCTGTTTCTGAAGTTACCAATGCTGTAGTAGCTCCACCGACAACTTCAACAGCTCCACCGACCATTTGAACACCACCCCAAAATCTTGTCCAAAATTTAGATTGCAGTCCATTTGGGTCATAGAAAACAATCGGATTCAAATAACAGTAACTATACGGATTTAGATTATAATGGAAATATACCCCTAAATTATGTTCGCCATCCAAATAATTTTCGCTATTTCGTGGGTCATAATTTGAAATAGGATCCACACTTATCCACAAACTTAACCTTGACTCATAATACCTTGCACCATAGTAGTACATACCCGTCTCCTCGTCAAACTCCTTGGCATTGAAGAGGTAAGGCGTGTTCCACGTGATGTTGCGTTCCTCGATAAATACTTCACCGAACGGTACATACTCGATGTGCTGAGCCACCTCGCCGTCAAGGTTGGTGATGTAGCTACTGCTGCCCAAATGGTCGGGGTGGTAGTAGAACTGCATCTTTTCGTAGGCGTCCTTGTCATGGAAGTTGTCATCTGCCTTGACCCTAGTTTTTGCCATTAGCCTTGCATGAGCAGCCTCCAATGAGCCGTCGTTGCAACAGAAGCCTTCGCCATTGACATAGTCGTCGTTGTCCTCGCCGTTGTAAGCGATACCGAAGTCCTTGTAGCTGTCCTTGATGGATTGCTGTTGCTTGACGTACTTCGCCTTATAATCTACCGTGATACCGTCCGCCTCATTGCCTGCGTATGGTATTCGTCTCGGATCGGCACCGTAGCTTGCAAGGTCACCTAATTTGCTGACGATTCTCTGTGAACCGATGTAGATGTGCTTGGTGTATCTGCCGCCCTGACTTGCCACCAAGTACGGACTGACGTAGAGGCTGAACTTAGCCGTGTTGGTGCGTCCGCCTGAGAATTCGGAGTTCACGTAGATTTCCTCATTCTCACCGCTCGATTTCACCGTGCGCTCACCGTCGGCATCATACCAATAGTTAGCCACAAAACCGTTCTCATCAGTAGCAAGAAGACGATTTTCCTCATCCCAGCGGAACTTCTGCTCGCCTGCCTTCTCGTCCTCCTTGCCGTCATTCTTCATGCGGCTCGTGTTGATGTAGACAAGGTTGCCGTTAGCATCGTACTCGTACTTGTGACCGTTGTTAATGGTCGCACTGTCGGTAGGAGTCTCCTCCGTGCGGTAGTTCAGATCACGCACGTTGCCCAACTGGAACTTATGTCCGTCTCCCTTCTGATAGGTATAGGTGAGGTCATAGCCTGCGTTGAGCGTGCCATCGAACTGTACGCCGCTCTGCGAGAGGTGTTGCTTCTTGCTCGTGATGCGGTGCATGTTGTCATAGCCCATTGCAAGGGTATAGGAAGCCGTCTTGCCGTCGGCTCCCTTATAGCTGCCATTGGCACTTGCCAGACGGTACAGTGCATCGTAGCCGTAGGTATGGCTCATCTGACCGCCCGCCTTGCCACCCTGTGGCAGTGGCGCGTTGTTGGCAACCGAAAGTACGTTGCTCACTGCGTCATAGCTGTAGGCGTTGTCCATAATAGTACCTGCCTTAGCATTTACTACGAGGTTCTGCAAACGTCTGCGTGCAGGGTCGTAGCAGTAGAACGTCTCCGCTCCGTTGCAATACTTCAGGTAGGTGCGCTGCTCAAACTTGTCGTAGCCAATCTTCTGCACGTAGTCGTAGCCGTAAGACTTGTAGCCGCGCACGTGGGTGAGCTGTCCGCCGAAGTTGTAGTCGTAGGTGACCTTCTCCTCGTCGGGATAGATCATCTCCAGCAGGCGGTTGTGGCTGTCGTACTTCCACTGCGTGATATAGGTAGCGATGGCTTGGTTGGGCACAATCAGCGTGCGCACCGTCTTCAAGACCTCACCCATCTTACCATAGTAATACTCGATCGCGCCACTGCCGTCCTCACGAAGCATCAGTCTGCCGATACGGTTGTACGAAGAGTTGATGCCACCATAATGGTACTTCACGTTGTTTTCCGGATGGTCAGGATAATTAATCGCCGTCAGACGACCGTAATCGTACTCGTAATTGATAGTCTTGCCCTCCTTTTTGAGGTTGGCTGTCTGCTTGGTGAGCACATTGCCCAAAGCATCGTAGGTAAAGGTGGTGATACCGCTTGCAGGGTGGTTTACCTCAGTGCGACGGTCGCCCATATCATAGACGGATGTCGTTACGTTGCCCTCAGTGTCTGTTACCTTGACGAGGCGGTCTATCCCATCATATTCGAAGGAGGTGGTAATCGTACCGTCAGGTCCGCTGAGTTGCTCGGTCTTCACGGTCTTGCCACTACCGTCGGTATAGGTTGCCTGACGATTACCCAACGCATCAGTAACAGTCGTTACGAGTGCATTGCTACCTGCGTCCGTAGAGTACTCCGTCTTGGTCTCAGCATTGTCTGGAAGCGTTACTTTCATAGCACGGTCAAGCACGTCATAAACCGTTACGGTTGGCGACACGTTGTCAAAAGCCTTGTTGAAAGTTGTCTTGTTTCCCACTGCTTCGGTTACAGGGTAGTAAGCCTTAGCCACACGACCGAAAGCGTCATAGACGTTGCGTCCGCTGACAATCATCACGGTCTCGTCTTTCGGAGCACTACCCTTGGCAGCTGTCGTTACCACACCGTCTTTCTTTACCTGAACGGGACGCCCGAAGCCGTCCACGAAGGTTACGGTCTCCATATCATCGCTTGGGTGTTGTATGTCGTAATGTTTGGTCACGGCATAGGCAGGTGCTGTGATACCGTTCTTGCCGAAAGTAGCCTTAGGCTGATAGTCAAAGGCAATGATGTAAGGCACACCTGTTGCCAACTCATTAGGACCACGCACAGCTTTCACACGTCCGAGGTTGTCTATATCCGTTTCATAATAGAAGTGGTTGAGATCCATACGGCGGAGTGCCATGCCATAGCGGTAGTCGAAGTTGGCTGCCTCGCTACGGTAGCCAAAGGCATCGTCTATGCGCTCCACATACATATTCATCACCGGCTCATAGCGGTAGGTATACCACATGCGCTGTCCCTTGCTGTTAGCAGGAAGCGTGGTCTTGATGATGTTGCCGTAAGCATCATAAGTATAGTCAGAGACGGCTTCGCTGCTTCCGAGTTGTTGTTTAATCTGCGTAATATGGTCGGCATAGTTCAAATCGTAAGTCGCAGAAACTTGATGATAAATCTTACCATCACCGCCCGTTACGGTTACGTTGGTAGGTAGCCCGAAGATATGTTTGTTATCATTGTGAGCATATTGTATTGCGGTTTGGTAGTCGAACTTACCCGAACCGTCAGCACCCAACTTACCCTTATCACTGAACTTGTAGGACTTCAATTCACCATGATGCCCCGTGAGGTAATACTCATTCCAAGCCTCTGAGGTGGTGATGCCGGTTGGCTGTCCCTCATACTGCTTATTGGCGGTATAGCGTAGCGGTACAAAGGCAGAAGCGCGGTCGCTACATAGCTTCTTCTGCTTGGTAAAAGTGTACTTGTCACCGTTGGCAGTGAGGTAGTAGCCGTCGTACTCATTGCGTGTCTCGGTGTACTTGTTGCCTTTGGCATCCTCCACAGAGGCACTAAGTTCGTTACCTTGTGCGTAGTAGGTGGACACATCGTAGAGCTGCACAGCCTGACGATAGACTGCGGATTCTCCCTGTTCGGTGTCGATATTCTTGGTTACGACCTTTCCAAAGCCGAGGAACTCACGTTCGTGGCGATCCTTCTGTCCATCTGAATAGGCAAACATCGTCTTCATCATCGGTCCATCATCACGGATACCATCGTCAATGGTTACGGACGACATTACCCATTTACCACCGGGCAGGCCGTAGGTAGGCGTGCTGTGTTCGTAGTCCAGTGTAAAGGTTCCGCCAAGGGAGTTGGTCACGCTCTTGAGCATGTTCGTTCTGCCGATGGCAGAGCGGGTTACTTTCAGTTCACTTTCCTTATCGGATTCTACGATGTCGAGGTAGCCGTCGCCATCTACGTCCTGCAAAGCGTAGTTGTTACGATTTATACTATGACTGACAGAAACAACTGGATTTATGGAAATCTTGACAGGAATTAACTTTGGGGTAAAATTGACAGTAAATGCAACTTCAGCTCCCTCTGAAGTTGAGGCTGATTCGCTAAGAGAAGAAAGCCCTTTCCACTGAATGGCATCCATAAAGCCATTACCGATATTAAGTGCCACCATAATAGCCTTGCCATTGCGCCATACCTTATCTGGTAATCCGTCAGAATTTACATCAGAGAGATTATACTCTTCTCCATTCTTAGAGGTTACAACATTGTATCCCCCGGCGAAGCTTGATGACCCCTTATTGAAGCTACCACCTATATTGGCGTTATAAGTAATTCCCTTACCTCCTTGTATTCGATCAATTCCCCAATCAATCGGTTCTGTGAAGTTGTACCCTAAATTAAGTCGAACTTTATTTCCCTTAATAATTTTATCAGGTAGACCGTCTCCATTCACATCCATGAATGTTTCTGTGCTCCAATCCTTGTTAGAGGGAGGAATACTGACAGATCCAGACATACGAGCTTTTGCCTTGTTGCTGGAGCCTTGGTTGCTGGAATGATCCTTTCCTTTTGCAATATGAGCAATCGTAGAACTTATCGAAATAATAGGGTCACTTCCCAATGCCCATCCTTCAGACTTATTTTCACTACCAATGGTTCCGATTCCACTATACTTTTCGCCACTGATACCTCCTTGCGAATTTGTATATTGTATGATTCCCTTTTGAAAAATATCCGGGAAACCATCCCCATTGAAATCCATCATAGTGGAGCGAGTTACACTCTTACCACTTGCATCATTGTATGTAAAAGCAATGCCTGCCTGATTGACATCACTTGTTGCAACCATTTCCTGTGTTATAGCTACAGCACCGGTTCCTTGTAGACACGTACCGGAAACTCCTGTTATATCATCAATATGTTCGAAAGGGTTAGTTAATATTACATTTTGTTCAGTTAGTCTTGAAGCCCCAGCCTCTTTAGCTGTAAGGTACAATTCTGCTCGTTGTCCTATCCATCTATCAAATGAACTTTGGTCTGTTCCTATTGGTACAAATGCCATTGTCAAAGGATCCATCTTGGCATCCTTGCTATCGGGGAGCTTCAGCAGTGATTCATCAATAGGTTTGCTATACCTACCTTCGGAAGCATTATAAACAAAACCACCCCAACCACGATACATTATGCCGAAGCCTTTGTTCTCTGTCTGGGCATAGAAGCCTGCCTGTGCTGTTCCTATGCCACTGACAGTAGCTGCAGAAGTTACTGTCTGACCTGAGAAGTTACCTGAATAGAAGTAATCTATCCATATCTTGCCTGCACTGACACCAGTGATTATCAGTGGATCTCCTGAAAGACTGCCACCACTGAAAGTGTAAGTCTTTTTACCCAGCAGTTTGTCTACAGTCTTGACAGTCATCGTTACCATTCCGTTTACCGTTGGTGGTAGCATCGTGATACTCGGAGTAACTGTCAGGGTTGAAACATTGGAAGCAAGTACTACAGGTTTACCTTCACTAACCATGTCAGCAAAGAGAACGTAATGGGTTGCCCCTGCCGTACGCTGCCTGCTACCATCCTTGCCTATGGTCTCTATTTGTGGGGTCCACTTTATTTTCGACCAGTCCACATTAGAAGAAGAACTGATTTCAAAGTTTAGATTTGTCAAGCCATCCGGATTAGGAATCGTCTGTTTAATTTCTCCGTCAAACGCTTCATTCCATGCAAAGGTACGGGTATAGATTTCTCTTTTTTTATAATTCGGATTATTATTACCCAAGCTGTCTTTTAACTCATTAGATGCGACAATTCTGAGCGTAACGTCATCTGTTGTGACGGGTTTGGTGAACTTGCCTGACAGGTTCAAAGAAGCGCTCTCTGCCACATTGGTCAGTGTATTGGCATCATAAATGGCACCCTCCTGAGGTTGATAAACAGTGGTAGATAATCCGCCGGGGAGTGTTTCTGCCGCACCTGTATAGGTAATGACAGGTGCCCATTTCACGTTATCAAAGGCACCGTTGCTTGTTTCCTCCGTACCAGACTGGACACGGAAGTAAATGCGGTCGCCTTTCTTGACAGTGATATTCTGTGCCGTAGCATTATAAGCCGTAGCATCTCCTTTGGTAATTTTCTTGTTCCAGAGTTCCGTATGACCTTTCTGAATGGCTACGCGCACACCATCAGCATGAGCATACTCATCGGTATCGTATTCGCCTGTTGGAGTAATCAAACTAACTGTACCCGAGATACTGATGATTCCATCTTTAGGTGCCTGCCATACACGTACCATATCTTCCATCGGAGAGGATTTAATCAATTCTGCTTGCTCGGCAGGATCAACCTCCCCAATAGTTTTATCTATTTTCTTGGCATCATAGATGATAGGACTTGGTGTATCGGCACTGCTAAGCGTAAAATGAGGAATAGCATGACCTTGTTCGTCAATTTCTATATGATTAAAATAAACCTTACCACTAGAAACTATATCTACAAGCCCATCACCATTAACATCGCTGAAATATACAGATGTTTTGGTAGTCGTGCGAGAAGTACTTGTAGCAACAGTAGCCATGATATACTGCCACCCAGCCTTGATGGCAGGTCCTCCAGAGAAAGTATTACTGGATGAAGCAGAAAATTTAGAGATACCAACAACTTTGATAGGTTCTCCATAGGTTATTTTCTTTTCGTCTGTGCATATTTGCGGACGATAGTACACAGAACCTCCATCCTGATATATCTTGTCGGGTAATCCATCTCCGTTAAGGTCTGCAAAAGTCAATAATCCCTTAGAATTATCATGAGAGTAATTAAAAGAACCACCAATAGTGCCACTTGTTGAAGAACTTTGATCATCAACTCCTGCTCCAGCATAGAAAGAACCACCATAAGAAAGGCTTGTTGTTCCTCCTAAGGCAGTAGGTTTGTCGCTGAATATGCCACCAACTTCTTTGAGAGGACTTATAAATCCTGCGTCAAGGCCGTCATTGTGCGTATTCCATATTTCCTGTTTTTCCTTAAAAGGCACATACCCCTTAGCAGCCTGTACATCATCATAATAGTCAAATTTCTGATACGACACTTCTGCACCTTTGTCGTCGAGTTGCTTTACACCCGTAAGCATATCTTTGTTGAACGCACCCTCCCTGTAGGCGAAGGAATAGCTTCTCAGCTCCGAGCCTTGGAAGTTCACCTTTACCTTTTCCAGCAGTCGGTTGGACGAGGTGAGGTAGCCGTAGCGGGCGTTGTTGGTCTTGAGGTGTTTTTCCTTACCGCCCTCGAATGCTACCACGGTATGGGGCTGCTGTCCGCTGTTACCTGCATGTATTTCCTTGAGATAGATGGCTTTTGCCATGAGCCCCCCTCTGACAGGCTCGTCTGCGGTCTCATAGACGTACTCGATGTAGTCGCCATGAGTCTCCTCCACACGTTTTAGTTTCCACTCAGAGATAACCTCGCGTGTGTTGCCACTAAGGTCTGTTATTGTGCCTTTGAGGACTGCTCCTTCACCTCCATAGGTGTACTTGACGCCTTGCTTGTCAGTTACCTCCCATGAGTAGTCGGCAGGAGAATTACCCTTTCGGATAATACGGCTGAAGTCTCCTCCCTGCCGAGTGTAGAACTGTCTGTCCGCTTTTCGGTTCATCTTCTCACCACGGTGGGCAACACCCATTTTGCCATCGTCACCCATCGTGGAAAGCATAGAACCCGACATCAAATAAGTCTCGGTTTCTTTACTTGTATCGTATCTTGGAACACCCCAGCGAGTATCCAACGTAATAGAAGGAACAGAGAGATTCCAACCCTCTCCAAGCCATCCACTACCTCCTTCACTACTGTACTGTATGCCCAAAGAAGGAGCCATACCATTGCGTGCGGGAGGCATTTCAAAGCCATACTGAAGATTGGCAGAACCTCGGTTGTTCGCCGTCGGAGGGGTGATGAGGTTGATCTTCGCCGTCGGGTCTGCCGCCTTGATGTCGTTCATCATCGTCGGGGTAAATCCGTCGGTCTGGGGTGACTCCGGTGCCTTGATGACACCGTTGATCATATCGGTGAAGTGCGTGGTGCGTGACACGACGCAGGTCTCCTTCTTATCCACCCTAACTCTTTCCAGTGCCACCCAGTGCTTGGTGTTCTTGTCGAAGTAATAGGTATTGATATCGTCTTCTGTAAAACCGCTCGGGATTCGCGTGCGGTCGTATTTTATCTTCACCGTCGCACCCTTGCCCTCGAAGTGGTTGCCGTGGGGAAGGAAGCGGTAGCCGTCTCCCTTGACGGTGACGTTGGTCATGCCGTAGTCAAGGGCTGGAATGTCCGTCTCGCGGAGTGCCGTGACGGAGTATCTGCCATCCCTTGCGATGTCCGCAGCCTTCACGGAAAGGACGTTGCCGTCGATGGCGATGCTGTCCGCCCTGTGCGCAAGGAACCGCTTCTCTGCCTTCCCACC
The DNA here is from genome assembly GCF_000430525.1 of Prevotella corporis DSM 18810 = JCM 8529. Classification (GTDB taxonomy): domain Bacteria; phylum Bacteroidota; class Bacteroidia; order Bacteroidales; family Bacteroidaceae; genus Prevotella; species Prevotella corporis. The sequence continues at coordinate 3,752 of NZ_AUME01000049.1, read as the reverse complement.
GACGGACACGAAGGCACGGGCATAGTCCGCCCTGCCTCCCTGTATGGGTGTTATTGTCCTACTGATGTTCCTGCCATCAATGACTGCCGTGAGCTTGAGCTGTCTGCCCGTCGATGGCACGATGCCCTCGAATTCTCCGTCATGGACGGTGATGGTTGTGCCGTTCACTGAGATACGGCTTGCCTTCCCTCGTACGAAGCCGTGGAGGTAGGTCTGACCGTCATAGGTTATGGGGGCGGAGGAAAGGATTATTTCTTCCTGCTTATTGGTATTAGTCTTTGTCTTAGCATCCGCTACGGTTTCGATATGTACGTTCCTGACCGAATAGGCGTAGGAAGCATCCGTCGGAATGGTGAAGAGGACGGTGTTCCTGCCGTCCTTCAGCCACTCGGGACTTATTTCCTCCCTGACGGTCTTCCATTCCTTGGAAAGTGCCGTGAGGTAGCCGCCGACAGCCGTGCGGTCGTTGATGCTCCTGCTGATGCCCTGACCAGAGCTTACGCCCTTGAGGTCATAGACCAGCCATGCGCGCATATTTGGAGAGACTTTCTCGACTGTTATCTCGAAGATGTTGTCCTCGGGGTTGTCCGAAACCCGTCCGTCGGGCTGTCCTATGATGCCCGAGGCATGGTCTGCCGTGTAGGTGGTCTCCATAACGGAAGAAGTTGCTGCTGCTGTCGTCTTTGACTTATCCTCCTTCCTTGCCGTCCGTGATATTCCCTGCGTAGCTTTTTCTGCGTTATGGACGTTCTTCGTGGATGTCTCGGTCTGTGCTGCCATGGATTGTGATATACTCGTGCCGTTGTTTTCACGTGCACTGTCCTGTCCCTTGTATATATGCGTCGCAGCGATGGCTGCGGTGATGGCTGTCAGTAATGCCGCCGATATGAGGTAATGCTTTGTCTTCATAGCCGTTGGGGTTTAGTAGTTTGCCATTATCTTCCTTGTGAATTCCTCTTCTAAGGTGAGTGCTTTGACGACGTACACGCCCGTCTGCGGTACGGTGAAGTCGGCACGCTTGATGGTGCCTCCCGTCATGTCCGTCCGGCTCAGCAGTCTTCCTGATGTGTCATAGACGAGCAGTTCGGCATCGGTCTCCTTGGCGAGTCTCAGCTCGGCACTGAACGCCATACCAGTCCCGTCCTTCCTTGTCACAGTGAGGGCAGAATGGGCTTGCCTCTCGATGGAGGAGGCGTTTTCTGCCGACCTTGCCTGTGCCTTGGGCACGCTCGGGCTGCACTCGTTGCCGATAATTACCGCCATGCTGTCCTCGACCGCCTTCTTCGTCTCGTAGGCCACGCCCCTCGAAACGCTCGTCAGGGCGAAGTCTCCGCCGTCGATGCTCAGCCCGTCGATGGTCGAGAGTCCCTTGTTGAAGCCCATGCCGAAGAGCCAGCCGAGACCGGCTTTCTTGGCCGCACGGTGGACGACGATGCCGTTTACCGTATAGCTTACCGTGTCGGGGGTGAAGATGATGCCGAGTGCGTCACCTCCATTCAGGGTGACGGCAGCACCCATGGGTTTGCCCTCGACCACGACTTGTGCCGTGGCATTCTTCACGTCGAAGCCGTGGAGGATGTTCTTTCCCAGTCCGAGCGTGGTGCAGAGTCCCGCCCTGTAGTCGGAGGTGAGCGAGGGAATAGTCCATGTGACCTCTCCCTGCTTTCGTCGACCGACCGCATGGGCATACTCGACGCCTCCCGTGCTCTCCGCCGTGATGTCGATGCCCGCGTTCTGCTTAATGAGCAGACTGTAGTTTCCCGGGAGCAGGTTCTTCACCGTGTATGTCTTCGTGGTGAAGTTTCCCCGTGAAGCTACGGCACCTTTCTCCATATTCTCCACGGAGTCCGCCAGCAGGCTGTATGAAAAACTCGGCAGGCCGACCACCATGCTGATGTCAAGGCTGCCGTCCTTTCTCGGCTTTCCGCCCGTGCAGCTCGCGTTGTGCGGTGTTAGCCGTGCCAGTATGCCGTCGAAGCAGGCGAAGGTGAACGTGTCAGATCCACTGCCGTCGGTGTCCATGAAGATGTTGTCGAAGACGAGTTTTTCACGGCTCGCGTCCTTGCGCGAGCATCTGATGATGGTGTTTTCCTGTATGTCGGTCTTGTCGCCCGCACCTCTGTCTATGAGCATGAAGACGTTGCGGTAGTCCGTGCCTGCGAACTTGTTGTCTTTGGCGAGGACTCCGTATCCGAGCTCGACCATGTTGCCGCTGTCTCCGAATCCATTTCTGCGCAGTTTTGGGATATTTAATGCTGTCTCGCCGCCTGTCGTCTCGAAAATCATGCAGGCTGCCTTTGCCGTGTTTTCAACGGGTATGGTTATCTGCAGCTCCTTGCTGCCCCTGCCGTCGATGAGTAAGGTTACGCTGTTTCCTTTTCTGCGTACGATGAAACTCTTTCCGCCCGTATTGCCTGTTAAGACACGATTCTGTATTGTTCCGTCCTCTACGATTCGGATCTCACCCCGTGCGCTGACGTTGAAGCCGTATGCGCACTTCGTGCCCGATGCCTCGGTGAATCCTACGTTGTAGGCGGGATGGAGTCTCGGGTTGGTGTATTCCATCGTGCCGTTTCCCGTGTCGAGCGGGGAACTGACGATGTATGCGCCCTCCTTGGGCTCATTCTGCGACACTGCATCCATAAAACCGTCGGAGGTGACGGTGATGCCGTTCTGCGTCCAGATGTCCTTCCTGTACTCGGTGGAGTCGATGTTCGTCCTGACGAGCCACCTGCGGTTCATGACGTGCCACGGTGTTTTTCCTTCCGTCTCGGCGGTGGTCGTGGCGGCGTTGTCGTCGCCCCATATCATATAGCCGCCGTCGGGTATGGGCGAGCTGTCCTCGCGTCCCATGACGAGAAGGCGTTGGCTCGTCGGCAGGCCGTATGGGTCTGCGTCTCTGAAGCTGTCGTATGTCTTTTCAGTAGAGTATCTTGGTGCTTCCTCGTAGCTCGTCGTGGAGAGAGGCTGGAAGAGGTCGCCCGCGTCGTCGCGCCAGATGCCCGTCACCCTGTGGTGGTAGGCGGAGCTTTCGTCCCTGTCCCATGCGAGGTCACCCTTGGCCGTGTAGTATGACCCCTTGAGGGTGATGCCGTACTTGACGGCGAGGTAGGTCTCCACCTGCCTGCGCTCCAGCGGCGTGAGCGTCCTGCTGTAGGCGATGAGCTCGGGCGTGTAGCCATTGAGCGCACCGCCCCCGAACAGGGACTTGTCAAAGGCTGTCGTAAAATTGACGTCTCCGTCCCTGTATGTTCCCGTGGTGATGGTCGCACGTCTGCCTTCTCCCCACACGGAATGCACGGGGGCGTATGCCCTGATGTATGAGACGATGCGGGGACTCGTGGACTTGAATACCTCTGCGGTCTGCCTCTCGCTCCCCGAATAAAGAAGGTCCTCGCCGGCCGTGCTTCCGTAGTCGAGCGGTTCTATGCCCTGCTGCCCGACCGCCTTGTCCCTGCTCACGAGGCTTCCCGCACCCTTGCGTCCGCTGACGGCATATAGCACCTCGTCCTTGTTATAGGCGGTAGTCGTCGGGGCAAACACCCCGATGACGGTCATCTGCGCGAGGTTGGAGTATTTCAGTAGACTCTCCTTCGGCTGATTCCCCTCGGAGAAGTTCAGGGCGGGGTTGAAGTTGAAAGTCCGTATCCATGTGTGCCGCTGCGTGAACTCACCACCGTAGGCTGCGCCCTTGGCATCGTAGAGGTTGGTTCTAACGGAGTCGCCCGAGAAGTCGCGCCAATGATAGTACC
>NZ_AUME01000048.1 GCF_000430525.1 Prevotella corporis DSM 18810 = JCM 8529 | reverse complement strand
AGGATTTAAAACACCATACGAGTGCTTTTACGAACAAATTAAGTAAATTTGCACTTGCTTGTTGAATTCACGACCAGACATTGATTGGCGACGTGGCCACTCTGGTCAATTGCTTTCTGAAGAAGATGCAGATAAGTTAGACGAATTGTGGAATTGCAAATAGTTAAAACAAGTATAAATACCAGTTAGATATGAAGAAAATTTCTCAAATTGATTGGAAACTCTATAAAGAGAGTGCCACGGGAAAGGCTGATATAGCATCTTTCCAGAAACTGCTTGATGACCCGAACTGTTCATATGAAGATATACTTAACCTTGGGAAAAAGTACGATCCGCAGTACTTTAGTAATTTTAGTCCCAAGGAAGAAAAACAGATAATTGAGATTATCAAGTTCTATGATGATGCTATAGGTGAAGAAGTGGAAAACTACCATTCATTTGAAAAGGCTTCAGATTACGAGGATTTCTATTTGAGCTTTGTTGCAAAATTACTAAGTGAAAAGGAAGTATCGGATATTGATGAAATTCCTCATTCAGAATTTAAAAAGTTCCTTTCCGACAACCTTCCCATGTCCGTAATACTATATGCTTATTTGCCCGGTGTTTTCATACCCAACTTCTTTGTTATGCAATTTTCCTATCTTAAAAGGATTGCAGACAAATATGATATAGAACTCCCCAAAACACCCAATAGGTCTGACTACAAGAGTCGGAATCTATACTATCTCGATATGTGTGGAAAGCTTATAGACTTTGCTGTCGAAAATGGTTTTGAAAATACTGCCGAGTTCTGTGCCTTTTTATTTGGCTATGAACTCCCAAAAGCAAAAGAGGAAATGATGTACGAGGCAAACAATAATATGCCAGACACCCCTAATCAAGCATGGATTATCATTGGGAATTATGGTGAGGGAGAGAAAGAGATGGACTTTGGATTCTGGCAAGCTAATGAATTTACCAGTAGAGGTGATGTCCTCCTTTTTTATGAGAAATCACCGGTCAAAGCCATGAATTCAATTTGGATAGCACAAGCAGATGGAGTGGTAGATCCATTCTTCTACTATTATTCAAGCACGTATATAGGCAACAAGATTGCCATTCCTGCAGACAAGTCTGTAAAGTACGATGACTTTAAGAATAGTGAGTACTTTAAAAAGCGAGATAAGAAAGGTAACTTCGTCAGTAAAAACTTTCAGGACGTTAGCGGTTGGGCGGTAAAGTTCGATGATTATGCAGAGATCAAGCGAATATTAGAAACTAAAGGTTTCAACACTTCCATCTTACCTTCGCTTTATGAGCCAACAAAGGTGGGTAACGTGACAATAGAACATGAGAAAGATGTTTCTGAAAAGTTGCTTATTCCGCTATTGGAACAAATGGGCTGGAAAAACAAATATGATTTCGAAGGAGAGGTGGAATTCAATGCTGGTAGGGGACAAACTGGTTATTCTTCAGACAAACGACCTGACTTCGTACTCCATATAAGGCGAAAGAATGATGACATTGAAGTTAAAGTCGCTATTGAAGTGAAAAAACTTATGAAAAATGAACATGAAATTCATGATAACTTTGTTCAAGGACGCTCATACGCAAAATGGGGTAATGCAAAAGTACTTGTACTCTGTGATATGAGACAGATTCTTGTCTATCTGAGAGATAAGAATAACAAGTTCAACGAGAATAATCCAATACAATTCTCATGGATTGATATGGAGAATCCTGATAAGTTCAAAGAATTAAAGAAATTATTATCATAGCTAAAAGATATTTTGAGGTTGTCCCATGTTTTGAGGCAACCTCTTTTTAACTTTGCCATCGAATCATAATTTGGTATATATAGTCAAGGTTATGGGATGGGATGTAGTACAAATAGGATTAAGGCATAACTTGCCTGCCCACGATCCTTTTGCAACAGCAAAAGAAGTTGCAAAAAGAATGAATCGAAATGTCAGACACGTATATAGTCGTCCCTTAAAAAAGTAAATAACATATTGATTATCAACAAAATAACATTTCTATTATTTGTATATATCTACCCCATTTCGGGTTAAGCCCGTCCCTATTTTGACAAGTTAGGAGCATTGTTCCTTGTTAGAGTCATGTGCATGATAATACATCACATTCTATCATGAATGGGATATGATTTAGAAAAAAAATTATTGCTGTCCGCTAAAACTCCAAAGAGCATAAATATTCCGCCCGAAGTCCTTTAAATTGGTACTTCGGGGAGGATATTTATGCTCTTTGGAGTTTTAGCGGACAGCAATAATAAAATACCCACTTTTAAGTATTGCAAAACTTGTTCACACCTCGTACCTTTGCAGCAAAGAAAATACAAGAGTATGATAAAACGAAAGTACCATATTATATATATGGATATACACCCCTCCACTATCGAAGCGCACTGTTCAAGAAAAGAACAGTGCGTTTTTTTTATGAACAAAATTGAACAACGTTCACTATTAACCCTTTACCCTAATTATGCAAACTCTGAAAGATGATATTCGGCAGCGCATCATCGCTACCGCCCGTGCAGAATTTATCGCACATGGTGTACGCTGCACCTCCATCCGCACAGTGGCTCGCAAGTCAGGTGTCGCTGTAGGAAACCTATACAATTACTTTAAGAGCAAGGACGAACTGTTTTGCGAGGTGCTGCGGCCTCTCACCAAGGCATTGAACAAACACATCCTGTCGCACAATGACGAAAAGTTCCTGTCGATAGACGTGTTCAACATGCGGCAACACCAAATAGATTACATCTTTGCCATGCTTGCCATCATCAAAGACTTTCGTCCAGAGCTTCGACTACTCCTATTCAACTCGGAGGGTACGTCGCTACAAGGATATAAAGACAAGATGGTGGACAGACAGATGAAAGTGGGTATGGAATACCTGCGACTGATGAAAGAACGCTATCCACATCTCAACGCCAACATTTCGCCATTCTTGGTTCACATCAATTGCTCTACATGGATAACCGTTTTCTGCGAGATTGTAGAACACGAAGATTACAGCGACGAGGATATCAAAGTTGCCTTGGAACAGTACATGGACTTTAGCATGGCAGGTTGGAAAGCATTACTGAAACCATAAGGACTAAATTTTAAAAGACAATAATATATGATGAAGACACTCAAACGTTTAGGAGCTTACATGGGAGGGCGCAAATACTTGCTGCCCTGCTCCGTAGCACTGTCGGCAGTCAATGGACTGCTGTCGCTCGTTCCCTTCATTCTTTTGTGGCTCGTGGTGCGCACACTACTAATCGCCAAGGGCAACCTCTCAGACACCCCTCTTATAGACTATGCCCTATGGGCTTTTGGCATATCGGTGGCAAACGTGTTGCTCTACTTTTTGGCACTGATGCTTTCTCACCTTGCAGCATTCCGTATCGAAACCAACATGAGGCGCAAAGCGATGCAACGACTGATGCGTGCACCATTGGGCTATCTCGATGAACAAAACACGGGACGTATGCGTAAAATCATAGATGAGGATTCGGGAGAGACCCATACTTTTGTGGCACACCTGCTACCCGATGTGGCAAGCTGTATCGTTGCTCCGATAGGTGTTATCGTACTGTTGTTCTCTGTGGATTGGCAGTTGGGTGCGGCTGCAATGATACCTCTCGTTGGTGCGATAGGCATTATGGGATATATGATGAACCCGAAGAACAACCAATTTCAAAGGCTCTACCTTGACGCGCAGGAGAAGATGGGGGCAGAGGCGGTGGAATATGTCAGAGGTATTCCCGTGGTTAAGGTGTTCCAACAGACGGTCTTCTCGTTCAAACGCTTCTACGATAGCATTATCAGCTACCGCGACCTTGTCATCAAGTGTACGCTTGTGTGGCACACGCCAATGTCATTGTACATACTTGCTATCAATGCCTTTGCCTTCATCCTCGTTCCTACTGCTATTATCCTGATAGCACACGGTGGAGATACCACCACAATTATTGCCAACGTGATACTTTATGTGGTGATTGCACCGCTCATCGCTTCCAACGTGATGAAAGCCATGTATCTCAGCCAGGACCTATTCATGGCAAACGAGGCTGTGGAACGATTAGAGCAGCTCACTGATATTGCACCGCTCTCGCAGCATGACGACCCGAAACGTGCAGAAGCGTACGACATTCGTTTCAACGATGTTTCGTTCCGATATGAGGGAGCGGAGAAAGATGCAGTGAGTCATATCAACCTTATCATTCCTGAAGGAAAGACGGTGGCACTTGTAGGAGCCTCGGGCAGCGGAAAGACCACGATAGCAAGACTGATACCCCGCTTTTGGGACGTACGTCATGGCAGCGTTACCATAGGAGGCATAGACGTGAGGGATATGCGCAAGGACGAACTGATGCGCAACGTGTCGTTCGTCTTCCAGAACACCCGTCTGTTCAAAACTTCGCTCATCGAAAACCTACGTTACGGCAATCCTGATGCAACAACCGAACAGATTAACCGTGCCATCGATCTCTCACAAAGCCGTGAGATTATCGACCGTTTGCCACAGGGATTAGATACCGTTATCGGTGCTGAAGGCACTTATCTTTCGGGAGGTGAGCAGCAGCGAATTGTTCTTGCTCGTGCCATTCTGAAAGATGCTCCTATCGTCGTACTCGACGAGGCGACTGCGTTTGCCGACCCCGAAAACGAACAGCTTATCCGAAAGGCACTGGCACATCTCACCCAAGGAAAGACAGTGCTGATGATAGCCCATAGACTTACCACTGTGCAGGATGCCGACAGCATCGTAGTTGTGGACAACGGCGAGATAGTCGAACAGGGCACGCACAAGGAACTATTGAGTGAGGAAAAGTATTACCACCGTATGTGGAATGAATATCAACAATCCGTTTCGTGGAAACTATAATCTATTAAAAGTCATAAAGTCATGATTAAATATTTTCAAAACCGTTTTGCTCTTACGGAAAAAGGAGCAAAAGACTTGCGGCAAGGCATCGTCTTTTCGACACTGCTCAACCTTGTGCTGATGCTGCCACCCACTTATTTGTTTTTCTTCCTGATGGAGTATCTCGATAATATGCCAATGAATGCCCCTCATACGTTGTGGTTTTATCTCCTCGTGGCAGCAGGGTTAATGGTCGTGATGCTCGTCGTGATTCGTCGGCAATACGACAGCACCTATACCACCGTATATAATGAGAGTGCGCAACGCCGTATCTCCTTAGCCGAGAAACTGCGCCGCTTGCCTCTCGCCTTCTTTGGTGAGCGCAATCTCTCCGACCTCACTGCCACCATTATGGAAGACTGCACACAATTGGAAACAACGTTCTCGCACGCCATTCCCCAACTGTTTGCTTCTGTGGTGAGCATTGTCATTATCGCAGCGGGAATGTTCTGTTACGACTGGCGATTAGCCATCGCTGTGTTTTGGGTCGTGCCATTTGCCTTGGTGGTGCTGTTGATTTCACGAAATCGAATGGACAAGGCTTTTACACGTATCTACCACATCAAGCGTGGCGTGAGCGAACAGATACAAGAAGGACTGGAGTGTGTGCAGGAAATCAAGTCGTACAATGGCGAGGACGAATATAACCAGCGGTTCGACCAGCGATTAAAAACATTGGAAAAAGGACTTGTTGCCGGTGAACTCTTGATAAGTGTGTTTGTCAACATCTCCGCTGTACTGCTTAAACTGGGCATGCCTACCGTCATCGTTGTAGGCGCATGGATGCTTCAGCGTGGCGACGTGTCGGTGTTCGTCTATTTGGCGTTCCTTCTTGTTTCGGCAATGGTTTACAACCCTATTCTTGATGTATGCAATCACCTTGCTATTCTAACTTTTCTCGATGTACGCATCAAACGAATGAAGGAGATGGAGGCAATGCCCATACAAACGGGCAACACAGAGGTGAAAGTTTCGAACTATGACATTGAGTTCCACGACGTCAGCTTTTCCTACGAAACAGACAAGCAGGTACTTCACGATGTCACGTTCACTGCCCGACAGGGCGAGATAACCGCACTTGTTGGTCCATCTGGTGGTGGTAAGAGTACCACTGCCAAGCTCGCTGCACGCTTTTGGGACACGAATAGTGGTAAGATAACGCTGGGCGGACACGACATCTCGGGCATAGAACCAGAGACGTTGCTCAAAAATTACGCCGTAGTATTTCAAGACGTGATGCTCTTCAATGCCTCTGTTGCCGACAACATACGCATAGGAAAACGCGACGCCACCGATGAGGAAGTAAGGCATGTGGCGCGATTGGCACAGTGCGATGACTTCATCCGTCGTATGCCACAAGGCTACGACACGGTGATAGGCGAAAATGGGGAAACCCTTTCGGGTGGGGAGCGGCAGCGTATCTCCATAGCCCGTGCACTCTTAAAAGATGCTCCTGTCATCCTCTTGGACGAAGCAACCGCCAGCCTTGATGCCGAGAACGAGACAAAGATTCAGGCGGGTATCTCTGAACTGGTGCAGGGCAAGACTGTCATCATCATCGCCCACCGCATGCGCACCGTGCTGGGTGCCGACCACATCGTGGTACTTGACGGCGGGACGGTCAGCGAACAGGGTATGCCCAAAGATCTTATAGCAAAAGGTGGCAAGTTTGCCCAGATGGTGAGATTACAACAGGAAAATAAATCATAAAATAAAAACAACAATGAAAATCGAAAAAATCAACCGTAAGTTCAGGCAGACGGCGGAGTGGATACTGCGCCACCGGCTGCTTGTGGTAGGGCTGTTCGCCCTGCTTGTCGCATTCTCGTTCGTGGGAACGAAGCGTATCGTGATGAAGACCTCGTTCGACGACTACTTTGTGAGCGACGACCCGATGCTCTTGAAAACAGATGAGTTCAAGTCCATCTTCGGCAACGACTACTATGTGGCGGTATTGGTGAAGAACAAGGACGTGTTCTCCAAGCGAAGCCTCACGCTCATCCGCGAGCTGAGCAACGAGTTGAAGGACAGCCTCTCGTATGCCGACAAGGTAACGTCGCTCACCGACCTTGAGTTTGCTGTGGGCACCGAAGAGGGCATGACCATCGAGCAGATTGTTCCCGAGCAAATCCCATCGGATGCCGCCGGACTGAAAGAAATTAGGCGCAAGGCATACAGCAAGCCCTATCTCTCGAAGAAACTCGTGTCGAAGGACGGCACGATGACATGGATCATGGTGAAGCTGCGCCCGTTCCCCGCTGATAGCGTGTGGAAGCGGACGAGCGACATCGCTCCCGACATGCTTACGGGCAAGGAGGCAGGACGCATCATCACGAAGACAAAGTATGCAGAGTTATCGCCCAATGCCGCAGGAATGCCCTATATGAGCTACGAGAAGTTCATTTATCTGAAGGGTGAGATGGGACGGTTGTTCGCTATCGCCTTCCTCGTCTCCATCGTGGTGATGCTCGTCGTCACCCGTTCGCTGCGCGGCGTCATCGCACCACTGATTACCTCAATATGTGCCTTGATAATCGGCTTCGGCATCATAGGCTGGACGGGGCTTTACATCGACATGAGCACGGCAATGATAGCCGTCATACTCACTTTTGCCTGTTCCATTGCCTACAACATTCATCTATATAACTTCTTCAAGACACGGTTCGTGGAGACAGGCAGGCGTAGGGCTTCCATCACCGATGCCGTGGGCGAGACGGGCTGGGGCGTATTGCTCTCAGGGCTGACCACCGTGGCGGCGATGATGACGTTCCTCTCCATGAGCATCGTGCCGATGAAAGCCATTGGTCTGAACACCTCGCTCTGCCTGCTGTCGGTGCTCCTCACGTGTCTCGTGGTTACGCCAGTGCTGCTGTCGCTGGGCAAGGACAGGAAGCCGCACACGAACATGTCGCACAGCTTCGAGGGCTATGTCGGCGACCACTTCGAGCGTTTCGGCGGGTTCGTCATGCGCAACCATCGGCGTATCGTCGTCGTGTCGTCGGTACTCACGCTGTTCTGCGGCATCGGTCTGTTCTTCATCGAGCCGGCGTTCGATGTGGAGAAGACAATGGGGCGCAAGGTGGAGTATGTGAAGAAGTTCCTCGACCTGTGCGATACGGAATTGGGGTCGATGTATTCCTACGACCTGATGATTACACTGCCGCACGCAGACGACGCAAAGAAGCCCGAGAACCTAAAACGGCTCGATCAGTTGGCTACCATCACAGAAGGCTATCTACTCACCAAGCGGCACAACTCCGTGACGGACATCATCAAGGACATGAACTGCACGCTCAACGGTGGCAAGCAACAATTCTATCGTATTCCCGACGATGCAGACATGGTGGCACAGCTCCTCCTGCTCTACGAGAACGCCGGCGGCACGGAGTCGGAGTATTGGATGGACTATGACTACCGGCGACTACGCCTTCAAGTGGAAATCAAGAACTACAACTCCAACGAGGCGGAGAAGGAAATGGACGCATTGCAAGCAGAGGCACGGCGGCTCTTCCCTCAAGCGCACATCTCGATGGTGGGCAACATACCGCAGTTTACCGTGATGCAGCAATACGTGGAGCGTGGGCAGATGTGGTCGATGCTGCTCTCGGTGTTGGTCATCGGCGTGATCCTCGTGCTCGTCTTCAGCAGTTGGAAGGTCGGCTTGGTGGGCATGATCCCCAACCTCGCTCCTGCGGTCATCGTGGGCGGCATGATGGGCTGGCTCGACTATCCGCTCGACATGATGACCGCCTCTCTCATACCGATGATACTCGGTATCGCCGTCGATGACACCATCCACTTCATCAACCACAGCCACGTGGCATACGACCGATGTGGCGACTACGGCGACGCCATCAGGAGCACGTTCCGCACCGAGGGGCTTGCTATCGTGATGTCCACCGTGGTCGTGTCGGCGACGTTCGCAGGATTCATGTCGTCGAACGCCACGCAGATGGTTAACTGGGGCATCCTTGCCGTGGCGGGCATGGTGTCGGCATTGCTGGCAGACCTGTTCCTCACGCCGATTCTCTTTAAGTATCTCAGGGTGTTTGGCAAAGAAAAAAAGACAAATTCACAATAAAAAACAGTATCAAATGAAAGCAAAAGAATTAGTATTGACACTCATCGCCTTGTTTGCGATTTGCAGTGCAAACGCCGCAGGTCTCACAGGAAGGGACATCATGCAGAAAGTAAGAAACCGTGCCGACGGCGACACACGCTATGCCACCATCGAAATGACGCTCGTTCAGAGAAGCGGGCACAAACGTGTGCGCAAGCTCGAATCGTGGGCAATGGACGTGGGCAGGAACACAAAGAAAATTATGTTCTTCACTTATCCCGGAGATGTGAAGGGAACAGGATTCCTCACATGGGACTACGACAATCCACGCAAGGTGGACGACAAGTGGCTCTACCTGCCCGCCATGAAGAAGACGAGGCGCATCAGCGGCAAGTCGTCGAAGACCGACTACTTTATGGGCAGCGACTTTACCTACAACGACATGAGTATGCGCAATGTGGACGAGGAGAAACATCAGCTCCTGAGAGAAGAAAACTTAGGCGGACACCGATGCTGGGTGGTACAGTCGATTCCCAACGATAAGAACGAAATATATGCACGTCGAGTAACGTGGATAAGACAGGACTGCTTGATGGCTGTCAAGGCGGAATACTACGACAAGCTGAACAAGCTGCACCGCCGTCTTACCATTTCCAACATTGATAAAGTGCAAGGCTTTTGGACTATGCACCTTATGCAGATGGAAAACGTGCAGACAGGACACAAGACCATCATTCGTATGAACAACCAGCGGTTCAATGTGCGAGTGTCGCCCAATCTCTTCACCGTTTCCAAATTGGAGAAAGGACTCTGATATGAACCTACTCCGATTATGTATGCTCCTGCTTGTGCCGATGCTCTCGGCACAGGCATCAGCCCAAATCGACACGCTGCAAACAGAGAGCGACACCATTGTTTGTGAAGATACCATTATCAGTTTGGAAAACACTGTTGCTGGTTCGGAAGAAGTTTTGGAAGAAACATTCGAAACTACCGACGACAACGCTTTGCAGGTGCAGGTGAAAGGTTTCCTCGATACCTATCACGCTGTAAGGACAGAGGGAAAAGCCGACTGGATGGCATCGAGGACTCGGGCGCGAGGAGAACTGAAACTTGAAAAAGGAGCGGCTTCGCTCTTTGTGTCGCTGAACGCTATCTACAACGGAATACTCAAAGAGCGCACGGGACTGGAGCTGCGCGAGGCTTATCTCGCCTATGCAAAGGGTAATCTTGACCTGCGTGTGGGACGACAGATTGTGGTATGGGGGGTGGCAGATGCGCTGCGACTTACCGACTGCGTGTCGCCGTTCGACTACACAGAATTTCTTGCACAAGACTATGACGATATTCGTATGCCTGTCAATGCCCTGCGTGCTAAGTACACAATGGGAGCGGTTACGCTCGAGGCGGTGTGCAATCCTGTAGCCGATTTCTTCATACTGCCCACAGATGAGCGCAATCCATGGGCAATACGCCTTTCGTCCTCACCATTGCCCTATACGATAGACTTGGAAAGTGGAAAGCCAGAGAAACGACTGAAGAATATGGAGTTTGGTGGACGCATAACCGTAAACCAAAGCGGAGTGGATTTCTCTGTGAGTGCCTTGCGGACGTGGAACAAACAGCCTGCCTTTTGTCCTGAACTGTCGGCTAATGGGAAATCGCTTTGCATAGTCGGGAAGTACCATCGCATGACTATGCTCGGTGCCGATTGCTCACTGCCCATAGGTAAGTTCGTTGTCCGTGCCGAAATAGCCGACTATATAGGCGAGGCGCAGAGTGTAGGCTTGGGACAGAATACCGTGCAGCGCAACTCCCTCAACGCCCTTGCAGGACTTGATTGGTATCCGGGCAACGATTGGAATGTAAGTCTTCAATACTGCCACAAATACACTTCGGGCAATCTTGACGGACTTTCTGCCTACCGCAATGCTGGACTTGCCACCGCACGGCTCGCCAAAGAACTGCTGCGCAACACGCTGAAACTCTCCACCTTTGCCTACATTGATGTAACAAACGGCGGCATCTTCAATCGTTTCTCGGCTTCCTATTCTCTTAACGACCAAATCGAACTCACCGCTGGCTACGACTATTTCCATGCCGACAAAGGCAAGTTTCAAATGTACAGTAAGAACTCCGAAGCATGGGTAAAGATGAAGTACAGTTTCTGAAATACGTTGCGAATAAAGAATCGATGTAGACTGATAGGCTGACTGGATGGACAGCAGCAAGTTCTCCAACCTGCCATTCACTTCCATTGCTTCACGGCTCTTGCCGTCCATTCTGCTTTCACGAGGATTCCACAAATCGGGATTGCAGGACAACTTGCAACTAAACTGTGCAATACTCCTTCCAAGTGTGATACGCCCCATAATCGGAGCCTTGCCCGACTTATCAAGACCGCTCTTTTTAAGGTAGAGCAACACCTTCATTTTTTTGTTTTCATACGCTTTGATGTTTTGTGGCAAAATCAGCAAATTCAAAGCGTTCCTCACTTATGCAGAAAACTGCCGACCGCAGCAACAGCCACACGAGCGAAAATAATTCAGTTACCGAACATTGCTCCATCGTTACCTATGGCAAATTCGGGTAACGCTCTGGTAACTGAACTTCTGCCTAAATCTGCATATTATAACTCTTTTTGAAAAGAGCACTTCTATGCAAATTATTCCGTTTCCTGCTCATTATCAGTCTGTTTACACCAACTTCGATATTTCTTCATTTTCGCTGATTAGTTGCAACGCAATAGGTGAGCTTTTGGACGATGAAAGGTGAGCTTTTGCTGCACGATCGCTGATGTTTCTGCAGATGAGGGCTGGAAACCGATTGTCGGAAGCATTGTGGCGCATGACTGGGGGCTGTTGCTCGAAATCATTATAATTAGGTATTGATCGAACGACGGATAGTTTATACCTTTGCACTGCTCAAACGTAGGAAGACAGTCGGACACCTGTGGCTTCGGAAAGTTAATTAGTTAATTGAGCTATTTACTGTAAATTATTATTCTACAGGTCGTTGTGCTACCTATAATGTTTAGGTAAAACAATGTTGAGCGCTATGTACCGCACAAGGTTTCAATACTTATGACTTGATTAATCACCACGGTTCGACACACTAAAAAATCACCGAAACAACTCCGTGCGCTGTCTGCGCACATGCCGTCGCTGGTGCAAACCAGCTCGTCGTCATGCTTCTAACGTCCAAAGCAGTTCGGTCAGACCGGCTTTGCTGTCGGGCGGTATGGTGGAGTGGGGCGATACGCTGAACCCCTCGTATTCAAAGGCGAGGAGATCCTCAGGCCTTTTTATCCCGTTTTGTAGGATGAAACGCGTCATAGCGCCTCGGCAGCTCTTCGCATAGACGGTGACATTCTTGAGTTGGTCGCCTTTTTGCACGTAGAAATGTGGCTGAACGACGTGCAGCTCCTTCAATATTCTCTTCCAGTCGAACAGGTGTTCGAACTCTTCGGTTGCCAAATGAACCAGTGTTCCATCGTCGGCTTTCACTGCGTCTATCAGTATATCAGTGAGTAAAGGTTTCCAGAAAGCAAACATTGTCTTGCCTCCGGCAGCTTCGAGCGCCATCTTTCCCTCCAGCCTGTATGGGTGAATGCGGTCGGTTGGGCGAAGCATGCCATACAGGAAGCTGAGAATCCACAGGTGGTGACTGGCAAAAGCGAGGGCCGACGGTGAGAGTGTCTGCGCCTTCAGGCATTTGTAAGCCTGTCCGTAGTAGGACATGATGGCAGGAATTCGGAGTTCTTCGTTGAAAAAATCTTGATAGCGGAGCTTGTTTTCCAGTGCCAGTTTTGTGTTGCACTTGAGTCTTTGTGCCAATTCTTCTGGTGAAAGTTGTCCTAATTCGAGCGCAAACCGCTCCGCATAGGTCTGAAATCGGGGTTCGGTGGCAAGGCTCAGCTGTTCGGTGGCCGATGAATTCATTATTTTTGCCGAAGCAAGGATGATTTGCATGCTCTGTTCCTCTAAGATTAAAGTTCAACATCCAATCCTTCGCCGTTCACGCATCGATTCAAAATTCCTCTGCAGCCATCTTCAATCAGGTCGAGTGCATATTCAAAATCGTCAGCACCGCCGTAATATGGGTCAGGTACGGTCGTCGCTCGCTGATGTACGGTCATGAAATCGGTCATTCTTCTGATTTGATTCTTTTCTTTATCAGAATGCGTCAGTCTGCTGATAGCCTTGTAGTTATCATCGTCCATGACGAATATATAATCAAACAAATTGAAATCGGTCTGCGCATCAAACTGGCGAGCTATGTGGTTCACTGCGTAACCTCTGCGCTCACCGTGTTTGCGCATCCGTTTGTCGGGTAATTGGCCGACATGCCAATCGCCGATGCCAGCCGAATCAATCGTGAATCGGGCCGACAAGCCACGCTCGTCAACCAGTTTTTGCATCACGGCGTTGGCCGCCGGCGAACGGCAGATGTTGCCAAGGCAGATGAAAAGTAACTTGTATTTTCGGGTTTCTTCGTTCAATGGAATGTTTTGACTCATTGTTGCTGATTTTGAAGCTCATTTAAACTGAAGTGCAAACTTACTGAAAATTCCACTAATATTCAAATCTTTCTATATAATAATGTATGGGTTGAGCGACGAAAGATATACTTTCAGATAATGACAGTTATGATAAATAGGATAAATTAATGTGCCTACAATCCTCTGTTTCTCAGGTAAGAATAGTCGATTCTTGAGAATTGGAAGAAAGACTGGTGCGTGTCGATCAGACGGAATTTAAGTGATATATGAGTGTTTTCTTGTGGTTGGTCGAAGAATCATTTGCAAATAACAACAAGATTATTTTGGTATTTCTAAATTTGTGTGTATCTTTGCATTCGCCTTTGCCGATATGGCTCAGTTGGTAGAGCAACGCATTCGTAATGCGTAGGTCCCCGGTTCGAGTCCGGGTATCGGCTCATCTTTGACGAATTTCTGTTCTGTGAGATGCTTTCAGCAAAGGAAACGCAATGCGCTCGACAAGAAGCGGTGTTCGTCAATCGGTGGTTTTGCGGAATTAGCACATCGGTAGTGCACGGGCTTCCCAAGCCTGGGAGGCGGGTTCGATTCCCGTATTCCGCTCTCTTTCGTGGATGTTTGCCAACCGTTGTTTGGCTTTGTTTCACAGATTGGTCACCTTTCTCCCCAACTTTCCTCCTTTATTTTGTGATCATTGGTTTACGAACGGAAGATTTCCAGTAACACATCGGCTACGTCGGCTGGTTCGTTGAATGGCATTCCCTCTTCCAACTCCTCGTCGCTCAACTGTTTCAGCAGTTTGATAGCTGATGCTTCGTCGATGGAAGGTTCACCATTCTTGTCTTCTCTTGCCAGCAAATCGTCGATGATTGCTTGGCGATAATCATGTAAATTGTCCATAATTGGTGTGATTTTTGTCAGGAATCCCCTACTCTTTTCTGATGAAACCTTTTCTAAAATATATTTTGTTATCTGTTTGTCAATCAAAGAATTATATTTGATAGCTAACCGACGTAATCATAATGTCAGACCAGCCATCCGTCGCTGCTCGGCCATCACATTGACGAAGGTCGCCTACAGTTCGACAACCGTTATGCCAGCGCCGCCAAACTGTACGTGCTCATCACGGAAATCGCGCACGTTCGGAACGCTTTGGAGGTACTGTCGAATCAACGTTCGTAAGATTCCGTTGCCTTTTCCGTGAAGTATGCGCACCTGTCCCGCACCAACGAGGATGGCATCGTCGATGAAATACTGCACCTTGTTGAGGGCTTCATCGGCTCTCAGGCCACGAACGTCGAGCTCTTGCCTGAACTGATTGCGGTGCTTGTCTATGGTCTCGCGCGTCTCCCGACTGTAATTGTAGGCCTGAAACTGCTTTTTCGTGTCTTGAAGGGCAGTCATGTCAGCATGTTCCAGTCGGTTTAGCTGCATCTTCGTGCGCATGTCGCCGAAAATTACCGTAGCTTGCTTGCCGTCGATGGTCTCCACTTTTCCGATGGATGTTAAGCCTTTGATGCGCACAGTGTCGCCCGTCCGTATCTCGTTGTTGCTCTTTTGCTTCTGGATGGCTGAGCGCAACGATTCGGCAGAGGCCTGTTTGCGTTCCTGTTTATCCTTCTTGTGCTGTTCGTGCCTCTCCTTTCGGTTCTTGATTTTATCGATTTTCTTTTGGAAATCTTCATCGCTGAGCAGTCCGCTCTCACGCATTTTCTGTTTTTTGCTGAGTCCTGACGCTCCCTTCTCTGAGCTCTTGCCCTCGGCATCGGTGCTTCCGTTGACGATTCCAGCCTCATAGTCGGCCAATTCCTGACGCAAGCGCTTCGTTGCCTCCTTTTCGGCCTGTTGTTCCCTTATCTCCCGGATGACGTTTTCGATGCGTTTGTTGCTTTCTTTGATAAGTTCCTCGGCCTGAAGTTTGGCCCTACTGATGATGAGTTTTCTGCTTTCGCGCAGTTCCTCCATTTCTTTCTCGTATCGGGCGATGGTCTTTTCTAGCTCCTTCTCGTGGCTGTGGATGGTTTGTCGTTTACTTTCCCAGTAGCGTTTGTCTCGAACGATGTCCTGTAAGTACTTGTCACTCTGTATGTAATCAGAGCCAACAATCTCTGACGCGTCGCGAATCACCTCTTCGGGGATGCCCGTCTTGCGTGCTATTTCTATGGCAAACGAGCTTCCCGGCCTACCGATGGCGAGCTGGAACAGAGGTTTCATCTCGTGACGGTCGTAAAGCATGGCGCCGTTGACGACCCCTGGGTGGTTCTCGGCAAAGTGCTTGAGGTTCTGATAGTGGGTGGTGATGACCGCCCATGCCTTCTTCTGCCAGAATTGCTTGAGCACCGATTCGGCGATGGCTCCTCCAATCTGCGGTTCTGTGCCAGTACCGAACTCGTCGATGAGGATGAGTGTGCGCTCGTTGGCTTGTCGCATCATGTTCTTCATGTTCATCAAGTGCGACGAATAGGTGCTCAAATCGTTCTCGATGCTCTGCTCATCGCCGATGTCGATCATGATATGCTGGAACGTTCCCGTAGCTGAGCGGTCGCCAACGGGTATTGACAGTCCGCACTGGAGCATGTATTGCAGTAGTCCTACGGTCTTGAGACAGACCGATTTGCCACCGGCGTTAGGTCCGGAGATGACCAGTAGGTGCTTCTCGGCTGAGAGTTGGATGTCGAGTGGCACAACGGTGGTGGGCTTCTGCCCGTCGTTGTCGCTGGCGTTGCTCACCGTCGCCTTTCTCGCAAGTGAGCGTTGGAGCAGCGGATGGACAGAACGAATCCAGTCAATTTGAGGTTGGGCGCTCACTTCGGGCTCGAAAGCCTTGAAAAGACGCGACAGTTCGGCCTTTGAGCGTATAAAATCGATTTGGGCAAGGAAGTGGTACGAGTCGAGCATCTCGCTGACATGAGGGCGCACCAGCTTGGCAAACTCGGTCAGAATGCGAATAATCTCTCGCCGCTCCTCGTTCTCCAGTTCTCGAATCCTGTTGTTCGCTTCCACCACTTCGGTGGGTTCAATATAAACCGTGCGACCTGTGGCGCTCTCATCGTGGACGATTCCCGAAATCTTCCGTTTCATTCCCGGAACGACGGGTATGACAAGTCGTCCGTCGCGCAGAGCAGGGGCAACGTCTTTGTCAACTACTCCCTCACTCTGGGCCGATCTTAGGATGCTGTTGAGCGTGCGGGAGATGCTGCCTTCGACCCTTGCCAACTCACGGCGAATCTGCAAAAGCTCTGGCGAGGCTGCGTCGCGCATCTTGCCGAACTTATCGATGATCTGGCCAATGCGCTGCACGAGGACAGGGAACGTAGCCACTCTGTCTGTCAAAGCATAGAGGGCTGGATAATAATGCTTTACGTCGCCACTCTCCAGCTCTTCTCCAATGCTTAGAAACTTCACGATGGCGATGATTGTCTCCAGCGAACGCTTCAGGTCGAACAACTCATCTTCCTCCATGTGCGTACCTTGCAGGCGGATGCGGGTGACGCTTTCACGCATGTCGAACACGTTGTCGAGTGGAAATTCGTCGATGCCCTCCTGTATTCTGCGGAACTCCCGCAGCTGTTCCATCCACCGGTTAATCTGTTCTGTGTCAGTGGAGAACGTCATTCGATCGACCTCTTCCTTGCCGAGTGCCGAGAGACAATGCTGGTGGAGCAGCGTTCTGATTTCGTTGAAGCCTATTTTTTGTTCAAAATTATCGGGATATATCATGTATGACTGATGACTAAAATGTGTCGCAAAGTTACTATTTTTCTTTTTAATAATGTAGAGCTTTGGCTGTTAATTGCTTTTTTACTAATTTTGCATCGTTGTCTGCCATAGTGCCTACCACGAGGCAAGGCACATCGAAACTGCGGATTCGTGGACTCCGAATATCCGTGGCTGACACTTGAAGAATAAAAATGATGATGAGTAAGGACAGAAATAACAGACAAACTCCTGACGGACGGCAAGCCCGCAGCGGAGGAGTTGGGGAGGAACGATGCTGAAAGGCTTTCTCCTTGTGGGCATTGGCAGTTTTCTTGGCGGAGGTTTGCGGTTTTTGGTGTCGAGGATGACGGCAGAATGGGTGGCGACACCCTTCCCGTTGGCTACGTTCGCCGTCAATATCATCGGCTGTCTCGTCATTGGTTACGTGTCGGGACTTCCCTTGGGAGGATGGCTCTCGGCTGACACGAGGCTCATTCTGACAACCGGTTTCTGCGGTGGTTTCACCACTTTCTCCACGTTTATGAACGAAAACACGTCACTGATGAAAAACGGCGATTTCACGATGGCGGCACTCTACATGTTTGCCAGTATTGCCATCGGTTTCGTTGCGGTGGTGGCTGGTCACCAACTGGCCAAAATCTGTCAGTAGTCGCAATCGAAAAGGTAGGCGAAGGCCATTGGCAGATACCGTGTCGGCATCATTTTCCAGCCCCCTCTCCTATCGTTATGCAACTATCTGAAAAACACTGTTGTCTTATACGGATTTAGCTTGTCACAATTCTGACTATAAAAAAAGTAAGAAATTATGACAAAACGTAAAACCCCACGCGAATTTTCGAATTCGTTCAAGCTGCAAGTGTTAATCGATTATTATTCTAGCGGTTCTTCTCAAGCGTCCATATTGCGTAAGTGGAATGTGTCTAGTGGTTCAATGTTCCAATGGCTGAAACGTTGGCCCATTGATTCAAAATCGTTATCTTTGCCCTCGGAAGTAATCCTGAGGTATCGTATGGCTCATAAAGAAACGAATTTGACAGACAATGAGATATTGCGCCAGAAGATAGTGAACCTCCAACACGCATTGTCTTTGGAGAAGATGCGCAGCC
>NZ_AUME01000047.1 GCF_000430525.1 Prevotella corporis DSM 18810 = JCM 8529 | reverse complement strand
CCTTCATGCCTATCTCAAGTTCGCGCAGAGAATCAAAGTGTTTGAGTATGCCGAACAGCATTACGACGAGATGTTGGTAGCCGTCAAAACGCTTCACGTAAGCCTCGCTTCCTTTCGTTTCGCAGCTTATCTGAAGAATTTTCTCTTTGTCGAGTAACTTTAATACTTGACTATAGACCGGCTGTCCGGTAAAATGACTATCTTTGCTCATGGTTATATTTATTATATTGCGAAAACAAAGATAACCAAAAGGGCTGATACCTCGTGAGATGTGTCAGCCCTAATTTATTTTGTTTGAAAAAGTTTTACCGGACAGCAATAATTCTCAAAGAGTGAGACAGAGTATATGCTGTTCTTAGTTTAGGGTATAGTTCAAACAAGATGGCTGCCCTCTGCTTTTGGGCATCCGTCCATTTCTCGGCAGATTTAAACAACAGATATCTACTTCTTGCCTGCAACTCTTTCTTTGTATCTCCATTTGGAAGAACAGTAGGAATATACTTCTTCCCAGAGAATTTTGCCTCTTCCATCTCATCGTTAGCCTCTTGTATGGCATCCCAGCGATAATCTATTCTCATTTGCTGTACGGCATCACAGGCAAGTTTCTGTATATGAAATCTATCAATAACCCTCTTGGCCTTGGGGAAGCAATGCCGCACGATCTTGCGCATACTGTCTGATAAATCCAAGGTCACTTCTTCTACCTTATCTCGCTCATGCTCGTCTATCTTATCCAACACCTCCCAGGCATCTTCAGCTTTTGTGCCTGCAATAACAGCCACCAGGCATCCTGACCTACCGTGCTTGTCACGATTGGTTACTATGGTATAGAGTTCACCATTAAAAAGGGATGTCTCATCTATGGCTAACGAGGTGCCTATATTCTCTGGGAATAAAAGCCAGCATTCTGCATGTTCAAGCTGATTCCAGTCTTTATAACCACTGAGAACTTCCTTATATTGTTTTTCAAACTGATGGCCGTCAATATGGTAGAAATCCTCAAGCGTACGGCAGGTCACTGGGGATGTCTCCATACGTAGCTTTTAAAAAAGCTCCGAACTCTTTGGAATAACGAGTACCGGAGGCGGTGATATCAATCTTTAATGGTAGCGAGAAACTTTTACCTGTGCGGGTATCTACCCAACGACGGCGACGAAGTACAAGGATCACCTTATGGTCACGGATAGGGAAATCGGTAACTTCTACGGCATCTATGAAACCTTTGGATTCAAAATTATTGCTGTCCGGTAAAATGACTATCTTTGCTCATGGTTATGTTTTATTTTAGTAAAAACAAAGATAACCAAAAGGGCTGACACCTCGTGAGAAGTGTCAGCCCTAAATTATTTTGTTTTATTGGTGTCCGCTAAAAACTGATTGAAAGTTCTACAAGCCTTTGTTTTTCGGCAATACAGGCAGATTTAACCAGTAGGGGCTTACTTCTTATTTCAAATAGTAACCGTTACTAAAATCTATTATTTGCATGAAATTTAGCCGAATATTCAGAGAAAAATAGCTTACACACTTTTAAGGACAGTACCCAAATGATACTTTTATAAACATTCTTTATTACAACGATTTGGAGGGGAAAGTTTTACTGCACACCAATAATTTTGTTTAATAAAGTTTTACCGGACAGCAATAATTCTGAATATAGCAAAGTAGGCTGGAAATTGCCAGCCTACCATTTGTCCATTACAAACATCTGGAGCTTTTTCAGCCTACAAAATGTCCATTACGCCGAAAAAGAAGGGGCAAAAATGGTTCAAGATGTAAAGGAAAAACCTCCTGAACCAAGTCAGTTTGATTAGTGGGGGTTTACTTTCGGAAAAACAAGCCCGAAGTACCATTTAAATGAACTTCGGGCGGAATATTTATGCTCTTTAGAGTTTTAGCGGACAGCAATAATTGATTAAAGACCGAATAATTGTTGATAACTTTGAGTTACATAGTCGGAAAGGCTGCCGTATAACGCCTTTAACTCTTTTGAGTTTATCTTGCCTTTTTGATACCACCTTTCTTTAATATCATTAGTCCGTTTGAAAATTTCTTTTTCCACTGGTTCTAATTTTTGCATTATTCCATTTCCTTGTTTGTTATAAAGTACATCCCAATTGAAATATCTTTCAGATCCAATTCCCTCATGGAAGGAATATACTTCTTCTTTCAACGCATCTACCTTTTTCCCGAATATTGTAACAGGTTCCTCTGGGGCAGAAGTGTATAGAGAAGGTAGAATCGTCTGGGCGTCTTTTAACCAAAATGGAAAGGCTGTGCTTACAGGTGGATAACCCAAGACAGTCCACATTGTAGTGAGTTCAGGGTTCTCATTTATTTTGACACCTTGAATAATTGCAGAGCAGGCAGTGCCACTGCGTGATATGAAATCTTGATCAATAAACCATCCTGTAGTGTTGGGCTTGTTGTGGTTGCCATCACGAAGGTCAATTCCCAATTTGGGATTACGAAAAGAGCGGGCTAACGATGAGAAAATCCAATCTGATGTTATTGAATGGGTGAGTGCGGCTTTTGCCAAAGTTTCGTCATCCGTTTGGTATCTAACATATCCCAATCCTTCATGTTCTGTTCCTGTAAAACTGAAATTAGTTCGAGCCAAATATCCATTGGGAGCAATTGTTGGGTCGTTTGCATCGAAAAATTGATAACTTCTGGTACTAACTTCAAACCAACCAGCACCACCTTTAGCATCAATAACTCCAAAATTAGCACACAATCCATCGAGGCTCGTAGAGTCAAGAAAATGCTTGAACTCATCAACAGTTGAACAAACATTGAGAGCTCTAAACATTAGATTGCCATTCTTGTCACCTGGCTCTATACCATTTTTCGTTTCTTCAAGATTGAATGACTGAGTATTCATAATTGCAAACCCTGTTGAGTTTGTGCCCAT
Organism: Prevotella corporis DSM 18810 = JCM 8529; assembly: GCF_000430525.1. Classification (GTDB taxonomy): domain Bacteria; phylum Bacteroidota; class Bacteroidia; order Bacteroidales; family Bacteroidaceae; genus Prevotella; species Prevotella corporis. The sequence goes on along the minus strand of NZ_AUME01000047.1, from coordinate 16,844 downwards.
CCATATCTCTTCATTACTACGAGCGTTGCAATCAACAATCCCAAAGAAATCATATTTTGTTCCTTTGAAAAATTTCATACTATTCTGTAGATTGTCGGTATCACGTACTTTCCATAATAACGGACGTCCATCTTTGGTGACCTTGCCTGTCACAACTGCAGCTGTGCAAGCATATCCAGTAACGATATACAAGAGGCAAAAAACTGTGCACAGAAATATTTTCTTATTCATAGGAAAATGGTATTAGAAAGACTTTGAATAAAGTGTAAAAATAATGGTAAATATAGTGATTTGTTTTAGCACTATATTTACCATGTTATATTAATTTTGTTTGTATTTCGCAACTCCAAGTTTATACATATCATTGCCTTGAGAATCAATAGCAACAATTACTGGTAACTCTTCGACTCGAAGTTTTCGAATAGCTTCTGTCCCAAGTTCAGGAAATGCAATAACCTCAGCTTCTTTTACAGCTTTGGCCATTAGTGCTGCAGCACCACCGATTGCAGCAAAATAAACACCAGTATATTGCTTTAAGGCGTTGATGACTTCTTCGCTACGAGAGCCTTTGCCAATCATAACACGGAGGCCTTCCTTGATTAATGTTGGCGAATAAGCATCCATACGTCCACCCGTTGTTGGACCGACTGAACCAATAGGCTGACCCGGTTTCGCAGGACATGGACCTGCGTAATAAACTACTTGACCTTCGAAATCAAAAGGCATAGGTTCTCCTGCTTTAAGCATCTCGCATAGTCTTTTATGAGCAGCATCTCTCGCTGTATATATAGTCCCTGAAATAAAAACCATATCACCAGCTTTCAGTGATTTGATTTTATCATCTGTAAAAGGGGCTGTAAGAATCTTTTTATTTTCTTCCATAAATTCTAAATCTAAAATTACAAATCACCTTCTGCATGTCTTGTTGCATGGCAGCCAATATTCACTGATACAGGCAATCCTGCAATATGAGTTGCATTGGTAAGGATATTTACAGCCAATGCTGTTGTTGTGCCACCAAAGCCACACGGACCTATACCAAGTTTGTTTATTTCTTCCAAAAGCTCTTTTTCAAGTTGGGCAACTTTCTCGTTCTCACTAACACTTCCTACGGGTCGTAACAACGCTTTTTTGCTTAAATAGGCTGCCCGCTCCATAATTCCACCTATACCGATTCCAACAATAATAGGAGGGCAAGGGTTGCCTCCAGCATGAAAAATGGTGTCAATTACAAATTCTTTGATTCCTGGTATGCCTGCACTTGGGGTTAGCATCTTTAGGCCACTTTTATTTTCGCTGCCAAATCCTTTTGGTGCTACGGTAATATGGAATTCATCACCTGGAACCAATTCATAATGGATGATAGCAGGAGTATTATCGGTAGTATTCACTCGGTCTATTGGGTCCTTTACCACAGATTTGCGAAGGTAACCTTTGCTATAACCTTGCCGAACACCTTGATTCACCGCATCTTCAATAAAACCGCCAGTTACATGGATTTCTTGCCCCATTCTGATAAATACAACCGTCATTCCTGTATCTTGGCACATTGGACTGCGTTCGGTTTTTGCAATGTCTGCATTTTTAACAATAGTTCCAATGATGTCTTTTGCCAAAGGGGACTTTTCTGTTTTAGAGCAGACAACAAGCTTTGAATATATGTCATCTGCTAAAACATAACATGCTTCTATACAAAGTTTTTCGACTAACTCTGTAATTTTTGCTGCTTCTATTTCTCTCATTTAAACTTTTCTTGTAAGGAAATACTGGGTATTTCGATTTTCAATGTTTTCGTAATTCTTATCTACTATTCCTATTAGGCAGTAGGTTTTCGTATCATTATCATACATTAGATCTTTCACAAGCGCAAAATCTGTGATTTCAGAAGTATTATTTACTTGCAAGCGTGGTCCACCACATTCAACTATGCGATCACCAATTTTGATATGTTCCTCATCATAATATGCTACTGGTAAATGGCGTTTGATAACTGATTTTATATCTGTCTCCAGTTCAGTTATGTCAAACTCTTCTTTATTGTAAAATTTCATTACAAACCCATTTCTAATATCTGAGAAGAAATAACTTTCTTGATAGATGCCATAATTGTCTTCAAGAATATATCGAGTGATTTGTTCTGACGTATGGGCCATTTTACGAAACTTTAGCGATTCATGAACAATGTCATAGATGCTTTCTGGTATGGGCCCAAACATGGTTGGACGAGCAACAATGATTTCTTCTCCAATCCCGACAATGAGATCTGCATTTCTGCCAAGAGCCTTGTGTAATAAGTTAAAATGCTCGATAATAACACGTTTGTTATGTGTAAGCAAGGTCGTAACAAATTCTGCAATTTCCCACATCTGCATAAAACCCATGAGGAATCTTATATCAAGATGGAATGACGAGGCTTCTTTAACTTCCCCCAATGCTATTGTCTCACGTAATACCATAATTTTTCTGGGGTTGATTACATCGTCGTCGTTTGCAAGTTCCAAGCCTGGAAACATCCCTTTGATCAGCGATGATTTACCTGAGCCAGCATCCCCTACAATACCAATAAGTCGGTCAGTATAAAGCAAGTGGCGTTGCGATATGTGTTCACCGAGAAAAATTAATCGTTCCTTACCGCGAGGCGCAAAGTATTGGGTGGAAATTAAATATTGTTGGATATGATTTATCATAGTTGAGAGTTTAGCTTTGTGAGAAAAAATGAATGGTACACAATTACTGTGCTGACAATATGATACTTAAAAAAGATGAGTTGATAAGTCGTCAAAAGACTTGTAATATTCATTGCTATCCATAAAGGGACTGCTAAAGAAACTACTGGTCATTTTGAGTACTTATCAACCCATCAAAAAATTAAAGTTCGAATGTAAACTTCATCAATGGTGTGTGCTGCTGTGCGCCATACACATCTGTTTCGCCAAGAGAGCCTGATGGTATCGGACGAACGATTGTCACCTTAATAGCCTTGGCTGGATCAAAGTGTACAATATTGATAATGTCTTCCTTCTTAATATGATAGAGGTTGCAGAACATTTCTTCATTGAAAATTTTTGCGTCCTTTACCTTATTATACATTTCGAAGTCTCTAAAAATAACATCGAATGTAAGTTCAAATGGTCCTGAATTCTTACTACGAATTACAGAAGATACATCTATTAATTTATATTGTGCCATAATTATTATTCCTTTTGCTAATGATTACTTGCATTCCCCTTTTTCAAAGTTCATGTACTCAATTGGGAAGAGGCTTGTTGGATCATCAACCTCTAAAAGGTGATAGATATTAAACTCATAGACCTCACCCATTTTACAATCTGATGGTGAGAATGGGAAAGCAAGGTTTCCTGAGGTAGAATAGCGCCCTTCATAGCCAAAGTGGAGCATGGTGCTTCGAGCAAAACTGCAAATAGTATTTGCAATCTCCTGTGTCTCAGCTACAGCTTCAATGATGATAAGCAGTTCATCAGAGTGTGATTCTTCTACACCTTCGAACATTGCCATGACACCTTTCTTACCGTAAATTTTGAAATCGAGGAAGAAGTCTTTGATGCCATATTTCTCAAAATTGTTTTCAACACGCTCACGAACACTTTTTATGATTTCATCAATTTTTGAAATCATGATAGGATCTTTACAAGCAGCTGGAGACATTGTGCGATAACCTACGCGGCGTACACCTTCCAATTTTACATAGTATTTGTCTGTTGGGACAAACTTACTGCCTGAAACTCGAACTTTGTTGTCATCAACCTGCTCAAACTTAGCTTCATGGAGATTGATTGCACCTCCTGGGCCAGGCAAGATATATGGATTAGTCTTCTCATAAAGAGTGTGTCCTGCAATAGAAAGAGTCGTACATTTACGTGCTGGAGATAATGGCTCAAGCACGAAATCTTCCTTGTGAAGGTATCCAAACATACAGTCACTACCACTGCCAGGCAATGCACAGATTGCTGCACATTCAAGAATCTTGCCAATGTGAATAGCTAATCCCTTAGGGAATCCTTCCTTAATAGGAAGGGCTGCAAATACTGATGGGTCGTAAGAGCGGCCAGCGATAATAACATCAGCTCCCTCCTCCAATGCCTTGATATATGGTTCTTCACCAATCTGAGCTACAATATGAATAGCTTCGTCAACATCTTTCTCGCCAATGGGTTTAGCAGGAGCAAGAGGAGTTACCTTACCATTGCGAAGTTCCTGCTTGATGAAGTCCTTCTCAAACTCAGACTGAATAACAGCCATTTTGAATGATAGTCCTTTTTCTTTTGCAATTTCGCGGATAATGTCCAAAACGAACTCAACATGAGGACGTGCGCCACTACCACCAGCTGTACCAACAATTACAGGAACTTTAGCCTCGATACCAGCTGGAATCATAATTTCCAGGTCGCGTTTTACAGAGTTGCGGTCAGTGAACGATTTACCTGCACCAAGATAGTATGGCCCCGGATCAGATGAACCGGCATCAACTGCAATAACATGTGGCTTACGTTTCATACCCTCTACGAACGATTCCATTGGGAAACCGTAACCTAAAATCGCAGTAGTGGAAAGTATTCTTATTTCTTCCATTTTATATAACTTTAATAGTTTTCAAATTTACGAGTAAACGAGTTTACAAGTTTACGGATTGGTAAGTTGACTTGTTTCAGCAACAAGTGACAAACCTACAAATACGCTGACTTGTGAACTCGTCAACTTATTCTTTATTTTGTCAATGCTAAGATACGACTCATTTCATTGAATACAATCATGTAGCCTTCATCTACACCCATACCAGGCTTAGCAAGATACTGTACGGGAGATGTTGCCATTGCTATATTAGCGCAAACCTCTGCAGAACGATTAGTCTCGTTACATGTACCACCAAGGTAAGCCCCCATATTATGCTGTTTGCAATAAAGTACTGCCTCAATAGCGTTGTTGATTCCACCAAGGTCTGGAGTCTTGATCTGTGCCATGTGGCCAGCCTTCTTTTCAGAGAATGCAATAATATCCTCTAACGTGTTACACCACTCATCTGCCACGATTTCTGCATCAATACCATCACGATCCATAGCGGCACGAATTGCTGCCAGAGCTTCAATTTGAGCCTCACGCTCACCCATATCAACCGGACCTTCTACTCGCAGGTGGAATGGCTTTGCAATCTCCGCTACTTCGCCAATATATTTAGCAATTGCCTCGAAGTCGTTATTAAATACAATGCCTAATGTACCATACACGTCAATATGAATTGTTGGATTATAATTCTCGCATGGGCGGAAATTAATGATACGATTTCTAAGCCATTCTATGTATTCCTTGATCTTTTCACCCTTTAAGCCAACTTTGGTCTCAACATGATTGAAAAGGGCATGTGGCAATACCTCAGCCTGCTTCATGATCATCTTGTCGGCATTCATGTAACGGTCGTCACCTGACTGAGAGAAGATAGGAATCATAGTTTTGGAAATAGTTGTACCATATTCCTCTGCTATTACTTCTGCCATCAATTTAGACTTGCTCTTTGCCACTGCATCAAGACATGCTTGAGTTACACCATAGCGAATAGCAGTATGATATTTTTTACCATCAGCATTGACCTTCTTGTCAACAAGATCGGCCATTTCGCGGAATGAAGTGATTTCCATACCTTCATATAAAGGTGCAATTTCTTTTTCAATAACTGGGATGAAGTCAGCTGCAAGGAATAATGGGTCGCGACCGCCAGCACCAGAGTATTGAACTGCTGCACAATCACCATGTGCAATAGCACCATTTTCGAGAATGAACAATACACTGATAGATTCACCAGCTTGTCTTACTGACGTAAAACCAGGAGTTACAGGTTTGCCTTCATAAAAAGCACCATCATTTTTTGCACCTGCCTTGATAGCCTTCTGATCGTCGAAGAAGAAGCCTGTTTTACCAGGGGCGCATACAACTTTCTTAATTTTCATGATTAGAATATGATTTAAATTGTAGTAATTGTTTATTGTTAAATACATGGCCCATGTATAATGGGTCCATATATTTGAAATTGATTTCCGCCAACTATAATATAGTTAGAAATTAGTTAGTTTTTGGTATCACGTGGACGACCCACCAGGTGGCCTTTACCGATAGCATAAACATCGTCAATAACCATTTGGAAGCTTACTGGACGATTTTCAGCCTTAGCACGCTCTTCGAGTTTCTGTCGGTGGAAAATCACCAAATCGTCTGACAATGGCATGTTACCCATATTCAAAAGGCGAATAGCACCTTGATTGTCTCGAGCTGGTAACACCTTACCAGCATTATATTTACTTGGTGCGAATGGAATATCGATGACACCAGCTTCAACAGCGGCACATGTGCCTATTGCCCAGTCGCCTTTACCCAATTCCTCAACTTTATTGAGGATGCACTCCATCTCTTGCATTATGATCTCACTCTCCTCAACAACTGCTGGTATCTCACGGAAGTTCTGATCCTTCAACATATTAATAACCTGCTTGGTTGCTCTAAGACCTGCGGCATTGGCTTCTTTAGTTGGAATACCCATTGCCTCATGAGGTGTCTTGACGATTACCTTTGTAGCCTTAGCCAATGCGCCAGCTGCAGATCCCCATGAGATAACACCAAATGCCTTTGCTTCATCCTGTGGGAAACCGCCCATCCATTGGTGGAATACTGTAGTCACTCTTGCATCTTTATATCCGAATTTATCGAGATATTTTCGGGTCATGATGTCCAATGAGCGAATAGCAGCGACATCTTGAATAAGATTACCACACTGGCCATAACCTACGGTCAGATCCTTTACCCCCTGTGTAGCAGCAAGGACAGCCTCAATCACTGCAACAGTGTTAGAAATGCATGGAGGAATAAGTGTTCCTGTCAATGGTCCAAATGGCTCACGGTTTATAGACACACCTGCTTCTTCATAAAGACCGCAAAGGCGATCCGTATATTGCCAATAACGAATTACATTATCTACGGGGTGATTCTTTGAATATGGAATATTATAAGAAATACCTCCACCTTCATAAGATGTAAAACCACCAGCAATGGCTATTTCTGTCAAAAGTCGAGCGTCAGGAGTTCCATGACGTACCTGTACTGGACTTTTAACGGCAGATGTTACTTGACGACAGATATTGACTCCGTAATTTACTGCAGGGAATCCATTTAACATTGAACGGCCCGTCTCAAAACTTTTATCAATACCAATTTGACACTCGTTATATCGATTTAAGCGAGTATAACTGTCAATTGTTGATGGCAGGAGGTCAGCGCCACCTTCTTCTTCAAGGAATTGAAGTAGCTTTATATGCTCTTGATACAGAGCTACACCAGCTCGTGGCTGAATCAAAGTGTCTCCATTCTCTTGAGCTTTCTGCAATTTAGCGCCGAAACGTCTTTCGGGAGCTATGCTTTTCTGATATTCAACAGCTTCTTCGAAATCGACATCTTTACCAGTTTCCCAATGAGTTAAAACGTCGGCTCTTTCTTTGAAGAATTCATCATCAGTCAGTTTTTGATTCTTTAATTCCATAGTAATCAGAATTATTGTTATTGTTATATTTTTGTTATTTCCTTTTTCATTATTGATAATGCCAACTTTGGCTCAAAAGTACTCAGTAATCCCATAGATGCAAAAATGTATTTCTTGTCAAGCATATAATTGGGGCTCTTTGGTTTGGCAAACATAGGGTCTTTAGAAGCATTCTTTTCTGCACCGCTCAAAATACGTTTTGGGTTGGAACTATTAATAATAGAACCGCCTATACCTACTACATAAGGTACATCTGATAAGTCTTTCCCTGTTAGTGTAAACACCTGCCCCATAGGTGTAAAAGCTGGCTCAAAATAACCAGAATGGCGTTCTACAGCCACCTTGACAGCATTACGAGCTAATCCTTGTTCTATCTTGGCTTCTTCTTCATTGGATGGTAGTGTAGAAGGCTTAGCTGCACATGTTTTAATCCACTTTTCTATTTTGTCTTGGTCTATCTCCAGTTCATCAGAGAAGACTTCCATATTAATTTCATCCGCCATTGCTGTGAGGCTATATCTCATACCGAGGTCACCCTCAACGGTACGTTTACTGTAAGGTTCAGGCAAACCTTTCGTAATAACTTCAGCTATAGTCGGGTCTCCTTTAGCCATCGAATAAATATCGGTTGTGGCCCCTCCAAGATCGACAGCCATCAAATCGCCAATCCCTTCATCTCTACCAGTACCTTTACTCAACAATTCACATCCAGTCAAAACAGCCAATGGGGTGGGGATGATATCATAACCACTCATTTTCTGAACTGTTGTGAGTCCTTTGGCTTCAATAATTCTACTAATGAAAAGATCCTTGATTTTTTGTTTAGCAGGGTTAATGTTGATAACATTAAATTGTGGCATCACATTTTCAGTGATAACGCATTCTTTATCAGTAGTTTTAAAGATTTCAGCCAATTCGTAGGAAGCGGTCTTATTGCCAGCGGCAATTATGGAGAAATTCCTTTTTATTTGACAAAGACGTTTTGCGTTCGCAAGGATAACATCTTTATTTCCTCCGTCTGTACCACCACAGAGTAAAACCAAATCAGGATTTATCTCATAAATTTCCTCCTGTTCGGCCTGAGATATTTCAAAAGAGTAAGTCTTGACAACTTTAGCACCAGCACTTGAAGCTGCCATTTTTGCAGCTTTTGCAGTCAATTCTGGCACTAATCCCAAGGCAACCATTTTTAGCCCGCCAGCAGCACTACTGCAGCAGAGGAGTCTGTCATATTCAAATGTCCCGATTTTTTTCTCTAACTTTTGCATGCCATTGCGAAAGCCCTCCATCACATCTGTCTCGATAGTTGTGAAAGCAGAGGCTGTTCCTAGCACTTCACCTTGTTCGGTATCAATAGCAGTTAGTTTGGTATATGTGCTACCAAAGTCCACTGTCAGATATTTCATTAGTTTTCCTTTCCTAAAACTTTATCGAGGTCTTTAATAGAAATTTCTATATCGGTTCCGGGAGGATAAACTTTTGTAAAGCCCATCGCCAAGAAACGTTTTTCTACATCTTCAAAATTTTGCTTACCCACAACAAGGTTACCACCAACAAAAATTGGAATACCCTGCAAGCCAGCCTCATCACATTTCTGACGCAATCCTTGACAATCAATTTCTCCATGACCATACATAGATGAAACTAAGATAGCATCAGCGTTTGTCTCAATAGCAGCAGCGATATATTCTTCTTGTGCTACCATTACGCCAAGATTGACAACGTTATAATTGTGCTGCTCCAATGCAAATGCGATAATTTTATTACCGACCGCATGGGCATCAGCACCAATAACACCTGTTACAACCGTCTTCTTTTCCATAGTAATTAATTAAAAATTAATGTTTCTGTTTAGGTCTATTTTTAACTTAGATACAAACTTACAACCTTAATTTTTCATGGACAAATAATATAGCAATAAAATAAAAAAATTAAGATATATTTACTTAATACACCTGCTTTTTAAAGATTGTATTTGTCCATTTTGGATATATACTTTACAAAAATTCAGTTACTTGTCAAATTATATCAATGTAAATAATTTTATTTAACACGATAGCCCTTGCTGTAGAAGAAACATACAGGTATAACGATACTTTATCTTTTAATAGTGAAAAAACCAATTCGATGGTTCTTCTTCTGATTAAAAATATGCGCTCGTATAGAATACATCCCTTCAGGAATCATGTCTATTCTGACTGATTCGACTCTTTTAGATGCGGGATATAATCTTTTGACAACATCTCCGTACATTGATTCTATTGTGAAATACGTCACCTTCCATTGTTTGTAATAATCTGGTAATAAAAGTGATTTTCCATCGTTCTGCAGTAAATGCTTCGTTGATAAGTTTATTTGATTATCCTGAAGTCTCAGGGGTAAGCTCTCTTTGCCAAATCTATCGATTGATGTTATGGCGTAATAAAATTTCTTGCCTTCAGTGTTCTTATGTTTAAAGGATTTTCCTTGAAATTTGGCATAGACTAGTTGTCTTGGATCTGAGGTATCGACAGGAGAAGTTAAACTCATGTATATATTGTAAAAAGGTGAATTTCCGTTCCAACTAACAATGGTCTCTCCTTCTTTAGAATAAGTGAGAAAAATCGTATGATTTGCTGGAGCTGTAGAATCGGACACCTTGTCTTCTAATAGCTCAGGGGTAAGCGCGACAGTAGAGTTGAATGTCTTTTCGAAATTATAGATATTTTCTCGATTGTCTAACAGGAATTTTGAACGAAAATGTGCATGCCCTAAGCCCAAGGTTCTGCTAACATGCATTTGGCGACTAATATCTTTTAGTGTCCAATTCCCTTCATTAGGGTCAAGAAAATAAGTTCCCAAACCTGTTATTATGTCTTTCCCATGTGAATTTTCAATCCAGTCTGCGCAAAATGGATAATAATTATTACCTCGGAAATATTGCATGGGATAGATCTGATCCATAAGACCCATTTTTAGCCATTCTTGGGCTTCTTGAAAAACTTTGTCGCGGGCATTGAAATTGTTTGACGAATATCGTGCTAGGTCTGAATACTTTCCAATTGGCGAACAAGAAATCTTTACCCACCTTTTGATGCCTTTTACTTTGTCATGAATAGCCCTAACAATTTTCGTAATATTTCTTCGTCTGTCGCCTGGAGTATCACCTTCTCTGTATGAAGGTTTCTGCCAACCATCAGGATATCTGATGTAATCTAAATTAATACCATCGATATCATAATTTGTTGTTATTTCAGCGCATATATCAGCAAGGTAGTCTGCCAACTTTGGATCTGCAGGGTTCACATATGATCCCGACGAGAAGCTCTTTATATCAAATCCTTTACCTTTCATTAGTTTACAGCCGAGTGACTTTGAAGCTCCCACGGGTACAGCTGCTATCCAAGCATGGATTTCAATTCCTCTTTTATGGCATTCTTCAACCGCAAACTGGAGAGGGTCATAGCCATAACCCGGTGTAGCCCCTTCGGTTCCTGTAATGCAACCATCCCATGGCTCAATTTTGGAAGGATAGATTGTGGCAGCTCTTACTCTTGTCTGCAAAAGCACCACATTGATGTTGGCTTTTTGGAATTGATCAAGCATTGTAATCAACTCATTTTTCTGCTTTTCAATAGTATATTTTGAAGTGGCCAAAGTCTTTGGCCAGTCAAGATTTGCTAATGTCGTAACCCAAACCGCCCTTATTTCACGTTTTGGCAGTTTATTAATATTGTAAAAAGAAGAATTATTATAGTATTGTGAGTAACAATTGATTGTAATACAACTGATTAACGTTAATAATATTTTTCTGGTCATATAAATTGATAGGTGTAACAAAAAGGGGGTTCATTTACTTATATTAGACAAAGTTACAAAATTATTTTTTTATTTCAAATAATTCTAATACCTTTGTCGTATAATTTAAAGATTATTTATTTTACTTTTTCTATCTGACATAGATTGAGTTGATAAATTTCTAGATTAACTAATCCAATTAGATATTGAACTATCAAGTATATATTTAAGTATGAAGAAAAAAATATTAATGCTGTCTATGGCAGTTATTATGACATTAGGCGCACATGCGCAATTTCAGGAAGGAAAAGCCTACTTAGGAGCTTCCTTGACAGGCCTTAACCTCAGATATAATGGCCATGATGGATTTAGTTTAGGACTTGAAGCTAAAGCTGGTTATTTAGCTTGGGACAATGTCATGCTTCTTGGACAGTTGAGTGCGGAACATAATGGTTCTGAAGCTGTAGCAGATCATATCATGGTGGGTGCGGGTGGCCGTTATTATATAACCCAAAACGGACTGTTTCTTGGCGCAAACTGCAAGTTCCTACATGCAAATCATAATTATAATGATGTGATGCCTGGAGCAGAAGTGGGCTATGCATTTTTCATCAATCGTTCTGTAACAATCGAGCCTGCTATCTATTATGATCACTCGTTTAAAGATTCTGATTATTCAACAGTAGGATTAAAAATAGGATTGGGAATATATCTTTTTGATGATTAAGAGTATTTACTCTATTCACAATGCAGCAATATCCATCTCAATTACTTGAAAAATCAATCTGCGAATTTTCCAAGTTACCAGGTGTTGGTCGAAAGACAGCCCTCAGATTTGTTCTACACCTACTTCGTCAATCACAAGAAGAGGTAGATGAATTTTCTGATGCAATCTCCAAAATGAGGCATCATATCAGATATTGCAAAATATGTCATAATATTTCAGACACAGACGTTTGTAATATCTGTTCAAACAACGGGAGGGATAAAAGTACAATTTGTGTCGTCGAGAACATTCAAGATGTCATGGCTATTGAGAACACACAGCAGTATAATGGGTTATACCATGTTTTGGGTGGGATTATATCACCTATTGATGGGATAGGTCCAAATGATTTGGAGATAGAATCATTGGTAGAACGCGTTAAAGATAGTGGAGTCAAAGAAATTATTTTGGCTTTATCAAGTACAATGGAAGGAGATACGACTAATTTCTATATTGCTCGAAAACTGAAAGGTTTTGACACCAAATTATCAATAATTTCTCGCGGCATCTCTGTTGGAGATGAGTTGGAATACACTGACGAAGTCACTTTAGGCCGCAGTATTTTGAACAGAACTCTTTTGGAACCTTAATCAAGTCAAATGAAAAAAGCACGAAAAATCTTATTGTCTGAATTTTTTGTTATTGTATCGCTTCTCTTGCTCATCATATTAATTTTTGAGTCTGGTTTCATTCTACCAGGTAGTATTATTGGCGGGCAATCGTTGTTTATTGTTCAGTTTATTATGCAATTGCTCACATTGCTTTTAATACCATTTTCATTATACTTGTTCAGACTTTCAGGCATCAAGAAAGCTCTCTGTGCGGATAATAGCACAGGAAAAAGGTCACTTTGTCTTTGGGGAACCGTTCGAATGCTTATCATTGCTATCCCAATGCTGATAAATATGATATTTTATTATCTTTATGGCAAAGACTCAAGCTTTTTCTACTTATCAATAATTCTCTTCTTGTGTATATTGTTTTTTTATCCCAGCAACAAAAGATGCCATCAAGAAACGACTTGTTTCAAAGTTGTCAATAATGATACAATGGAGGAATGAAATTAAGCATTATCATAGTCAATTATAATGTCAAGTATTACCTTGCACAATGCCTAACAAGTGTTGTTAGGGCAACTAACGGTATTGATAGTGAGATAATAGTTGTAGATAATCATTCTCGTGACGGTTCCGTTGAATATATTGAGCAGAATTTTCCCAAGGTAAGGTGCATCTCCTCCATACATAATTTAGGTTTTGCCAGAGCTAATAATATTGCGATAAGGCAAAGTAGGGGTGATTATGTTTTATTATTAAATCCAGATACAATAGTAGGGGAGTCAACACTGAAAGAGTCAGTTCAATTCATGGACGAGCATCTCGATGCCGGAGGCTTGGGAGTTATGATGCTCAAATCTGATGGTGAAAAGGCAAAGGAGAGTCGTCGTGGGCTACCTACGCCTATGGTCGCATTTTACAAAATAATAGGATTGTGTAAGTGTTTCCCTAAACATCCAAAGTTTGGTCATTACTATATGAGCGATTTACCATGGGACAGCCCAGAACAAATAGAGGTTGTAAGTGGTGCATATTGTTTGCTTCGGAAATCAGCTCTCGACAAGACAGGTTTGTTGGATGAAACATTCTTCATGTATGGAGAAGATATAGACTTGAGCTACCGGCTTTTGAAAAATGGTTATAAGAATTGGTATTTGCCTGTACCCATTTTGCATTACAAAGGTGAGAGTACTCAAAAATCAAGCTTTCGGTATGTTCATGTTTTCTATGATGCCATGCTCATTTTTTTTCGTAAACATTATGGAGGGATGAGCACTTTTTTGAGCGTTCCCATTAAATTTGCTATCTACTGCCAAGCTTTTACCTCTTTATGTAGGATGCTATACAGTAAGTCAACTAAGGCACTTGGCTTTTTTAGGCCATCAGGGGAGAATTATGCGAATTATTTATTTATCGGAGAAGAAGCCTCGATAGATAAATGTAAGGAAATAATTGATAGCCGAGGTTTAGCAGCCAAATATGTAATGGGTAATAGTCAATCTATGCCAAATGGTCATCTTGACTGTGAAGAGTTATTAATTTCTGACAAAATCAATTACATCGTTTATGACATAGGGGCATATTCATACGATGAAATTTTAAATATTTTTTCAAGAAGACCAATCAATAATGTATATATAGGTACTTTTGATAAGAGTTCAGGATACATCATAACATCAGAAGAAATTCTTACACATGGATAAACAAATTAAAGATATTTATCTTAGAGCTCTGGAACCAGAAGATTTGGATTTACTCTATCAAATTGAAAACGAGGATGAGGTCTGGAATGTTGGTTCAAGCAATGTACCTTACAGTCGATACACTCTTTTAAACTATATTGCAAATGCCAGTAATGATATTTATGTTGATGGGCAAGTGCGATTGATTGTAGAAAATGTAGATAAACAAGTTGTAGGAATTATAGACTTAGTCAACTTTGAACCAATTCATCAACGTGCTGAAATCGGTTTCATCATTCTGAATAAATACAGAGGTCAGGGCTATGGATATGCTGCTATCAGAAAAGTACTCGAATATGCTAAAGACACCTTACATCTGTGGCAGTTGTATGCCTATGTAGAAATTTCAAACGAAGCTTCATTGAATTGTTTAAAAACCCTTGGCTTCGAAGAGACTGCGAAATTGAAAGATTGGTTCTTCCATGATGGTAAATACTGGAATGCGTCAATAATGCAATTTTTTTTATAAAAAACAACCCCATCTTTTGGCTGAATGAAATATATTCATTACCTTTGCACTCGCAAAAATCAAAAGTGTAGCTAAAGTATTTTGGTGCGTTAGTTCAGTTGGTTAGAATGCCTGCCTGTCACGCAGGAGGTCACGAGTTCGAGTCTCGTACGCACCGCAGTTACTTTTTGAGCACTTTAAGGTGCGTTAGTTCAGTTGGTTAGAATGCCTGCCTGTCACGCAGGAGGTCACGAGTTCGAGTCTCGTACGCACCGCCAAGAGTATGTTTCTATAAGCATACTCTTTTTTATTGTATATTTTGTCGATTTACATTTTATCTAAAATTCACCGGGACTGAATGTTGTCGTATTCCAATCGCCGGTCTCAATACCTTTCTTCAGCCAGTACATGCGTTGCTCTGAAGTTCCGTGAGTGAAGCTTTCTGGCTGAGTATAGCCACGTGCCCTTTCCTGAAGATAGTTGTCACCAATTTTTTCGGCGCAATCAATAGCCTCTTCAAGGTCTCCATCTGATAGGCTTTGGAATTTTTCGTTGTCATAATGAGCCCAACAGCCTGCATAATAGTCAGCCAACAACTCCAGTTTCACACTAATCTTATTGGCTTCTGTCTGATTCAGTTGCGCCATTTTAGCATGCGCCTTCCCCAAAATTCCACGAAGATATTCAACATGGTGTCCAACCTCGTGGGCAATCACATACGCATAAGCAAAGTCAAGGTCGCCTTTTGCCTCAATATTAAGTTGGTTTCTCATACTTGAGAAGAAACTCAAATCAATGTAAAGCTTTTGGTCGCCACTGCAATAGAAAGGCCCCATGGCAGCTGAACCATTACCACAAGCCGTATTGACTGCACCCGTGAAAAGAACGAGGGTAGGGAACTGGTATTTCATACCGTGCTCTTCGAACTGCTGTACCCAAACGTCCTCCGTGCCTGCCAAAATAGTTTTTGAAAACTCGGCCAGATCTTGCTCTTCCTGTGTAAACTCCCGCTGCCCAGAAGTTTGCTCTTGGACCTGTCCTTGAATTTGTTGCTGCATTACGTTGCCTAAAATATCACCGATATTTCCACCTCCCATAAGGGTAATCACGGCAATCAAAATGATGCCGCCAATGCCACCTATACCTGCTTTGGCACCACTGCTCATGCCACGTCGGTCTTCAACATTGTCGCTTTGTCTGCGTCCTGATAATCTCATATTCTTATTTTTGATTTATTCCGTTAATAGCTTGGTGAATTATAATTCACACAAAGATAACACAAAAATAACTAAATTCCAAATTTCATGGAATTTCTTCCAAATATTTTAATTGCCAAATTCATTTGTACTTTTACGGAGAAACATCAAAAATGTGTACTATAGATAAAATTAAAATCACTGTCATATTACTGTTGCTAAGCTTTCAAAATTTAAAAGGTCAGCTTTTGTAAGCCAAAAGGTCATCTATTACAGCTCAATAGCTTACCTATTGAAACGTGAGCTCTGACGGGTGCTGTTTTTGTTTCTTTCGCCCGCCAAGGCTTATAGTTATTTTCTTCTTTGTAAAAAAATTCTATTCGTCTTTGAGGGCTAAGTGAGAAGTAATGAGTTTGCCATGTAAACATTATCTAAAACTCTCTGTTCGTTATTGAGATACATTCCAAATTATCATCAATCAATGTATTTGCAAGTTCCAAAACGAAGTGCAATAAAAGAGTAGCCCTCGCCGAGAGATGCAGACGTTCTCGAAGCGTAGCGAGAGGTTGTCTGCATCTCTCGGCGAGGAAAAAAACAACCAGCAATACAAATAAAAAAAGGGAGACCGCTGTCTCCCAAAGATTAACTAACTTTGTATTGCAAATGTATCATCAATTAATCTCGGAGCAAAGGTCGCAAATTTTCGCCTTACTTCAAAAGAAAACAGGGAGAAAAGAGATTGCCGCAATCGTCGGCATCAGTCAGTCAACACTATCACGTGAAATCAAACGCAACAGCACGCCATCGGGAAAGTATAT
>NZ_AUME01000046.1 GCF_000430525.1 Prevotella corporis DSM 18810 = JCM 8529 | reverse complement strand
AGACGTTGCGAATATGCTTCAGCACAATAAGACCGACCATCAGCCGGATAGGCTTGGCCATGCGTCCGTTGTCCTTACAGTACAAGGGGGCAAAGGAACGCTCAAAGGTTTCCCAATTTATCAGATTGGCAAGTTTATACATTGGATGGGTGGGATTGAGCATGGATGCCAAGTCCCAAAACATTGATACCTGATGGGTGTGGGATGGAGATTTATACATTGTTGATTTGCAAGATTTTACCATGCAAAGATACAAAAACTTGTAGATATATACAAATAATAGAAAGGTTATTTTATTGATAATCAATAGGTTATTTACTTTTCAAGGGACGACTAATTAAATGGTCAAGCTATCCATTAACAATTTAACTGACAATAAGTTTACTAAAATTCAATGAACATAACAAGTTAACAAACATTTTTAAAGGTTGCTACTTGTTCGTGTCATCTTTTTTTCGTATTTTTGCAGCTGATATCAGTCAATTAGGATTATCGTTTAGAACAACAAAATATTTAATATATTTATGAGTAAGCAAACTGAAAAAATTAAGGAGCTCGTTGCAAAAAGAGAGCAAGCTCGTCTTGGTGGTGGCGAAAAAGCTATTGAGAAGCAGCATGCTCGTGGTAAATACACGGCACGTGAGCGCATAGAGATGTTGGTTGACAAAGGAAGCTTTGAAGAATATGACATGTTCAAACTCCATCGTTGTCATAACTTCGGAATGGAAAAAAAACAATACTTCGGCGATGGTGTGGTATCAGGTTCAGCAACCATAGACGGTCGCCTTGTTTATGTTTATGCTCAAGACTTTACAGTTAACGGAGGCTCGCTTTCTGAAACAATGGCACAGAAGATTTGCAAGGTTATGGATATGGCAATGACAAATGGAGCACCGGTAATCTGTATGAACGACTCTGGCGGCGCACGTATTCAAGAAGGTATCACGTCGTTGGCTGGCTATGCAGAGATATTCGAGCGCAACATCTTGGCTTCAGGTGTGATTCCACAGATATCAAGTATTCTTGGTCCTTGTGCTGGTGGTGCTGTTTACTCACCCGCCCTTACCGACTTCATCATCATGAAGGAAGAAACAAGCTATATGTTCCTGACTGGTCCGAAGGTTGTCAAGACCGTGACTGGTGAAGATATTGATGCCGAGCATCTCGGTGGCGCGAGCGTCCACTCTACCAAGAGTGGTGTGACAGGTTTCACAGCCAAAACGGAAGAAGAAGCAATGGAGATTATCAAGACTCTGCTTTCATACATTCCCTCAAACAACCGAGAGGAAGCTCCACGCATTGAATCTACGGACCCTATCGACCGCAAGGAGGACATCTTGAATGAAATTATTCCTGACGACCCGAACCAGGCTTACGACATGTACAAGGTTATAAGGGCAATCACCGACAATGGTGAGTTCTTTGAGGTTCAGCCAAAGTTCGCAAAAAACATCATAACTGGTTTTGCCCGTTTCAACGGACAGAGTGTGGGTGTGGTGGCAAACCAGCCAGCAGCCTATGCGGGTGTGCTTGACGCCAATGCAAGTAGAAAGGGCGCTCGCTTCGTTCGCTTCTGCGATGCCTTCAACATACCAATCGTATCGCTTGTTGACGTTCCAGGATTCCTCCCAGGTACTGGCCAGGAATACAACGCAGTTATTCTTCATGGGGCACAACTGCTTTACGCATATGGCGAAGCAACCGTTCCAAAAATCACGATAACCCTTCGCAAGAGCTATGGTGGCTCTCACATCGTCATGGGTTGCAAGCAATTGCGGTCAGATCTCAACTTTGCATGGCCAAGTGCTGAAATTGCCGTGATGGGTGCTTCGGGAGCTGTAGCTGTTCTCTGCAGTAAAGAAGCAAAGCAGGTGAAAGAAGAAGGGGGCGACGTCAAAGAATTCCTCGTTCAAAAGGAAGAAGAATACACAGAGAAGTTCGCAAATCCTTATGAAGCCGCACAATACGGTTACATTGATGATGTGATTGAACCACGCAATACTCGTTTCCGCATTTGTAGAGGACTGGCACAGTTGGCAAATAAGAAGCAGGATTTACCTGCAAAGAAACACGGCTGTATGCCAATGTAATACTTTTCAAAAAAACAATATAGTGATGGATAAAAACAAATTTGCAGCTATTGCCTTGGCTCTCTATGAGTATGCGGGCAATAATGTTCACGATACTGAGCCTGGCATTATCACAATCAGACCAAAGCAGACATTGTGGAGTGCAAAGTTTGAAATGATGACAAAGAAACCATAAGACAATGAAAGATTTCAAATATACAATCAACGGCAAAGAGTACAAAGTCGAAATTGGCGCTATCAGCGAAGACAACGTGGCTGAAGTCAAAGTGAACGGAGAAGATTTCAAAGTTCAGATGGAAAAAGCAGCTGAGCCAGAGAAGAAGAAAGTTGAGTTGGGTAAGCCTGTGGCAGATGGAAGTAATGATGCTTCTGAGACCGTTTCAAATATCAATGTCTCAAATGCCATTAAAGCACCACTTCCAGGAACAATCACATCAGTTGAAGTTTCTTTAGGGCAAGAAGTCAAGGCTGGCGACACTGTTGTCGTTTTGGAAGCCATGAAGATGCAAAACAGCATCGAAGCTGAAAAAGACGGTAAGGTCACAGCTATCGCAGTGAAGGTTGGCCAAGCTGTTCTTGAAGATGAACCTTTGGTTGTCATTGAATAACTCTGACCTTTAACCGAGAGTGTTCATTGAACAATTTGCCAAACAATCAGGTGGATTCATTCAACAACTGCATGAGGATTGGCCAATGGCGGATAAATACCCAAGGTTCATATCTGCAATAACAGTCAGTTGAACTTTCGGAATGTAGCTTATTACAGCCGATTTAAAATGCTCTTGCAAAAGAGTTATAGACAAAATAAAATGCCTTTCACTACTTTAATGAGAGGCATTTTTAATTTTTAAAAATATGATTGATTATCAATGGGGTATTTTCATTTGACTATATGATTGGTCTCGTCAGGAAAAACGACACTCGGTTTAAAAATCTTAGCCTCTTCAAAGTCCATCAGAGCATAACTGATGATTATCACAACATCTCCCACCTGAACCTTTCGTGCAGCCGCACCATTTAGGCAAATACATCCAGACCCTCTTTCACCCTTGATAATATATGTCTCAAAGCGCTCACCATTATTGTTATTGACAATTTGGACTTTCTCACCTGGAATAAGGTTTGCAGCTTCAAGCAAATCCTCATCAATGGTAATACTTCCAATATAATCAAGATTAGCTTCCGTGACGCGAACTCTATGCAACTTACTCTTTAATACTTCTATTTGCATATTTAACCTTTATATTTTATGTGATCAATCAAACGAATAGGGGTCT
Organism: Prevotella corporis DSM 18810 = JCM 8529; assembly: GCF_000430525.1. Lineage (GTDB taxonomy): Bacteria > Bacteroidota > Bacteroidia > Bacteroidales > Bacteroidaceae > Prevotella > Prevotella corporis. The sequence goes on along the minus strand of NZ_AUME01000046.1, from coordinate 17,990 downwards.
GTCCGCAATAAACGGTGATACAGCCAACAACATAAGGACTGTCATTCCACTGATGTACAGGAAGGAGTGTATTTCCATCCACAATTTCAAAATATTCAACTTTCAATCCATCAATAGAATTAATTTCATACACTACCTTATCATGAATTTCAGAAACACTCAGTTTATCCGTCAGTTCAACACTCTCCTTCAAAATCCTATAAATATTTGAGGCTATTTCCCTTTCATTATCCTTCAGAAGAGAATTTCTCGAGCTCATAGCCAATCCACTCTTGTCGCGTACAATAGGGCATTCAACGATTTGAACGTCCATCCCGATATAATCAACCAGTCGCTTGATGACTGCAATTTGCTGCCAATCTTTTTCGCCGAAATAAGCCTTGCTCGGACGAACAATATAGAACAATCTACTAACTACCTGACAAACACCATTGAAATGTCCGGGGCGTTTCCCTCCCTCCATGACCGTTGTCTGTGGGGGGAAATCAAACTGTCGTTCATCAACAATGGGATACATTTCTTCAACAGAAGGAGTGAATACAAAATCAGCACCACAATTTTCCAACAGTTTTAGATCATTTTTCAATGTTCTTGGATACCGGTCTAAATCACCCTTATCATTAAACTGCGTTGGATTGAGAAAAATTGAAACAACGGTAACTTCATTTTCACTGACACTTCGTCTAACAAGTGATGCATGTCCTTCGTGAAGCGCTCCCATTGTGGGAACCAAACCTATCCTTTTCTTTTCTTCGCGAATGTAAAAAAGCTCATTCTGTAAATCAACTATCTTTTCGAATACTTTCATTTCCCTTGAATATAATTCGAGTGCAAAGTAACAACAATTTTATTTAAAACTCTAAGATTAATCTAAAAATATGAGAATTATCTTGATTTTTAGTATGTTTTCAAGTAAAAGAGGGGAAGTCTCAACTTTTTTTATTAACTTTGCATATTGTAAAAGCTATTTGAGAATGGAAAAAAAAGTATTGTTTATTAATCAAGAAATTGCCCCCTACGTCCCTGAAACAGAGATGTCGCTCTTTGGATGTGATATGCCCAACAGGATGCAAGAAGCTGGATTCGAGATTCGTACATTCATGCCTAAATGGGGTACTATAAACGAACGTCGTGGTCAACTTCACGAAGTAATTCGCCTTTCGGGTATGAACTTGATTATAGATGATACCGATCACCCATTGATTATTAAGGTTGCCAGCATTCCACAGACGCGCATTCAAGTTTACTTCATTGACAATGAGGACTATTTCCAGAAACGCTCAGCAATGACCAAAGATGAATTGGGAAATGACTATCCAGACAACGGAGAACGGGCAATATTTTTTGCAAGAGGAGTGTTGGAAACAGTAAAGAAACTTCGATGGACACCTGATATCATACACTGTCAGGGATGGATGTCGGCTGTAATTCCATTCTATGTGAAGACGGCCTACCACGATGAGCCACAATTCACAAACTCAAAGGTAATTACTTCGCTCTTTTCAGAGCAACCCCATGATGACTTAGGCACAAATTTCAAACGATGCTTGGAGTTCCGCAATGCCAAAGCCAGCATGCTCAAGAAATATGGTGATAAATTTGACTTTATTGAACTTGGTAAACTCGCAATAGATTATTCAGATGGAATTGTTCAGACCAGCGAAAATGTGAATGCTGATCTTATGAAGTATGCGGTTGAATCGAAAAAAGCAACTCTTCTGCAACCAACCTCTGACGATGCAATAAAGGAAAAATATACGGAGTTTTACAATAACATACTTGGATGAAAGTGAAGTTTTTAGCTCTTAGTGCACTCCTGATGGGATTGACACTAACTTCATGTGACGATACCACTGAAATGATTGGAGGGTCACTTATTGATAATGTTGACAAACTGGTCGTAACTACCGACACTTTTAATGTCTCTTCAAAAAGCATATTAGCACAAGACATTATCTCCCGATCTTTTCAGGGCTATTTAGGAAGCATTAAAGATCAAGAATCGGGCGTGGGAGTTACTGCAAATCTCATGTCACAGTTTCACGTACTTTCAACCTATGAATTGCCAGCCGAAGATAAAATCATGAGTCGCGATGGCAACAATCAGATCATTGCTGATTCATGTGAAATAAAACTGTACTTTTCAACCTTTTACGGAGATTCATTGGCACAAATGAAACTCACAACGCATGAACTTGCAAAACCAATAGAAGAAGGAAGTATTTATTATACAGATTTCAACCCAAAGACAAACGGATATGTCCGTCAAGATGGTATAAAGGTGAGTCAAACATATACATTATCAGACCAAATTTCATCAAGTAGTATTCGCGCCTCCCAATCCTACTCTCCGTGTATAACCATTAAGATGAATGCTGGATACACGGATAAAAATGGAATTATCTATAATAACTATGGCACTTATCTGATGAGAAAGTATTTTGAAAATACTAATTCATTCAGAAACACCTATCAATTCTTACATGATATTTGCCCTGGTTTCTATTTCGAGATTACAAATGGGCTTGGCTCAATCGCCAATATTAGCACCGCGCAAATCAACATGTTTTACAAATATAACAACGGAGATACTATTAAGACTGTAACCACAAGTTTGATGAGCACAGAGGAGGTTTTACAGATGACCAACTTTAACATAAATTCTTCGCAACTTCAACAACTTGCAGCTGAACCTGGACATACTTACCTCAAGACCCCTGCGGGCTTATTCACAGAACTCACTTTGCCTATTAATGAAATAATAACAAACCATGCCCATGACAGTATCAATTCGGCAAAAATAGAACTGAAATGTATGACTAGCTCCTCAACAGGTGACTACAAGTTGGATATTCCACAAAATGTCGTCATGCTGCCGTCTGACAGTCTCACTTCATTCTTTGCTAAAAAACATATCATAGACAACAAGACATCATTCTTAGCGTCATACAATCCGTCAACCAACAGCTATCAATTTAATAACATCGCTGGAATCGTCAACTTGTATGCAAAGCAAATAACAACAAATACGATGAGTGGAAATTGGTCCAGGGTTGTAATAGTGCCGGTGGAATTGGGAACCTCAACAAACAGTAATAACACAAAGATTATCACAAAAATTTCGCATTACATGGGATTGGGAAGTGTAAAACTGATTGGCAATAACGCTTCCAACCAAATTAAGATGCCAATTGTCTATAGTAAATTCAATGGCAGATAACTATTTAGAAAATCATTACGAAGAATATGAAGCTAAAAAGGCTGAATGGCTTCGTAAGAAGAAGCATTTGAGAAAAGCCCAGAGAATCAGGATTAATAAACCTGTGGACGAATCTTTATAGTATAAAGTAGGGATCACATCAATCCCTATTTTTTTTGGCACACCATTTGCAAATATGTTTAAACGAGGTATTTAACCTTGATTTTAAAAGAAAGGTGTATAAGACAATGATAAATCAATTTTCCCCAAAAGTATCAGAGGTTCTCTCATTCAGTAGAGAGGAAGCAGAGCGGCTGGCAAGTATGTCAGTAGGTCCTGAGCATTTACTTCTTGCGATATTAAGAGAGAAGACTGGTCCTATCTCTAATATGTTTTCAAGACTACATCTAAATCTTGAAAATCTCAAGAATCAACTGGAAGAGAAAGTAAAAAATGAGAATAATGGTAAGATGTTGATATCAACTGACATGCTTCTTAATGAAAAAGCCAATAATATTCTCAAATTAGCAGTTTTGGAAGCTCGCAGTCAACATACTCAAACTGTTGACACCCAACATCTTTTGTTAGCAATACTGCGTGATAATGTTAATAATGGTGCTAAAGAAGTATTGGAAAACAATGACCTTGACTATAAAACGGCCCTAACTCACCTTCAGCAGAAAGCAAATCCAGCACAAGACGGTATTGACATGGCTGGAGAGGAAGAAGAGGAAGACCCAGAACTGAACTCAAACGTCAATATGAATTCTGCAAGAACAGCTCAGGCCCCAAAAACAAAGTCTAAAACTCCAATATTAGATAATTTTGGAACTGATCTTACATTAGCAGCAACAGAAGGAAAACTTGACCCAGTTGTAGGCAGAGAGAAGGAAATCTTACGTATCAGCGAGATATTGGGGCGAAGAAAGAAAAACAACCCTATTCTTATTGGTGAGCCTGGGGTTGGCAAAAGCGCAATAGTGGAGGGATTGGCACAGCTTATCGTTAAACATCTCACCTCACCAGTTCTATTCAACAAGCGCATGGTGACACTGGACATGACAGCTATCGTTGCTGGCACGAAATATCGTGGTCAGTTTGAAGAACGTATCCGTGCACTTATAAAAGAAATCGAGCAGAACCCAGATTTAATAGTATTCATAGACGAAATTCACACGCTGATAGGCGCGGGATCAACTCCGGGTTCTATGGATGCGGCAAACATCCTGAAGCCCGCACTGGCAAGAGGAACTATTCAGTGCATTGGTGCCACGACACTTGATGAATATAGGAACTCCATTGAGAAAGATGGAGCTTTAGAAAGACGATTTCAAAAGGTTCTTGTTGAGCCCACGACACCCGAAGAGACACTACAGATTCTTCATAATATCAAGGACCGTTATGAGGACCACCATCATGTAAACTATACTGATGATGCAATAAACGCATGCGTCAAGCTCACCGAAAGATACGTTACAGACCGTTCATTCCCCGACAAAGCTATTGATGCGTTGGACGAAGTCGGTTCACGGGTGCATCTGCAACATGCTGAAGTTCCGCTGGAAATAATAAATATTCAAAAGGATATTGAGGCTACACAGGAAAAGAAGCAAGCAGCAGTCAAAAACCAGAACTTCGAACTTGCAGCAAGTTTCAGAGACCGACAAACAGAACTAGAGCGAAACCTAAAAGAGGCTCAGAACAAATGGCTTAATGGTGAAACCAGTGACCGCATAGATATTACAGAGGACCATGTTGCTGACATTGTTTCAGTCATGACTGGTGTGCCTGTGAAACGTATTAAGGATGGTGATGGGAGTCGCCTGAAGAACATGGCATCTGATTTGAAAAAAGAAGTCATTGCCCAAGACATTGCTATTGATAAAACTGTCAAGGCAATTCAGAGGAATCGAATTGGTTTGAAAGCACCCAACCACCCTATAGGAGCATTTATGTATCTCGGACCTACAGGAGTAGGAAAAACTTATTTAGCGAAGAAATTAGCAGAAATAATATTCGGATCTCCAGATGCTCTCATTAGAATTGACATGAGCGAATATACCGAAAGTTTCAATACATCACGACTTATCGGTGCTCCTCCTGGATATGTAGGTTACGATGAAGGTGGACAATTGACAGAAAGAGTCAGAAGGCACCCCTACTCGATTGTTCTACTTGATGAAATTGAAAAGGCTCACGGCAACGTATTCAACATGTTGCTTCAGGTGCTTGACGAAGGTAGATTGACTGACGGAAATGGACGATTGGTAGATTTCCGCAACACCATCATCATCATGACTTCTAATGCCGGTACCCGCCAATTGAAGGAATTCGGACAGGGAGTTGGATTTAATGCCGTCAATCTCAATGGACTCTCACGAGATGAGAAAGACAAAGAACGTGCACGGTCCATCATTCAGAAGAGCCTTAGCAAACAATTTGCTCCTGAATTTTTAAACCGTCTTGATGAGATTATAACTTTCGACCAACTTGATTTAGAAGCTATCAAGAAGATTATCGACATCGAATTGAGAGGACTTTTCAAACGTGTGAAAGACCTTGGATATAACATGCAAATAAGTGACAAGGCGAAAGAGTTTGTTGCTACCAAAGGTTATGACGTTCAATTTGGTGCGCGACCATTGAAACGTGCCATTCAGACATATATTGAAGATGGTATCAGCGAAAAAATTCTTTCTGGTGAGCTCAAAGAGGGTGAAACGATTTCAATAGGCAAAAATCCAAATGCCGAAGCATTAACCTTCAAATGAGAAATGTTATGAAAATAGTTGATTTTACAAACAGTATTATCAGTATTCTTGTATAATAATAAAAGCCTTGGTCAAGCATCCGCTTACCAAGGCTTTCCCCGTATCAAACAATTTTGAAATAACTAGGGTCCTGTCAAAAGGTATCCAATTACAGTACTGTTACACATGATTCAAACTCCCATTAATAGCTTCCATCCCCCCAAGTCGAACTTTACATAATCGCTCAGCAAAGCATCTTGTTCATTCGATGTCATCTTTTCGTTTACGACTAATTCTTTTAGTATAGAAGCCCAAAACTGACACAACAAAGGCAGAAAATGCTTTGAAAGATTGACTTGTAAATGAGGATATTTGCCCTTCATGGTCGCTAAATATCGTTCACCATCACGAAGCTGCGCCTCTATAAATCGGTCGAAATAATGCTCCAATGATGTACCTGCAGTCTCAACTATCATTAGTTTGAGTTCACTTCGATAGGGAACAATAAACGAAACAACCAAATTTTTCATCATGTAGAAATATTCCTCGTACTCAAAAACATCGGTTGTATTGTAGAATTGAGACCGTCCTGTGCGACGATATTCCTCATAAGCCTTCAACATAGGCGCAAGAATGGCCTTCAACAAATCGTCCTTGCTTTTGAAATAATTGTAAATATTGCCTACGGCTACACCACTTTTCTGGGCAAGTGTCTGCATTGACGTTTTCTTTACACCATTTTTAAGAAACTCGTCTCGTGCCACGGTCAACAGCAAATCGCGTACATTATTTTTCTGCTTCTGCATTCCTTTCTTTCATTTTTGGGATTGTCGATCAAACTTTTCACTAATATGTAACTTCACAACACGCTGATTGAAATGCATATAGAAGTAAGGCAGCCTGTAGAGCAGCCTCAGCAATAAGGGATATTTATCTTCATCATAGTCGCTCATATAGTATTCCTTTTCCATTCTAAGAGCCGGATGCCAGCTTTCCATATCGTTTGTATGCAACAACGACCATTTGAACTCTGCGTTCTTCTTCATCTTTTTGAGTGCATCGTGCTGTTTGGAATGTTTCAAAGCTGTATAGGCAAGCATGTCAAAGAGAACAGTTGCATTCTGTAGTTTGGTGCAGAGGTTCTTGAAAAAAGCCTCTACCCTTTCAGGTTCGAAGTACATCAGCACACCTTCAATGATGATAAGCACAGGTTTTTCATATGTTTTCACACGCTCTATCCAGCTTTCATCGAAGAGCGATGCCGCAATATAGGTATTGCATGCAGTTTCATTGAGAAACTTTTTTCGCAGCTTTATGGCTTCTTCCAAATCAAGATCAAACCAATGTGTAACCATCGGGCTGCCAAGTCGTTCGTAACGTGCGTCGATACCTGCTCCCAACTGTATGACGACAGCATCGGGATGTTCGTTAAGGAAAGCCGTAACCTCTTCGTCGATCAGCTTCGCCCGAATGCAACATCCTACTTGTGAGGCCTTTGCCTTTCTGAATTTTGAGAAGTCATAATCAATCTTTTGCATGATTTCGACCGCTTTGCTATCCACCAACAACGCATCTTTCCGCATTGTTTCGGTAGCTTTTGCCCACAACGGAATGAGCATAGTCTCTGGAATAGCGTCCAATTCTGATATTATTCTCTCCATAATCGTTTGTAAATAATGTAAGCAAGCATTTAGAAACAAGGCTGCAAGAAGCCTATTTTGCGGATAAAAACGTCAGGTTATCCATCTCCAGATGCCCTTGCAACCTGTTATCATCTATCTGACATAGCTGTAGAAGAGACTTGGATTGCCCTTTACCTGCATGACAGGCCCCTTCACTTCCTTCGTTTCAGGGCGATAGGTATAGAAGCCGTTGGCTTTCTTGTTAGCACTTCCAAAAACAATAAGGTCTTTGTATTTGCCAATGGCAATGCCTTGTGGGTTGGATATCTCCATCCCTTCAATCCGCTCGACAGTCTTTCGGGCAAGATCAATGACCACAGGAACATTGGACAGACAGACATAAGGATTTGTCATGGCATTCGGGTCCATAGCATAGACGTTGGCATAGGCATAGAGTTTGCCATTGCCGCCGTACAAAATGGTGGACAAAAATTCTCCTTTCAGCCCATTAAGTCCGCCTATTTCGGTCTTATCAAAGCGAATACAATAGTCTGGGTCAATTTTATCAGTTCCGTTTTTGATACGGGCTATACCGCCAGGATAGTCAGGAATAAAACCAAAAGAACCGATACAATTGATGTATATATCCTTATTTTCATCCATAAAAATGGAATTAGCATCCACCGGACGGGTGGCAAAGCTCAACCCCAGTGTCTTGTTTACAATATGTTTCTGAAGTTCATCCGTCTTCGTGTCAATCATCGCCAACTCTATGCTCTTATCGTTTGGCATCCATTGTGCATTCATCTGGTTCAGTCCCACATACAGTTTACCGTCCCTGATTATCATGGTGGAAGGCGAGACATTGGTTCCCTCATGCTTTAGAGAGTTAAGGTCAATGTCTTTTATTTTGGTCATTGTCGTAGGATTGAACACCCTCACCATGCCGATACCTTGCATGCTAAGATAGGCTTTGCTCTCGTTCAGTTCCACGACATTGGCTGCTCGTGCGCCCGCAGGAACAGGAAGTGCGCCTTTCTTTACCCAATTCCCCCTTGCCTCGATATTGTAACGCACCACTTCGGCTTTGGAATTACCCATATAGTCGGGGAAAGAATAGATGTTTCCGTTGGGCAATGCGATCGGTGTGATACCGAAACCGGTCGGCATACCATGTTTGTTGTCATACGTTCCAGGCAACATATCGGCCAGCGACTGCATATATACAGTTCCACTATTGCCTTCTGGGTTGGTAACACCTGTTGCAAACACAATGCCCTTGAAGGCTGTTTCGGGTGTGGGGGGAACAGGATTAGGTGAGGGTGATGGGTCGTCTTTTGCACAAGAAGCAGCCAACAAATTCAAAACGATGGCGAAAAAAAATGTTTTAAGTTTCATATTTAATTGTTTTTATGGAACATTCTTTCAGGGAATGTTCGTGGTTATTTGAATAAGTATCTAAGTTTGAAAGCTACAGAACGCCCCGGAAGCGGTCGGTTCAGTTCGGAGAGGATGCGCCGATTGCCCACATTCTTCACCTTGAAAGTCAGCACCCACTGGTCATTGCAGAAACTATGCTCAATAGCTGCATCCATATTCAGCGATGTCGGTATTTTCCTTTCCTGATATTTGCTCATCTCAAAATCATAAAAATACTGATGAATATAAGACGCATCAAAGAGTATTCGGGTGTTTTGCTGTCTTCCTCCAAATAGGTTCTCCTTGTGAAACTCTGCTCCGAAATTTGCCAAAAGATAGGGAACATTCGGAATACGCATCTCCTTTGTAGGATTATCGACATCGGTTCCAGGTATTTTGCTGCGCACATCGCGCAAGTCCTGATAGGTGGTATTGGCATAAAGATAGAGTATCGGACATACATCGACTTTTGCTTCTACCTCTACACCCATAGTGCGCACACTCCCGAAATTGCGATAGCGTGCCATCGTTGGTATCATATCGGGAGTGAAACGTATCATGTCTTCCAGACGATTGTAGAACAATCCGACTTCGCATTCAACGATTCCTCCATGCCTTTTCAGTTTTCGATAGAGTGTACCGAGATTGAAGCCACTTGTACGTTCAGGCTTCAAAGCTGGAGAGGGAAGAATAGAATAGCCGTTTCCAATGAGTTCCTCATTAGTAGGTATGCGCACTTCCGAGTTGAACGAAGCTTTAACCATCAGTTCTTTGGTAAGCGTATACCGCAAGGCATTGCTGAAGCCGAAATAGTTTTTTGCCACTTTTACTGGTTCTGGTTCGTTTATTGCAAACAGGTCTATACTCCGAGAATGCGAGGAAAAGGAAAAATCCTTCAATGTAAAAGCATTCTGGAACTTCCCATTGAAGAGCGAAAGGTCATAGGATAATCCTACAGTAACATTGTTCATCGTACTAGGATAGTTTGCATTGAACCCCAATGCCTTGTTCATCAACTGGTCTTCAGGATGCAATGCCGTTCGGTTAGCATAGATATTCAAATTCACCGAATGATGCAAATCTATCGTATAAGCCAAGTTCAGTTTCCCTACAAGGTCTTTGGAGCGATTGTTTCCGTCTGAGGGATGATTTCCCTGCTCTCCCCCATACGAAGATACTGGTGGCAGGCGATTGCCGTCCCAATCGTAGCGACACATGGCTTGGTCGTGCAAACCGTATTTCCCATATACAAATCCGAAGTCAAAATCGAAATCCAATCCATCAAGGAAGAAATTTTTCCGCTTCAAATTGATTGCAGATACAAAACTATAGGAGTCGTTGTAGGCTTCTTTCACGTTCATATCAATACCTTGCACCTCCTGCTTGGTCTTCATCAGTACCAACTCCAACTTTACTTTGTCAAACCACCATCGGGTAGCCTTCACCGAAAAACCACCCGTCAGTTTTCTAAAACGGTCGTGATCGCGTTCTACAATGCGGTCATCGAGGTTGGAAAGTTGCATCTTGTAATTGTTTCCGGCATAGGTATAGAATCCACCGATACCAAACTGTAGGCCCGATTTCCTGTCGGTGCACTTGAATATCGTGGAAATCTGGTGCGTGTTGAACGAACTGATTTCGTAAGAAGCATCCAAATAAACTGGCGGATATTCCTTCAGCACAACATTCACGGCACCACCCAAAGCCGAACCACCGAATTTATACGGTACAATTCCCTTATAAACTTCTATACGCTCTATCATATTCGTGGGAATATCATTCAGCGCAACAAAGTTTCCGATTTGTCCCAAAGGAGTCTCATCGATAAACATCCCCATGCGCTTACCTTCTAATCCTCGCACCGAAATACGCGAAGCGCTGCCTATTCCACCCGTATTGCGCACGGTTACACCTACGGTTCTTGCCAAAACATCATTGATATTGGATGCTGTTCCTTGCAACTGCTGCTGTCCTATGACGGAAACCGGCATCCCCGACTCTTTCAATTTGCGTATTTCGCTGCGAGTTGTTACCGTAACACCTTGCAACTCATAATCGACAGATTGCAAGCGAATATCAACCCTTATACTGTCACACACTGAAATTCGCTTGACCATAGGCTGATAGCCAATAGATTTAAAGTGAAGATTTACATTTTGTGGCTTTGGAAGCTGTATCACATAGTTTCCATGTGCATCACTAATCACTTTTTTCTTTTCTGAGAAAAAAACATTAACTCCAGTAAGGGGGTCACCGCTTGTATCATCGGTTATCGTTCCATAAACCACCGCTTTTTGAGCAGTACTCGGAGTTGAGACGGCAAACAAAAAAAAGATTATCAGCCAGGAAAGCAAAAACGAATAATGGTCAGAAATATTCATAAAAAAAATCCGCAATCCATTGTCAGGAAAGCGGACTTCATTATAGTTGGTAGCAGATTTTACTCTGCTTCGACTTAAAAGTATATTCATAAATAGAATTAGTGTTTAAATTCGGTTGCAAATTTAAGAGGTTTTCATTGTTTCCACAATACCCATAATTAGGTAAATTGGTAAAACTACAATTATTAATTCCGCAACTAACTCTTAAATCCAAATCGGGTTCATAGAACTGAAAGTGCACATTCTATATTGATAAATTTGATTCCATCAGCATTGATTTGATCATCAGCATCTTGTCTGAGGGCAATAAAACAAAATTTAAATTTGAACTACTTGCCGTTAGGCATTAAAATAATCATGTGCTGTTGCAATTCAGAAGATGAGCTATTGAACAGTGAAAGCTTACCTATCATCTGGGCAAAGCTTAGCTTTTACTAACAGGTTATTACAGCGCTGATTATCAACCACATATATGACATCATTCTATCCAAAATCTCTATGCTTACAATAAGAATTTCAATAAATAAAATGATTGCATCGCATAAGAAGTTTATCACTTAGAAAAGCAAACATTTATATTGCTGTCCGGTAAAACTCAAAAAAGACATAATAATCCTGCTCGAAGCGTAATTTCAAACGTATGGACGGTTTTTTGAGTCAGTGACTGTTTGCCTGTAATGCCATATTAAACGAAGTTCTTAACTTTTCTCCCAAAAGCTCTTAAGCTTTTTCGGAAAAACATAAGAGCTTATTTATGCCCATCCGCTTACTTTTTAGGAAAAACTTTTCTATCCTTGAGAGAGGTTGCCTAAGATGACTACCTTTTAAGGGGAACCTATGTTTCAAAAGCTGGTAATAAATACGAAACTTTTATTTCAAAACCTTCTTTAATTTGCGAATTGCTTTATCTCTAATCTGTCGAACTCTTTCTCTTTTAATATCCATCATTTCACCAATTTCAGCCATTGTATAATGTTCGTTGTCTTTTAGTCCAAAATATAAACTTATTACTTTTCGTTCTCTTGCATCGAGTTGACCAATTCCTTGTGAAATTTCACTACTTAATAACTGTTTGGTTAGATTTTCATCAGCATGGGGAGAATTAGCATTCTCCAGTATGTTTTGTAGCGTAAAGTTGTTGTTACTGCCTACGGGCACTGGTTGATCAAGCGACAAGGCGCGTACTGGCTGGTCAGAGTTCCTTTTGTCAGCCTTAGTAACTTTATATTCAATTGTCTGTTCCTTTAGGGCTTTCTCTATGGAATGACGAATGTAAGGCGCAGCGAAATTTACGAAACGAGTTCCTTTGTCACCATCAAATTTTTGTGCAGCATGCATCATACCAATATTGCCTTCGCTAATTAAGTCGTCTTCACTTAATCCTTTGTTTCTGTATTGATTAGCAAGATATACGACAAACTTAAGGTTCGCTTTAGTAAGTTTCTCCAAAGCTCTGGCATCACCTATTTTTGCTTTAGCAGCAAGTTCTCTTTCCTCTTGGTCTGTCAACAATTGTTCGTGTGAAATTTCTTCTATGTATCTATCGTTAGCTGCCATAATAGTTAAAAGTTAGATGGTTATTAATAATATTTGTCTTTATCTCTTATTATCTACATTAGATTCGGTAATATCAATATTTACTTTCTTGTTGCGTTTGATAAGCCATTTTAAGGAGTAATAAAGAATTGCTAAAATTACTAATCCTATTATAGTAATTTTGATATACTCTCCATACTCTAAAATTTTATTATTCAATTGTTCCTCTGGAACAAAAGAATGCAGATAGTACCCTAAAAGAGCAAGGATGGCATGCCAAACGCCAGCTCCGATAGTCGTATAAAGCAAAAACGTCCAATAATTCATCTTTGCCAGTCCCGCAGGAATTGAAATGAGATGTCTTATTCCAGGTATAAGCCGCCCTGTTAATGTAGCCACAATACCATGATTGTAAAAATATTTTTCGCTCTTTTCGACTTTTTCTTGATTAAGCAAACACAAATGCCCGAATTTGCTGTTCGCAAACTTATATATTAATGGTCGTCCCAAATACCAACCTGCCCAATAATTAATTGATGCTCCGCAGGCCGCACCTGTTGTTGCGAAAAGGATTACCAGCCAAATATTCAGATTCCCCCCTGCAGCATGATAAGCAGCTGGTGCCACTACCAGCTCTGATGGAACTGGAATAACAGTGCTTTCTAATAACATCAATAAAAATATAGCACCATAATTAAGCTGTGATAGGAGAGTGGAAATAAAACCCATAAAATATTTTTATTTTTTGTTTATAATTAATTTCTATATCCTTGGAAAGATATTATAAAATATTAAGACCATCTTTCATATCCGTATTAATCAATGAATAGTCTGGTAGGAAATAAGGATAGTCTTTTGGCTGTAAACCCTTTGGATAAAGGTCGCCCAGCAAATCCATACATTCTTTCTCATTTATCTCAATAGCATTTCTTAAATATTGAAAATATTCCTCATTGTAGCCTAACTCAAAGCTGCAACGAGCCAAACAAGCATAACCGTAAATCCAATCATTACTTGTCTTAGGTAAATATTTACTCAACAGTTGGAATGCACAATTTACGTAACCATTATCAAACGCAGACATAGCGATATGCACATAAGTTTCTGCTTTTGATTTTGACAGTTTCAAAGCTTGATGAAAAAATATATATGCTTGATCTATGTTATTTAACAGTAGGTAGATATGGCCTATTGTTACATTTATAATGTGTAAATCACCTAGATTGCAAGCTTTAATGTATTTCTGATAAAAAACCAAAGCGTCTTCATAATTTCCTAAACTGAACAATCCATTGGCTTTGTTCAACAACGCTTCTTCATCATCTGGATTTATTGCTAAAGAATACTCACTTGAAGTGATTGATTCTTGATAGTTGCCACTTTGAAACTGACTCTGAGCTAAGTAATTCCAATAAACATTTGAATAAGGGTCGATATTTAGCAGATCATTCAAAATGCTCTCACTATCCTTGTATAGCCCACGATTTGTAAGCAGCCGAGCTTGCACTTCTTTATACTGGCTGCTTTCTTTTTTGTGCGAAATGGAAAGCCATTGCTCAGTAAAGTCCTCTTGATTATAATCTGCAAATAGGTTAGCAGCATCTAGGATAAAATCTTCTTTTTCGTATTCATCGATAAAAGCCAAACGCTCTTTAAGACATAGATTGGCCTCTTTGAAATTTCCTTTGACTATTAGAATTTCGGCTTTCAGATATATAAACTCAAAATCTGTCTTTTCAACTATTTCGTCTGCTAATTCTTCGGCTTTCTGGAGATCATTCTCTACCAAAAGTGCAAGTCTTGACAAAAAGGCAAGAGGAGATGTGGAACCGGGGAAAATATCAAGTGCATAATTGGCGGCTTGATAAGCCTTTTCTACATCTCCTTTTAAGTGGTAGTACTCGGCAACGTCTGTCAGTTCCTCAGAATTGAGAAAACTGACAATTCCTGATTTGACGTATTCTTCATATTCATGAAGAATACGCTTAAATTTGTCTGATCTATAATAGTTGTCCAAACCTACGTTTCTCCTTGTCACTTATTGATAGTCTTTGACCAGGTATCTTTTAGTCCGACCGTCTTATTGAAGATAAGTTGGTCATCCGTAGAGTCTGGGTCAAGCATAAAGTAACCCGTTCTTTGGAATTGTAGATAGTCTCCCGGATGCTTTTCTGTCAGGAAAGCCTCTACATAACAGTTCTCATGCAGCTTCAAGCTATTGGGATTAAGTAGCTCGCGGAAATCCCGGTCATCGGCAGAAGGATTCTCAACCATGAAAAGACGATCATATTCTCTAATTTTTGCTTTTACACAATGGTCTGCACTAACCCAGTGGAGTGTGCCCTTGACTTTGCGATTGGCACCCTCCATACCACTTTTGCTATTGGGGTCGTACTCAGCCTGTATCTCAACGATATTTCCGTCAGCGTCCTTTGTACATCCTGTACACATTATGATGTAAGCGTTTTTGAGTCGAACTTCTCTACCTGGTGACATACGGAAGAATTTCTTAGGAGCATCTTCCATAAAGTCAGCTCTCTCAATCCATAAGTTCTTTGAGAAAGTGATGGCATGCGTTCCTTCATTCTCATTTTCAGGATTATTAATTGCCTCCATTTCTTCTGTCTGTCCTTCAGGATAGTTTGTTATAATGAGCTTTACAGGGTCAAGGACAGCGCTTACTCGTGTGGCCCTCTTGTTCAAATCGTTGCGAACTGCCGCTTCCAGTAAAGCAACATCATTGAGTGCATCAAATTTAGTATAGCCTATCGAACTAATAAATGCCCGGATAGATTCAGGAGAGTAGCCGCGTCTGCGCATTCCGCAAAGAGTTGGCATTCGTGGATCATCCCAACCACTCACAAACTTCTCGTCAACAAGTGTATGTAGTTTACGTTTAGACATCACAGAATATGTCAAATTCAATCGGTTGAATTCGATCTGACGTGGACGGTTGTCATTAAGATTGTCTGCAGTGTTGTCATATTCTTTGAGAAAATCTATGAGCTTATCATAAAGAGGACGGTGAGGCACAAATTCCAAGGTACAGATTGAATGTGTGACTCCTTCGAAGTAATCACTCTGTCCATGGGCAAAATCGTACATTGGATAACAATGCCACTTTGTTCCAGTTCGGTGATGTGGAGTATGGATTATGCGATAAATGATTGGATCACGGAAGTGCATGTTAGGATTAGCCATATCGAGTTTAGCTCGAAGAACCATGCTTCCTTCCACAGCTTCAGCAGTATTCATCTTATTGAAGAGCTCCAAACTCTCTTCCACAGGCCTGTCACGATATGGTGAAGGGACACCACCTTCAGTTGGTGTCCCTTTTTGTTTGGCAATAGTCTCAGAATCTTGCTCATCTACGTATGCCAATCCCTTTTTAATCATCCAGATGGCAAAGTCCCATAATTTTTCAAAATAGTCACTCGCATAGTATATGTTGCCCCACTTGAAGCCCAACCAGCTAATATCGTGAAGAATATTTTCAACATATTCATTATTTTCCTTGCTTGGATTAGTATCATCAAAGCGTAGATTGCAAACTCCATTGTATTTCTCTGCTACCCCAAAGTCCATACAAATGGCTTTCGCGTGACCTATATGTAAATACCCGTTTGGCTCAGGCGGAAAACGAGTTTGTATTCGCTTGCCATTTTTTCCTTCTGCAATGTCATCCTCAACAAATTGCTCAACAAAACTTAAGCTTCTTTTCTCTTCGTTCGTGTTTGTGTCTAACGTGTTCATATACTTCATATTTGTTTCTGATGCAAAGATAAGGATTTTTCTTGTTAATTTCTATTTTTACACTTTTATAATACATACGAAGTCATGAATAAACTCGAAAAAGATAGAAAAAATATGGATGATAGAAAAAAAGTTGCCAAAAAATTTGGAAGATATAAAAAAATACCATACCTTTGCAATCGTTATCCTGAATACAATCTTTTTACCTTAAATGACTAATACCTATTGAGATTGAGTGCCCGTCGTTGAGAAACGTTGGGCATTTTTTATTTTATCACTTCATCTCAAAGATTATACAGGCATCTAATAATAATCAAAAATTTTATAATGCTCATTCCGCGCGTACCAAACAAAAAAGTCTGCAAGCTTCGCTTGCAGACTTTTTTCGTAGTCGGTACGAGAATCGAACTCGTATGCCAAGATTGAGAATCTTGTATCCTAACCATTAGATGAACCGACCTCATAATTGGTTTTTAACCATCATGGTGCGGAAGGAGGGGGATTCGAACCCCCGGTACGCGTAAGCGCACGGCAGTTTAGCAAACTGCTGGTTTCAGCCACTCACCCATCCTTCCAGTCAGGGTTCGTTAACCGAGTTGCCAAGCATTAATTTCAAATGCGGTGCAAAGATAGTGTTTAATTTCTATACTCACAAGTTTTTCCCGTCTTTTTTAATAAAAATGTGTAGTCACAATACTGTAAAGAGTCAACCTGCAAGTGCAATACTACACATAATCTATTAACTTCAGAAAGAATGTATAAGAAAAATCACCCGTAATTCCAAAACAGACAGACATGGCAAGAGCTACGATACATGGAACCAATTTATGGAATTATGTTCTGCCAATTCTTGGGATGCGATTCGATTCGAGACATTTCCAATGGTCTAAATTCGGCTAACGCCAACCTGAGCTATCTTGGAATCTGTCGTGGACCCTCAAAATCGACGGTGGCTTAAACAGAATGCCAGCAGGGACAGCAGCGTATTTCGACGCATTTTATATGCCCAGGCGTAGAGTCAACCAGCAAGTGCAAAATTACAAAACGTGTTTGAAGAACTCGCACTTAGGTGTAGAAAAGTTTAATTTTTCTCTCGGTCTTTCGTTCAATTTCTTTTGTATCGACATAATTCTCTTGTCTGTGTAATGTTCAAACGAATCCTTTTTCGGTATATATTGTCTGATTAGTTTATTTGTATTCTCAATCGCTCCCTTTTGCCAAGAACAATATGGATCAGCGAAGTATACGGGCACGCCTAAGAACTTGGTAATGTCCTTATGTGCTGCAAATTCAGGTCCGTTGTCTGTTGTAATGGTCTTCAGACAGTCCT
>NZ_AUME01000045.1 GCF_000430525.1 Prevotella corporis DSM 18810 = JCM 8529 | reverse complement strand
ATTACTGAAATCTACCGCCTAAGATGAGCTATCGAGTCGTTGTACAAACAGCTTAAACAGAACTTCCCGCTTCATTTCTTCTATGGGGACAGCGTCAATGCCATACAAATACAGACATGGGTAGTCTTGATTGCGAATCTGCTGATAACAGTCCTGTCAAGAAGCATCAAGAGACACTGTGCATTCTCGCAAGTTGTTACCATGATACGACTTATGCTTATGTACTACGTTGATTTTATCGCATTCATGGAAAATCCCGAAAAAACTTGGAATGATTTCCTTGCAAAGGAGATGCAAAAAGCGCCACCTGAACCAAGTCTTTTCGATTAGGGGGGGCTTACTTTTGAAAAAATTAACCCAAAAGTCCTATTTTACGGGACTTCGGGGAAGATATTTATGCTCTTTTGAGTTTTACCGGACAGCAATATTTGAGAATAATATTTGCAAAGAACACTTTCAAGGATGCCGCCAGATTAAGTATGGCTAAATGGTATAATAAGGTAGAAGAAGCAGGATTTCACTCCTTTAATGTGATAACGGCTACTTTCTAAGAACACTATGAAGATATTTTGAACTTCTACAACAACAGATCCTCCAATGCGGCAGCTGAATCATTTAATGCGAAAATCAAACTGTTTAGGGCAAACATCAGAGGAGTGGCAGATAAGAAATTCTTTCTCTTCAGAATAGCAAAACTGTATGCATAATCCCCATCTTTTTCCTACTGAGCCCCATTATTTCATTATTGTATAGCATAAAAAAAAGGAGTCTATACACAAAATACAGACTCCTACATGAATATTTTACCAAAATTGATTAAGCAAGTTCAATCTTGTTAGCTTCACCTTTAACCTTACCCTCTTTCGAGAGCCAGCCAATACCAAGATAAGCTTCTTCTGTTGAGATTTTAGCTGTCTTTGCAATCTCGTTTACCGAAAGAGCTTTCTCAGCTGCTGCAAGAGCATTGTAAACGTCTCCAGCCTTGAATCCAATATTCTCAGGGCTTAAATCTACAGATGTTGTTGTCTTTTTTGATACAGTCTTTTGCTGTGTCGCTTTCTTCGCTGCTGTGCTTGTAGTCATTTTCTTTTCTACCATAATTCCTTCAAACATTTAATTTCTACTTTAATCAAATTTATAATTTGACATTTGTTAGTGCAAATGTAGCTTTTTATTTTCAAAGAAATTAAAATACTGCACGAAAAAATGCTAACTCCAGTCTTGATATCAGCCGAAATAGTATTTTATTGATTTAAATCAATGAACTTTAATGTTTTAAATCCAATTTTAGTTGCAATTCTTCCAATTGCTTATTAGCCAATTCAGAAGGAGCATCCAACATTACATCACGACCACTATTGTTCTTTGGGAAAGCAATGACATCCCTGATAGAGTCAAGACCAGCCATGATACTGACATATCTATCCAATCCAAATGCAAGTCCTGCGTGTGGTGGCGCACCATATTTAAAGGCGTTCATCAAGAATCCAAACTGCTCTTCGGCTTGTTGGGGTGTGAAACCAAGGACTTTAAACATTTTTGCCTGTAACTCTGTGTCGTGGATTCGAATAGAGCCTCCTCCGACTTCAATACCATTACAAACAAAGTCATATGCCTTAGCCCTAACCTTCTCAGGATGTTCGTCCAATAGATGTAAATCATCGGGATTAGGCATTGTAAATGGATGGTGTGTCGCCATCAAGCGCTGCTCCTCATCGCTCCATTCAAAGAGTGGGAAATCCACTATCCAAAGACACTTAAACACATTTTTATCTCTGAGGTTCAATCGATTGCCCATCTCCAACCGAAGTGCGCACAATTGTACTCTGGTCTTATTTGGTTTATCTCCTGAAAGAATTAAAACCAAATCGCCGTCTTGGGCCCCTGAGGTCTCCTTTACTTTCTGAAGTTGTTCTGGTGAATAGAACTTATCTATTGAACTCTTAACTTCTCCATCTTTGCCATATTTGATGAACACTAAACCCTTTGCGCCAATTTGAGGTCGTTTTACAAAATCTGTAAGTTCATTTAATTGTTTCCGACTATAATCTGCACAACCTGGAACCACAATTCCACCAATATACTCAGCTTCATTGAAAACAGAGAAATCGCCAGTACCTTTAAGGTCGTCCATCAATTCAACAAATTCCATTCCGAAACGCAAGTCTGGTTTGTCAGAGCCAAAACGTTTCATGGCTTCTTGCCAAGTCATTTGCTCTAACTTCTCAGGGAGTTCGACACCTCTTATTTCCTTGAACAAATGGCGAGCCATATCCTCGAAAATATTTATCACATCATCTTGATCCACAAATGACATCTCACAGTCTATTTGGGTAAACTCAGGCTGACGGTCGGCACGCAAATCTTCATCTCTGAAACATTTGGCTATTTGAAAATAGCGATCGAAACCAGCTATCATTAATAATTGTTTCAAGGTTTGAGGACTTTGTGGGAGAGCGTAAAATTGCCCTGGGTTCATTCGCGAAGGAACCACAAAGTCTCTTGCTCCTTCTGGTGTTGAGCCAATAAGAATCGGTGTTTCAACCTCAATAAAATTTTTACTATCCAAAAAGTTGCGAATCAATATGGTCATTCTATGCCGTAATTCCAAATTACTGCGAACCGACGGACGACGGAGATCCAAATAACGATACTTCATTCTTAGGTCGTCTCCTCCATCGGTATTATCCTCAATGGTAAACGGCGGTGTTAATGAAGAACTTAAAATATTTAATTCTTTAGCAATTATCTCTATTTCTCCGGTCGGTATTTTACTGTTCTTGCTTTGGCGTTCACTAACAATCCCTCTCACTTGAACACAATATTCACGTCCAAGTTTATTCGCTTCATTACAGAGTTCAAAATTTTCTGCTTCATTGAATACCAATTGGGTAATTCCGTAACGGTCACGTAGATCAACAAAAGTCATCCCTCCCATTTTTCGGGTGCGCTGTACCCAACCAGAAAGTACGACCTCTTTACCGTTGTCTAATAGACGAAGTTCACCACACGTTTTTGTACGATACATAAGTATAGTTATTTAATCATTTTCCATTGCAAAGATACAACTTTCCTATGAAATATGGACAAAAGAAGTCTCAAATGCAAGATTTTGATATGTTAAAACAAGAATAATACAAATTAATAATTGTAAAAAAACGAGTTATCTCTAAACTTTCTACCTAAATTTGCATCATAAATAAAAAAGAAAAGATGATTATGAAAAAATTTTTATTAGTAACTTTGATGATGTTTTTGGGTCTGTCGTTCTCGATGGCTCAGGGGAAAGCGGATATAAAATTCGATAAAATAACTTACAATTTCGGAACGTTCTCTGAAAACAATCCAATTCAGAAAGTCACATTTACTTTCACAAATATTGGTAACGCACCTTTGGTTATCAACCAGGTAGTGGCAAGTTGTGGATGCACAGTTCCCAGTTACGAAAAGAGGCCAGTAGCACCAGGACAGAAAGGTTCTATTAATATAACATATAATGGAACGGGGAAGTTTCCTGGACACTTCAAGAAGAGTATTACGATACGTACAAACGCAAAGACAGAAATGACGCGTCTTTACATTGAAGGTGTCATGGAACCTAAAAAGTAAATATAGATTATAATCAATAAAAAAAGAATGTATCTATTGATACATTCTTTTTTTTGTAGGATACTATGCTACTTGCACTTCGTTGGTGAAAATTCATAACCTATATGCGGGGTTGATGAAGATGTTATAAAGATTTGATAATCGGAGTTTTATCTATTCACACACAAAAGATGAGCTTTTACAGGGTAATGGCTGACCTATTGGCAGCCAATAGCTTACCTTTTACAGCATTAGCCTTGGATATGTTCACAAAGCGAAGGTAATGTAGATATTTTATCAGCACAATTGATGAGGTGTAACAAGAATGTCGGCTTTGTAAATCAACGCAAAGTAGGCACAATTGCTAAATATACTACATCATGGTCTGTTTTGTTTTCAAACCAGTGAGAGTGGCCATCAGGGCAATAATGGATTTGCCCCATACTAATTGTCTCTTCTATCTCGTCACAATGAGCCGTCAACTCTCCACTGACCACATACATGACTTCGAACGAACCATCATGCTTGTGCTTGCCGCTATTAGCACCAGGACGTAAGGTAGAGTACATGATGCGTGCCTTATCGTCAACATAATTCCGTGTATCTAACTTTCCATCTCCTCCTTTAAAACCTTGGAGATGTTCTTCCGCTATTTTCTCAAAATCAATTTTCATAAATAATAATTTATTTACATTGGGTTGGGTTTTCCGAACTTTGGATAAATGATGTACAAGACATTATTTATCTAACTTGAGTACAAAGATAATAAAAATGTGGATACACTAAAAATGTATCCACGTTTATTATTTTCTTTTAGAGATTAGAATGTATATCTTAATCCTATCTGTCCGCGCCAGCGACTGTAATATGAATTATAGTTCCTAGCTATATGTGTCGCATCGAACTTGAAGAGACCTCCGCCCTCATAGTTGAATGGGCTGAAATATGTGCCAAAGCCATCTCCGTAGGTGTGTCCCCAATCTTTGTTCAACAAGTTGCCCACATTAATAATATCGAAACTAAGTTCAAGCGAATTAAGTTGCCCTGCCACTTTAAAGCTATACTTCTGTGCCATGTGAACGTCAAAATGATGCTCAAATGCAAGATTGTCTGCATAGCGCTTGAAGTATTCACCACGATGTTCACGCATATAAGAATCATCAGCGATCCATTGTTTCAGCAGAGCGCGCTGTTGGTCTTGTGATAACTCACCTTGGTAGCCAGCTCCAAGAACTTTTGTGATTAAAGGATAAGTGTTATTGCTGTTATTTACAGTCGTTGATGCAAACTTCATCATGTCAATCTGCTCATCTGTAGGGATGAACATCAGGTCGTTTCCACGTGCGCCGTCACCATTCATATCACCATACATTTCTATAACATAAGGCGAGCCGCTCTTGGCCTGGTAAATCACTCCGATTGTAGATTGCCATTGCTTTTGTGCACCATAGTTGACGTGGTAATAGGCACTAGCTTGAACACGATGGGGAACATTGTAAGCGCTGAATCCCAATTCTGGATCATTCGAATTTCTGTATGTTGTATTATACATCCAGTTGCTACCGGCCACAGAAGAACTTCCGCTATTAACACTCATCGAGCGTGTCCAAGTATAACTTGCCATTAAGTCCAGGCCAAAGTTGAAATGTTTCTCTGCTTTTAATGACAGGTTCACAGTATATCCTTTGCTGGTATTGTAAAGTCCATATACATAGGCATAAGGAGTTCCTGTTGTCACTTTTTCAAACATGGGGCGGTTGTCCCACATATAACCTGTTTCTTGTCCAAAGGTTCTTCCAGTTTCCTCAACTGCGAGATTCTTATAATAAATGTCGTTCAGAGTCTTGGAATAGATAGCTTCTGCCGTCCAGTCAATACCCAACACCTTGAAATCAAGACCTAAGTTGGCTTTAAATGTCTGAGCAAACTTGAATTTGTCATCAAAGACATTAACCTCCTGACTTCCTGATGCATTTAACTTTTGAGCATTTGGTAATTGTCCGTTTGGATCAAGTAATAATTCCAAACCTTTAGGATTATATACAGTGTATTTTGACATCTGAATACCTGTATTTGTGAAGTTGTTGCTAATCCATACATAAGGGATTCGTCCTGTAAATACCCCCACGCCACCACGAAGGATATATTTGCGGTCCTTGTTAATATCCCAGCGGAACCCTACACGTGGACTCCATAATGGCCTACTTGAAAGCTTATGGTCGGTACGCACACCCCATCCCTTGTTCGCAGCAAACTCATTGAATCCCTCATTAGCAGTCGGGGTATCAAAGAATAGAGGGATTTCCATACGCAAGCCATAGGTTAACTGGAACGATGAGGAAACATCCCACTTATCTTGGGCATAGAATCCTAACTGACCAGCAGAGAAAGGTGTCCGCCATCGTGGGTCGCCTGTTACTTCAGTATTAGCCATGCCAAAACGGTATTGTTGGAAGTAAGCATAATTTGGGTCTAACGAACCAGTCATGTAATCAGTATAATACTTATTGAAGTGAGCTAAGTCAGCGAAGTTATAAGAGCCATTTGCGTCTTGTATGAATAAATTGGCAAACTTATAGAATTCATTGTGAGTACCAAAAGTAAAAGTATGGTTTCCTTTATACCAGGTGAGATTATCTTCAACTGTATAAATATCCTGATCAAGTTGATTGGCCATTGAGGAACGCTCATTTCCTATATTAACTGAGCCACCTGTCACCTGTAAGGAAATCATTGGGAAAGCTGATGAAAGGGCACGTTGATCGCGGACTCTGACATAGCTTACACGTGCTTCATTGCTAATTACTGGCGATATCCGGCTTTGTAATTCAGCAGTGAAAGAATGTGTCTTACTTTCAAATGGATAATAATAATGATCATCGTTTAATGAAGATCCGCCAGAAACACTATTCAATTTCTTGGCATCAACATAACTCCAGCGGAATGCAAATTTATTGAAGTCGTTGATGTTCCAGTTAATCTTTGCACCAAATTTCTGGCTTTTGGTATAAATATTAGGATTGCCAAAAGCACCGTTATAATTGAGCCCTTGCTTAGCGGCCATCTCTTTAACCTTTGATAAGACACCATCAGCTTCATCTGCCAACACTCGTGAGCCATCTTGACGGTAGCCATTGATATTAGGATAATCTTTATTGGCATTTTCATAGTTTATGAAGAAGAACAACTTATCCTTAATAATAGGTCCTCCCAATGTGAGCCCCCACTGGTATTCTTTCTGATCTTGGAACTTTGGAGCATATCCAGTTCCATCAGAATATGGATAATGTGAGCCTATTAAACTCTTGTTGTTGCCAAAACCATACAAGCTACCATGAAAGTTGTTAGTACCTGACTTAGTAATAGCGTTGATAGCGCCACCGGTAAATCCGCTCTGTCGAACATCAAAAGGTGCAACATTAATATGAATTTGATCGATTGTCTCCATTGAGACAGGCTGAGTACCAGCTTGCCCTCCATTAGATCCATCTGCGGCAAGACCAAATACATCATTATTCATTGCACCGTCAATCATGAATGAATTATAACGATTACTTGTTCCAGCAAAAGACATTGCACCTGTGTTGGTGGTTGTTAATTGCGGATTTAATCGGGCAACATCAGCTATTCCGTGGGTAATACTTGGCATATCAGCAATCTGTTTGGATGTCAGACTCTGAGCAGCTCCTGTTTTTGTTGCATTGATTCCAGCATTACCTGTGACAACAACCTCCTGGAGTTCTTTTGAGTCTTGCTCTAGTGAGCATGACATATCCTCCACTTCGCCCAATCTAAGATTAACGTTTTCGAAGGTCTTGGTCTGTTGTCCGATGTAGGCGACTTCAACTTTGTAAGGGCCACCAACACGCATACCTTGAATGGTAAATCGCCCCTCAACATTTGTTACAGCACGATAAACTGTTCCTGATGGTTGATGGGTGGCTGTGACCGTAGCACCAATGACTTCCTCTCCCATGGAGGTAATCTTACCGCTAATGCCAGATGTCGTTACCTGAGCCATGACGGAAAGAGTCATAGTAAACAGGACAACAACAAGAAAGAGTAACTTTTTCTGCATAATTGATAAAATTTAATAGAATAATAACGTTCTTTTATTTTGGTGCAAATATAACCAAAATTTATCAAAAGAACGTTGACCATGTTAGAAAATGTTTAAAATAATAAACTCGATTCAGTTTTTAAACGATGAATCAAACACCATGTCTGATATAAAGTCGTTATAATCGCAATGCCAAATTCGCCATCATAACAGCATTCAGGCCGGCTGTTTCAGTTCTAAGCCTACTCTTGCCAAGTGTAACGCTCTCATACCCTAAACTTAGAGCGGCTTTAACCTCGTCAATTGAAAAGTCTCCCTCAGGACCAATCATAACAACAATATCATCATTATTTGAATCAAGGTTGGCAAAAAAATCTTTTCTTGGAATTTCATCATAGCAATGGCAAATAAACTTATTTTTTGCCTTTTCGTTTTTAATAAAATCCTTAAAATCAACTATAGGACTAATAAGTGGCTTCCAAGGTTTTCTGCTTTGTTTCATTGCGGATATGACAATCCTTTCAATCCTATCAGTTTTAATTACATGCCGCTCAGAAAACTTACTGTTAAGAAAAGAAATCTTATTGAAACCGATTTCTGTTGCTTTTTCAACCATCCATTCCATCCTTCCCATATCCTTGGTTGGGGCAATGGCAAGATGAATTTGGCCTTTCCAAGATGGATTTTGTTTTAGCACCTCTTTTACTTTATACAAACAATGTTTTGATGACGCCATCTTTACCTCGGCAAGGTAGAAACTCCCCACTCCATCCATCAGATAAATTTGATCTTTAGGCTTCAATCGAAGTACCCTTATTGCATGTATGGTCTCATCTAATGGTAATTCATCAGTTTCAGCAGCATTCGGAACATAGAAATAGTGAGCTTCTCTCATACCTTAACACAGATTTAGACAATTAATGATCCGTACGTTGACGCTTTTGAAGTTCGTCCCTCAAATTCGATGCCAGCTCATAATTTTCGTCAGTGATAGCTTTTTCTAAAGCCTGCTCAAGCATTTGACGACTTAATGCATTGACAGGCAAAGCCATCTTGCTTTTACCAGATTCACAAGGAACACTCTGTCTTGAAAACAATGTTTCCTCCATATAGATATCCAACTGAGCAATGTTTGCTAAAAGTACAGCATCAGAAGCTCGCATCTTTGTCATTTCCAATGTTGTTTTATTTATCAGCAATGCTTGATACTGGCCATCAGAAATAGATGAGAAAAATATCTCATAATAATCTGAATTCATTTCTGGATTTATTTGGCATAGAACCTCAGGTATCATCTTGTCAAGGACAGAAGGCTTTCCTATCCTTAAACTAAACTCGTATTCCATATACTTGTCACAAATTATAGCAATTTGTTTCGTATCAGGCTGATTAGTCAGTATCAGCAAGCCCATTTCTGAACTTCCTACTATTTCTGTAATACCTCTGAAAAATATCTGTACTTTTTTCATTCTACTTTCTTGGGGCGAAATATTATCGAGAAGCTAACACCAACTATCAGTGCGTAACCAGCGAAAATGAACCAACATGACTGCCAATCTCCGATAGTAAGGATATCATTACCGATCTTTGAAGGATATGTAAAGTGATTGATGACACCTTGGGCAGCCAAAGTTCCAATAGTCGCCCCCACTCCATTTGTCATAAGCATAAATAACCCTTGTGCAGATGAACGTATAGCGGCATCCGTGCTTTTATCAACAAACAATGAACCAGAAATATTGAAAAAGTCAAAAGCAACACCATAGACTATCATTGAGAGGATAAAGAGTATGACTCCAGGAAAGCCTGGATTACCCAATCCAAAAAGACCAAATCGTAACACCCAGGCAAACATTGCTATCAACATCACATTCTTTATTCCGTAACGACGCATAAAGAAAGGAATAAGCAGAATACAACATGTCTCGCTGATTTGTGAAAGGCTAATAAGAATATTTGCGTGTTGGACACCAAATGATTGTGCATATTCCGCTTGAGCCCCAAAGCTGAATAGAAATGGGTTTGCAAAACTATTTGTTATCTGCAAGCTTACACCCAAAAGCATTGAGAATATAAAGAAGATAGCCATCTTTTTTTGTTTGAAAAGCGCAAACGCTTTGAGTCCAAAAGCGTCAACAAAACTTTTCTTTTCAACACTTTTTGATATAGGACAGTGAGGCAAGGTGAATGTATAAAGGAATAGCAGGATACTTGCAACAGCTGAAGTGATGAACTGACTCTGATTACTTTGGAAGCCTAAGATATCAACCAGCCACATTGTTAAAATGAAACCCATGGTGCCGAAAACACGAATTGGAGGGAAATCTTTGACGGTGTCCAATCCAGCCTGATTCAAAGAGAAGTATGCTACGGAATTTGTTAATGCTAATGTCGGCATATAGAAAGATACAGACAAAGAATATAAAGTAAATATTGTCGTGAAATCTACATTACTTCCCACCGTCAGCCCATACCATGCCACTCCGAACATAAACAAACCAGCCAACAAATGACAAAGACCTAAAAGTCGTTGAGCAGGAATCCATCTATCTGCCACTATCCCCATCAAGGCAGGCATAAAAATAGAGACTACTCCTTGCATTGAATAAAACAATCCGATATTTGCACCAATGCCAACATTTCCCAAATATCTCCCCATTGATGTGAGATATGCACCCCAAACTGCAAACTCCAAGAAGTTCATCAGTGCCAAACGTACTTTTAAATTCATTTTTATCAGTTAATTTTATTTTCGACAAAAGTACAGAATTTCTTATAAATGACCAAATACAAAAGGTAAATTTATTCATGCATTTATGAATATACAAAAAATTGATTGTCTCACGACAACCAATCTTTATTAACCTTAATAATCTAATACCATGAAAAACACATTGCAAAGTTATGGAAATAATCCGTAATTGCAAAACTTACAATGTGTTACATGTGACATTTAACTCTATTTAAACGTTTCTCCGTTCCATTTGTATTTTCTTTGCTTTATTATGGTTTTAATCTTTGGTTTATCATCATTTGCCAGTAGAGAAAGGGAATAATCAACCAACACACTATTCTCATTTGGTAGGAATTTCATTTTAATCATCTTGGGTTCGAGCAGTGAATAAAGTTGAGAGACCGCATTATTGGATAAGGAATCTGGTAATTCAATGACAGGTTGTAGGTTAATATTCTCTTTTATCAGTTCCCAGTTTTTATTATACAATGATAATTTGCTTTCAGCAGAGGGGCCGAACCAAGTTTGCAAAACACCAATCGTATTATTGTCCAGGATTTTAAGTTCCATTTTTGAACTTTTACTTAAGATTACAGACAAATAATTGTCACTCATTACAGTGTCTATTTTTGTTGTGTCATTGAGTAAGTTCCTAACTTCTGACTTGATGTGCATATCTATGTAATCTGTCAACTCAGTCCTCAAGCTGTTATTCAAATATGGAATGATGGAATCGGGCATGGCTATCCATAACTCTTTGATATTCTGAGCTTGAATGTTCAAAGATGTAATTCCTAAGAGAAAAAGTAATAGTATTTTCTTCATATAAATAAGCGAAATATTGAAAATTCAATGCAATGTTACGCTTTTTTTATCGAATAGCCAAGGGAAAATCAAAAATAAAATGTGAGAGTTTATCTTAAAAGGGGGCAAATGTCATGTCGCAACAATTACGGAAAGGAGTAATTGTGAACAATCGTCCACCATCGTTACCATAACCAATCACAAATTAACTGTCATCTTCATTACCTCACTTCAAATCTTTACGGCTGTTACAGCCTTTTTCAACCGCGGTTTTAATTAGCTTTCACACATCATCTTGGTCGAGAACCTGGAAGGGATCGACATTAAAGATTTTCTTTTCAAGATAACTTGGTAAGATACTCGTAATGTCATCACGACTGTATCCAAATGTCATCTATGTCAAATCATCGTTTACAAAACTGAAATATTCTGCTTTGCTCGCAATCAAATCAGCCGTAACCACTACACAGGTAATTTCAATCATCGAACCAATTTTGAACGGAACTTCAACACTCCTTTATCCTTCTATTTATTTGATAATTGCATACATGAGATTATTTTGCTATTTTCTATCCTTAATATCGAGGTCTTGAAACAAAATTTATCGATAAAAGAAACTACTAATCATAGAATTAATATCACTCAAAAGACCACCTTTGTCATATGTCTGTAACTTATTGGTTGTTAGATAGATAGTGATTGCTAAACAAAAGCTCACATTTTGTCATACAAAAGGTCATCTTTCACATTGTAAAAGGTCACCATTTAAAAACATACAGATGTATGAAAGTCATTTAATCGTCAGCAATATTGAATAATAAAGACTACAAGTTTACCTAAACAATTATAATTAAGAAATTATTTACCAAACCGCAATGAAAAAAAATAATTACCTTTGCACCAAATTAAGACAATATGAGTAGAAAAAGGAAGCCATTACCATTATTAGAAAATGTGGAAATAGAGGCTGTTGCCGCAGAGGGGAAATGTGTTGCGCATGTAAACGATATGGTTGTTTTTGTCCCTTTTGTAGTGCCAGGTGATATCGTTAACCTTCAGGTTACTAAAAAAAGACACAGCTACTGTGAGGCTATTGTAGAGCGGTTCATCTCATTCAGTAACAAACGTATCGAGCCTAAGTGTACGCATTTTGGAGTATGTGGTGGCTGTAAGTGGCAAAACCTTCCATACGTGGAACAACTAAAAGCCAAGCAGCAACAGGTTTTAGACCAACTTACACGAATTGGCAAAATAGAACTTCCTGAAATCACTCATATTTTAGGGTCTGAAAAGACAGAAGAGTATCGTAATAAACTTGAATTTGGCTGTTCCAACAAGAGATGGTACACCAAGGAGGAATTGGCTGAACTACCCGAAGGTGTCGGATTGTCTCAAGGAGCCATTGGCTTTCATATACCAGGTGCTTTTGATAAAATCTACCCTATTGAGAAATGCCATCTTATGGATGACTTCTGTAATAAGGTGAGAAATGCCATACGAGACTATTCGTTTGAGAATGATATACAATTTTATGATATACGGGCTCAACATGGATTGTTGCGTGACATTATGTTTCGCAATTCAAATACTGGAGAGTGGATGGTACTTGTTCAGTTTAAATTTGAAGAGGCTGGCGATGAGCAAAAGGCCATTGACCTTTTGCAGTTTATTTCAGATAAATTCCCAGAGATAACGTCATTGCTCTATGTTGATAATCAAAAGGGAAATGATACTTTCAATGATTTACCCATCACATTATTTAAAGGGAATGACCATATTTTTGAACTTATGGAAGGCTTACGGTTTAAAGTTGGGCCGAAGAGTTTTTACCAAACGAATACCGATCAGGCTTACCACCTTTATTCTATAGCTCGTAAATTCGCAAACCTTACTGGCAAAGAACTGGTTTACGACCTTTATACGGGTACTGGTACTATAGCAAATTTCGTTGCCAAGGAAGCGCATAAAGTCATTGGTATAGAGTATGTCCCTGAAGCTATTGAGGATGCAAAAATCAATTCACAAATCAACAATATCGAAAACACGCTATTCTATGCAGGTGATATGAAAGATATATTGACTAAAGAGTTTATAGACGAACATGGACATCCAGATGTAATCATAACTGATCCTCCGCGCGCAGGAATGCACACCGATGTTGTCAACGTAATACTCTCAGCACGCCCGAATAGAATTGTTTATGTCAGCTGCAATCCAGCTACGCAAGCACGCGACTTGACCTTGCTTGACGAAGATTATAAGGTGGTGGCAGTACAACCTGTAGATATGTTCCCCCACACTCCGCATGTTGAGAATGTTGTCTTACTTGAAGAAAGAATTTAAGTTACATGAAGTCTTGTCAACTTTTGATTATATTTTAGTAACATCGTCAGTCTGTATAATATTTTGCAATATGAGGCAGCAATTATAAAAGAGAGAAGTGAATATGAATCCCTAATATTTAATAAAATACTCGGGACATAATTTACGCTTTCATATTTTTGAAACAAAAAATTAATGAGCATTTCTATTTTATAAATTTTAATTGTACCTTTGCAAAATTAATTTAATATATACTAATATTAAAAACTAACACCTTATGAGGAGAATTTTAACGATAGCAGCGATGGCAATCAGCATGCTCAATGCTCAAGCGCAATCAACAAAATGGATTAATAATGTGAAATTGTCTGGATATGGCATGGTTCAATACCAATATACTGGTAGAGAAAATGCTAAATCCAATTCTTTCAATCTGCGTATGGCTCGTATCGCCCTTGATGGCCGTATCTTGAAAGATTGGTATTGGAAAGCGCAGATACAGTTCAATGGTAACACTTCGACGCTTGGTTCTTCTCCAAGGGTTGTTGACCTTTTCGCCGAGTGGCAGAAATATGAATTTTTCCGTGTCAAAGTAGGTCAGTTTAAAAACCCATTCACTTTTGAAAATCCTATGCATCCTATAGAACAGGGATTTATGTCTTATTCCCAAGCAGTGTTGAAGTTAGCTGGGTTTAATGACAGAACTGGTGAACATGCTTCCAATGGTAGAGACATAGGATTACAAATCCAAGGTGATTTCTTAAAAAATTCAGCAGGTAGGAATCTTCTCCATTATCAGGCTGGTGTATTCAATGGTCAAGGCACAAACGTAAAGGATATTGATCAGCAGAAAAACCTTATTGGTGGTATATGGGTAATGCCTGTATCCGGCATGCGTTTAGGCTGTTTTGGATGGATAGGAAGTTATGCCCGTAAGGGGAAATGGACAGACGAGAACGGTGACCACTCTGGTGTTCGCAGTCTGCAGCAACGCAGATATGCCTTCTCTGCTGAATATTTGAAGAATGACTGGACAATCCGCTCAGAGTATATCCACTCAACAGGTGGGGCGTTTGCCAAAACGCTTGTGAACACTAATGATGCCACAGCTTCAGATTGCTCACTCAGCACTAACGGCGACCAATCTCAAGCTGTTTACGCATTGGTAATTGCACCTATTATTAAAGAGAAATTGCATGCCAAAGTCCGTTACGATATGTATCAGCCTTCAGATGGTGCAAAAAAACAAAGAACGCAATACGAAGTTGGTTTGAATTACCACTTCAGCAAAAATCTTGTTTTAACAAGTGAGTATGCCTATGTAAATGATAGAAGTCTTGCAAAGCCAAACTATTCAATGATAGATATGCAGTTGAGCTATAGATTCTAAGATCAGGAAATAAAGAAAGATAGAAAAAAATGTAAGCATATTTTACCCAAAAATTTAAAATGGGTATTACCAATTAACGCACACAAAATTTAAAATGTCAAACAAGTCACATTCAAGACATAGACGGCATCACTACGATCAATACAGTGCATTTGATCCGAATAAACATGCCTCGGCAGTCCAACGACGTAAAATGTGGTCAAGAATCATTTTATTTGTGGTGAGCATTATCGCCATTATTGTTGTGTGCGTAGCTCTATGGGCATACACTCATTAAGCTCATTACATTTCATCTATATTTAAATGGTAATGTGTGCCATCATAGGCAATGTGCATCAACTGATGCATGTTGCCTATGTTTTTTGAAATGGCCAGTGCAACGTGTCCCATTGTTTGCCTGAGATTGATTTCTACCATGGGATGCAGTAAATTATTGCGTGTTTCTCCATTCTTATTGAATGGATTCTCAATTACCATCATATCGACCCCAACAGGTCCAAAATAGTTGCAAAGTAATTCATCCGTCAACGCCTTCAAGATGTGATTTCTGACAATGTCAAGCAAAGAAGGTGAGAAATATGAGGACAATAGTCTTAGCTTGTCCTGCTCCGGCGCAATCATACTCCCTGTATATACGCCATGAACAGTCTCAAACAAGGATAAACCAACATATCTAACTTCCCGACTATCAACAAAGAACTCCATGGCGAAATCTTTAACCTTATTATAATATGGTTCAATTACTATCCCTCCTTGGTTCGATATGATGTTTTTTGCCCAGTTTGTCTGGTGATTATTCATTTCATGTTTCACATATCTAATACCTCTGCCACTCCCACTCCATGGGGCTTTGATGACAGAAAGATCATTGTTGCACACTTGTTGTTGCAACTCTTCGAGAGTTGTAACATAACATGAGCGTCCTATAATGCTCTTATTATTTATACTTCTCACGAGATCCTCCAAAACCTTAACAGAAGTTTGTCGATTACTCAATGATTTGTATTTAGACAATAAATGGTTATTAGGCAACAATGCATTACGAAGCCCTATTCTTCTTAACTGTTCCGTAATACAGATATCCCAACCCCATGGTACGACTCTGGTCACTTCTTCGAGCAAAGGCTGCACAGTCAAGCTATCGACAAACTTCACCTGTTTTTCGTATTTTCCACAATTACAAAAGCTTCTATGTGCACATTCGATATTATCAACCAACACAATATCACCGTTGTTTGCCCAAAAAGAAGGTATGAAACCCAAGTCTGACCTGAGAAGCCTTCCTGCATGCGGGGCAGTAAAATTCTTATCATCTTGCGCCAAAGCTAAATCATGTTCAGGATTGAAAACATACAGATTCATAAATTACTTTTCGTTGTATTTTGCAAAGTTAAGATAAAGCCATCAGAAGTCAAAATAAAAATAAAAAAAACGTTTTTTGCTATCTAGAGTTTGCAAATTATAGAAATAAGTATTATCTTTGCACTTACTATATAATTAGAAAGTAGATGGATGCATTCTTTCGTACTCATGCCTATCTTGTTGAGCATAATCATGCACCAGTTCATCGAATCCTCATGGATGAGATTGACTGGAATAATCGCATGATAGGTATAAAGGGAACACGGGGAGTTGGAAAAACAACTTTTCTACTTCAATATGCTAAGGAGAACTTTGGGCCCAATAATCGCCAGTGTCTTTACATTAATATGAACAACTTCTACTTTCAAGGAAGAGGTATTGCTGACTTTGCGGGGGACTTCTACAGACGAGGAGGAAAGGTTTTACTAATAGACCAGGTATTCAAACAACCACATTGGAGCAGTGAATTAAAGAAATGTTATGACCTTTATCCGAAACTTAAAATAGTCTTCACTGGATCAAGTGTTATGAGATTAAAAGAAGAAAATCCTGAACTTAATGGTATTGTCAAGAGTTATAACCTTAGTGGATTCTCTTTCCGTGAGTTTCTGAATTTACAAACTGGAAACAATTTTTCATCTTACACGCTAGATGAAATCATCCTGAAACATGAGCAAATATGCAAAAAGATACTTCCAAAGGTTAGTCCATTGAAATATTTTCAAGATTATATTCATCATGGCTTCTATCCCTTCTTCTTGGAAAATAGGAACTTTTCAGAAAATCTGCTAAAGACAATGAATATGATGACCGAGGTTGATATTCTACTTATTAAGCAGATTGAACTGAAATACCTTACAAAAATAAAGAAACTGTTTTATTTGTTAGCATTACAAGGCCCAAAAGCACCAAATATCAGCAATTTAGCGAAAGAAATAAATACAAGTCGTGCCACGGTAATGAATTACATCAAGTATCTCGCAGACTCCAGACTTATTAATATAATCTACCCTGTAGGGCAAGAATTTCCTAAAAAACCAGCAAAGGTTATGATGAATAATTCAAATTTAATTTATGCCATCTATCCTATTCAGGTTGAGCAGCAAGATGTGATGGAAACTTTTTTTGTGAATACTCTGTGGAAAGATCATTTGGTTAATGAAGGGAAAAAGTCAGGTAGCTATATTGTGGATAAGACAAGGAAATTTAAAATCTGCAATATTGAGAATAATAAGATGCGCTTAAATTCAGACACTATTTATGCACGCTACAACACAGAAGTTGGAAAAGATAATAAAATTCCTCTCTGGCTCTTAGGTTTCTTATATTAGAACCCTATTAATTTTAAACAAAAACAAATTAAGGCCTATACAAAATAAAAGACCAAAACATTATAAAATTCATTTAATAAATTACAAAATGGCTAAAGAAAAAAAGTTTATCACTTGTGATGGTAACGAAGCTGCTGCTCATGTGAGCTATATGTTCTCTGAAGTTGCGGCAATCTATCCTATCACGCCGTCATCACCTATGGCGGAACATGTTGACACTTGGGCTGCAAAAGGCCGTAAAAACCTTTTCGGTCAAACAGTAACAGTTCAGGAAATGCAATCTGAAGGTGGTGCTGCTGGTGCAATGCACGGATCGCTTCAGGCTGGCGCACTGACAACAACATTCACTGCATCTCAAGGTTTGTTGTTGATGATTCCTAATATGTATAAGATTGCAGGTGAAATGCTTCCTTGCGTCTTTGATGTTTCTGCTCGTACTGTTGCCACACACGCACTGTGTATCTTCGGTGACCATTCAGACGTTATGGCTTGTCGTCAGACAGGCTTTGCAATGTTCTGCTCGGGTTCAGTTCAGGAAGTAATGGACTTGACTGCAGTTCCCCACCTCGCCTCTTTGAAAACAAGCATTCCTTTTGTTAATTTCTTCGATGGTTTCCGTACGTCTCATGAGTACCAGAAAATAGAGCTGATTGATCAGGATGAAGTTGCTAAACTTGTTGATCCAGAAGACATCAAGCGCTTCCGTGATCGTGCTCTTTCTCCAGAGCGGCCTGTAACTCGTGGTACAGCTGAGAACCCAGAGACATTCTTCACACATCGTGAAGCTTGCAATCAGTACTATGACAATATTCCTGAAGTTGTTGAGAACTATTTGGCAAAAATCAAGGATATAACAGGTCGTGAGTATCATCTTTTCTCTTATTATGGTGCAAAGGATGCAGAAAACATCATCATCTTGATGGGTTCAGCTACTGAAGCTGCTAGAGAAGCGATTGATTATCAGATGAAGCAAGGCAAGAAGATTGGTATGATTTCAGTTCATCTCTATCGACCATTCTCTGTTAAGCACTTGCTTGCGGCAATTCCTAAGACTGTTAAACGCATCGCAGTCCTTGACCGTACGAAAGAACCAGGTGCAGAGGGTGAGCCTTTGTATCTTGATGTTAAGAGCGCATTCTATAATGTTGAAAACAAGCCATTGATCGTTGGTGGCCGTTATGGTCTCGGTTCGTCAGATACAACTCCTGGACATATCATTTCCGTGTTCAATAATCTTGAGCTCCCAGAGCCAAAAAATCACTTTACTGTTGGTATCGTTGACGATGTAACCTATACATCTCTGCCTATGATTGAAGAGGTTCCGATGGGTGGCGAAGGTATTTTCGAAGCCAAATTCTATGGACTCGGTGCGGATGGTACTGTAGGCGCCAATAAGAACTCTGTTAAGATTATTGGCGACAATACTGACAAATATTGTCAAGCCTACTTCTCTTACGACTCTAAGAAATCTGGTGGTTTCACTTGCTCTCACCTTCGTTTTGGCGATTCACACATACATTCAACTTATCAGGTAAATACCCCGAACTTTGTGGCTTGCCACGTTCAGGCTTATTTGAACATGTATGATGTAATCCGTGGTTTGCAGAAGAATGGTACTTTCCTTTTGAACACTATTTTTGAAGGTGAGGAGCTCATCAAATTCATTCCTAACAGAATCAAGCGTTACTTTGCTCAGAACAACATCACCGTTTATTATATCAATGCAACGAAGATCGCACAAGAGATTGGACTTGGCAACAGAACCAACACCATTCTTCAGAGTGCTTTCTTCCGCATCACCAACGTCATCCCTATTGATCTTGCAATCGAGCAAATGAAAGCATTCATTGTCAAGTCATATGGAAAGAAAGGACAAGATATTGTTGACAAGAATTATGCGGCGGTTGACCGTGGTGGCGAATACAATGAACTAACGGTTGATCCATCTTGGACTAATCTTCCCGATGATGCTGAAGATACTACAGATGATGCGCCTGCATACATCAAGGAGATTGTTCGTCCTATTAATGCACAGGCCGGAGATTTGTTGAAGGTTTCCGACTTCATTAGATATGACATGGTTGATGGAACAATGTATAATGGTTCCGCAGCATACGAAAAGCGTGGTGTGGAAGCATTCCACCCTGAATGGACACTTGAAAATTGTATCCAGTGCAATAAGTGTGCTTATGTATGTCCTCATGCTGCCATTCGTCCGTTTGTTCTCGACAATGAAGAGCTGAAAGGTTTCGACGATAAGACCTTGGAGATGAAAGTTCCAAAGCCGATGGCAGGTATGCACTTCCGCATTCAGGTAAGCGTACTCGATTGTGTTGGTTGTGGTAACTGTGCTGATGTTTGCCCTGGCAACAAGCAGGGTAAAGCATTAAAGATGGTTCCCTTTACTCGCGATGAAAAGATGATATCAAACTGGAACTATCTCTCAAAGAACGTGAAATCAAAACAACACCTCGTAGATATTAAGAGCAATGTCAAGAACTCTCAGTTCGCTAAACCGTTGTTCGAGTTCTCAGGTGCTTGTGCAGGTTGTGGTGAGACACCTTACGTAAAATTAGTTTCTCAACTCTTTGGCGATCGTCAGATGATATCCAATGCAACAGGATGTTCTTCCATCTATTCTGCATCTCTGCCTTCTACTCCTTACACTACCAATGAGCAAGGACAGGGACCAGCATTCGACAACTCATTGTTCGAGGACTTCTGTGAATTCGGCTTGGGCATGACTCTAGGAAACAAGAAAATGCGTGAGCGCATTGCAAAACTCCTGACTGAGTCAATGGAAGATGAACACGTTCAAGCTGACTTTAAGGAAGCAGCACAGAAATGGCTTGACACAAAGGATGACTCAGAGGCGTCAAAGGTGTCGAGTGCAGCTTTGAAACCACTGATTGCCAAAGGAGCAGAAAAAGGCTGCCCTATCTGCAAGGAACTGCAAACTTTGGATCATTATCTTGTTAAACGCTCACAATGGATCATCGGAGGTGACGGTGCGTCATATGATATCGGTTATGGCGGTCTCGACCACGTAATTGCTTCTGGTGAAGACGTAAACATTTTGGTTCTCGATACCGAAGTTTATTCTAACACAGGTGGCCAGAGTTCTAAATCAACCCCACTCGGTGCTATTGCACAGTTTGCCGCACAAGGTAAGCGTATCCGCAAAAAGGATCTTGGTTTGATGGCTACGACATACGGCTATGTATATGTGGCTCAGATTGCCATGGGTGCTGACCAAGCTCAGACTCTGAAAGCAATTCGCGAGGCCGAGGCTTACCCTGGTCCATCACTCATCATTGCCTATGCTCCATGTATCAACCATGGTTTAAAAGCCAAGGGTGGTATGGGCAAGAGCCAAGCAGAAGAGGCTCGTGCCGTTGAAAGTGGATATTGGCACTTGTGGCGCTATAACCCACAGTTGGCAGATGAAGGAAAGAATCCATTCGTCCTCGATTCCAAGGAACCAGATTGGAGCAAGTTCCAAGACTTCTTGATGGGCGAGGTTCGTTATCTCTCTGTAAAGAAGGCTTATCCTAATGAAGCACAGGAGCTCTTCAATGCTGCTGAAAAGATGGCTAAATTGCGCTACCAGAGCTACGTCCGCAAGACGCAGGAAGATTGGAGTACCAATGAAACTGAAGCATAATTGCTTATCACACTCATATAAAAAAAGGGATTTCCGATAACGGAAATCCCTTTTTTATTGCAATTTGCAAAGTAGATGGGACATATTTCAAATATTTCTGATGCATGGAGGCGTAATGGACATTTTGTAGGCTGAAAAAGCTCCAGATGTTTGTAATAGACAAATGGTAGGCTGGCAATTTCCAGCGGTACTGTCCTATAAAAGTGTGTAAGCTTCTTTTTTCTTATCTTTGTATTTGTACACTATAAAAAAGGAAAAAATGAAACTTACACATTCGCAAATTTCGGAAATTCTTTCGAATTACACAAGTAGCAGCGAGGGTTTTGTTACCCTTCAGTCATTAATCATGAACTCCCTGATGTATCATGAACGAGAGTTGTTCGTCAGCGAAAATGCCCATGAGCAATGCAATGGTTTCCGTTCTCGTCGTTGGTACAGTCACGGCTTTGAGTTCTCGCTCCGTATTCCGCGCAGTCGCAGCGGAAACTTCTATCCCATTCTCTTAGGGTTGATACGCAGCGAAAGCGAGGAACGTGCCAAATTGTTCAATCTCCTCTACACCAAAGGTCTTACCACGGAGCAGATAGGCGAGATTTCCAATTGCGTCTA
>NZ_AUME01000044.1 GCF_000430525.1 Prevotella corporis DSM 18810 = JCM 8529 | reverse complement strand
CCCGTGCGCAAATCCGTCCATCGTCTGCGACGAATTTTCAAGATCACCTTATGGCCTCGAATAGGGAAGTCGGTTATATTAACTGCTTCCATGAACCCCTTGGACTCGAAGGTGGCATTACCTGACAAAGTCTTGTCCATACGTTCGTCAAGACTAATATGAAACTCAGGTCCAACCTCGCAGACAGAAACGATAGTAAAATAATCTAATATTTGAGAAGGCAAAACAAGAGTTGCCAAGGTGCGTAACATTTTTTCTTCCATAATGCGAAGGTCGGAATTATTAAGATAAATAACAAATTATTCCCCCATTGATTTTCTACTGAGCCATAATCTTCAGGAGAGTCAATACGCTCTAATCTCTCTTCATAGTCATTGAGAAGATTACGGAGCTTAATATTAATTTCATGTGCGTTAGGAACTCTCACCACTATTCCGTTTTCGAATTCTGAAAGAGCATTAACAGAATAAGATGTAACGATGTAATGAGTTTCGGATCTGTGACCAATGGAAATACGAATCTTGTATGAACCATCTTTTGATTTTGTGTGCTTGAGCACTGCGAGTTTGATTGTTGCCATTATACTTAATTCTTAAAACGAATAGAAAAAACTTGCTTAGCGGTCCAAATTTGGACGAAATAAGCGTTTTTTTTATTCCCGAATAGCGTAACGGCTGGGGAGTTGAAAAAGAAAAAGTTCCTAAAAACCAGTGTTATAGGTACTTTTTCAAGAGGTGATTCCGTTGGGGTTCGAACCCAAGACCCACAGCTTAGAAGGCTGTTGCTCTAATCCAACTGAGCTACGGAACCATCAAATCGGCTGCAAATTTACTGCTTTTATTCTTTTTAGCCAAATAAATCGGTGGGTTTTTATTTACTTGAACTTTTCCAAGAATGAATCTGCCTGTTGATTACCCAGTTCTTTTGCTTTTTGAATATTCTTGACTCCCTCTTCTTTTTGTTTGTTTTGGCATTGCGCAGAACCCAAAATGAGATATGCTTCGGCAAAGTCTGGCTTTAGTTTGATAGCCTGCTTTGCGGCATCGATGGCTGCATCCAATTTATTTACTCGCAAAAGCAAACTCCCAGCCTCAGCACAATATATCGGTTCTTTGGGATCGAGTCGTGACGCGATAAGGATATCTTGCAAGGCTTGCTTCCATAATTTACCTTTTGCCTCGCATTGCTCACGCATATAATAAAATTCTGGTCCAAGCTGACCCCTATAAAAATACTCATAGGTATAATAATCCTTCATGGCAAGTCTGTAATCTCCCATCTTGTCCAACTGTTTTGCACGTGCAAGGAAATAGGGTGCTGCTGTCTTGACGTACGGTGTGTCGCAAAGTTCGATGCTTTGATTGAGCAAACCCAGAATTTCCTTGTCGTCACTCTTCAATTGCTGCTTGCATTGCGCCATCTCAAGGTAGATCTCTGGATTCTTAAGGGGAGTAGTTGTCAGCGCCTCAAACTCCTTATAGGCCTTTTCATAGTCTCCCTTCGAATAGATGATTTGCGCCTGAAGGTGTCTATACTGTGGCTCTGCCTTAATCTTATAAGCCTTTTCCGCCTCACTCATGGCTTTATCAAGAGTCCATCCAAGGCTCTTTAGTTGGGGCTCAATGGACGGATTGACCATGCATATATATATGGTTCGAGCATAATTGTAATGTGCCTCATCTTTGGCCTGTGCTTTAGCTATGGCATCCCTCAATGTTTTATCAGCATTCGCAAAATCATTCTTGGTTATCAGCAAGTTGGCATTTGCCAAATACCCGTCATTGAGTGTTGGGAACTTGCCCAAAAACTCTTTAATCACACCATCCCTATAACTTTCAGACTTGTCGGCTGACAGCATGAGGGCAATCGTGGCTTCTTCCACACTGGCTGGTAGAGCCACTCTTATAGCACATTCACGAAGCGTGAGGTCGTTCTGCGAGAGTCCAGAGATCACAAAATCACGCGCAAAGGCTGCATCTGTTGCACTTTTGATGCTATTATTCGAAGAATAAAGTCCAATCACTTGCCCTTTGTCATTAGCCACGATTGCTCCGTTTAGTTTATCATCTACATCAGTTGTAAGCACACTGTAATTGTATTTTTCCATGAACTTTTCAACCTTCGTCACCATTGCTTTCGCTAGCGGATTGCTTTTGGACGTTGTGACAATCCATGCGTTGGAGTTAGCAGTGACATTAGTCGCCAAAGCAGCCGGCGTCGTTGATGACTGGATTTGGAACTTAACGATGTCGTAGATACCATTCGCTCCCATTAGCGCCTCAACATTGTGTTTCTGCCCTTTGTTGTCGATTACCACCGCACGACTTGCACCAATAAATGGTTTCCACGGGCTTACACAAACTCCGTCAGCGGAAATGAAGAAACCATTGGAACTTGACAGTATAGAGCCGTCTTCCTTGAAAGTCGTTAACGTAAAGGTTGCATCTGCCAACTTCTTGATTGCCGATGGCTGTGCAAAAGTTGAGACTGTGACAACAAATGATATAAGGACGAGGATGGTTCTTAGGCTATTTTTCATATCTTGATTCATTATTCGTTTCATGTTTATTATTTTGTTAATGCAAATTTATCCCTTTTTATTGGTTTCATTAAACCTTGAGAAGTTCTTTTGCATTCTGAAGGGCAGCCTCGGTGATGTCTGTTCCAGACAACATCTGGGCAATCTCGGTTACCCGTTCTTCTTGAGACAGCTCACGTAGATGACTGGTTGTTTCCTTGTCGGTGTCCCTTTTCTCAACTTTGTAATGCGACGATCCGAGCGCGGCTATCTGTGGTAGATGTGTTATTGAAATAACCTGTCGCTCATGGTTACCCATCTCTTGCATAGTAAATGCCATTTGCTGAGCGATCTTTCCGCTAACGCCAGTATCAATCTCGTCAAAAATTATGGTCGGGAGTTTAACGGCCCCACTTATCATAGCTTTGAGTGACAGCATGACACGTGCGATCTCACCACCAGAGGCCACTTGCGCAATGGGTTGCAACGGATGGCTCTTATTGGCAGAGAAGAGGAAATTCACTTTGTCTGTACCATTGCTACTTAACGGTTTATCCGTAATGTCAATCTTGAACTGGATGTTGGGAATGCCCATAGGAATGAGCTTTTTCTTCATCTCCTCTTCCACTTTCTTGGCAGATTTGA
Organism: Prevotella corporis DSM 18810 = JCM 8529; assembly: GCF_000430525.1. GTDB lineage: Bacteria > Bacteroidota > Bacteroidia > Bacteroidales > Bacteroidaceae > Prevotella > Prevotella corporis. Next base: position 18,920 of record NZ_AUME01000044.1, on the reverse strand, counting down.
TTCTTGTTAATGTCAGGGACTTTGTAAGTTTCACGCACTTCTCATACTTAGCTGCAACTCCCTGCTCAAGGGCTTTTAGATCATCGGCACTGTTGTCAATACTGTAAAGCTGTTGCTGCAAGTCGTCCTTTATATCAAGTAGTTCCTCAACAGATTCAACGTGAAACTTCTGTTCAAGATGATAAATCTTGTCCAATTGCTGATTGATGTGGTCGAGTTGATTCGGGTCGAACTCAATGTTCTCTTTATCAGAGCCTATCTCGTTGCCAATGTCCTTCAACTCAATGTAGGCGGAAGTTAACCTTTCTGCCAGTTCTTTGTTCTTAGGGAACACCGAGACGATGCCTTGGATAGCTTCGGAGGCTTTCTTCAGCGTATTGACGACACCAGTTTCTTCGTCATTCAGCGCATAGTCGGCCTGATATAACGCACCTTTTATCTCTTCTGCATGTGATAATGTCTTGCTCTCGCTCTCCAACTCTTCTTGTTGTCCTTTCTGAAGATTGGCATTCTCTAACTCATCAAATTGAAAACGAAGGAACTCTTCGTTGTCAGCTCTTTCAGATATTTTTTTCTTGAGAAGCTCTAATTCCTTCAGAGCTTCCCGATAGGAATGATAGTGTTCTTTATACTTGTTGAGTTCGTTAGTGTTTTGAGCTATTATATCAATGACATTCAGTTGAAAGTCCTCTTTCTGAAGAAGCAAATTCTGGTGTTGTGAGTGAATATCCACCAACTGTTCGCCAATTGTTTTCATCAATGTCAGGGACACTGGTGTATCGTTTATAAATGCCCTTGATTTGCCATTATCCGTAAGTTCTCGGCGAATAATTGTCTCCATTGGATCAAAATCGATGCTATTATCGGTAAAGAATGTCTCAAGATCGTATTTCTCTATATCGAATGTTGCCTCTATGACACATTTTTTCTCACCTTGCTTGATTTGCTTGCTGTCCGCCCTATTGCCCAACAGTAGCCCAATAGCCCCAAGTATTATACTTTTACCAGCTCCAGTCTCACCACTGATGACTGAAAAGCCAGGATGGAAGTCAATATCCAATTGTTCTATTAAGGTGAAGTTCTTAATATAAAGATGCTTTAGCATGTTTTCTTATTGTTTTATCTTATTCCAGAATGCATTTTGGCTGGCATTTATGTTGAAAAGAATTTCATAAACCGACTCTTTCTCCTTCTGTGTCCCCTTTCCAGCATAGATGTTTGTCAATTCATCTTTCTTGTAATCCGTCCAAATCTGTGGCAAAAGACTCATCGGTCGGTCAGCGTGCGCTTTCTTCAGGTCATTTTCTATCGCTGTGGTGATATTGGTTCTGCCACGTTCAACGCTGTTTGCCATCTCATCAAGTCCCGTTCTGTAATAATCATACTGCAACTGTCTGAACGGCTTCATAGCCCCGTCAAGATAATCATTGATGATTGCGAACCTATTCCGTGAGTTTTCAAAAGCCTTCCATCCAGTAAAATTTAGATTCTGTGCATTGTTGGCAAGGTTCATACACCGCTGTAGGATATCCTCGCCACCCATCGGTGAAAAAGAATCAAGGTCAATTCCAATGATGAGATAGGCATAATAGGCGAAAAGCGCTGTCAACTGATTGTCGATGTTCTCCTCGTTGAAGTCAATCTGGTCGAACTGGGCAAATTCAAAGTTGAAATCACCGTCCTGATTATTATATAAGGTGGTGGTGTAGGCAGAGTTGTACACTGGTCTATTGGCTTGAACCAGTGCCGTACATGTGAAAGTGTTCGTGCTTGGGTCGTATTGCGTGACGGTGATGTTAAAGTTGCAGACGATTCGCTCGTTTTTCTGAAACTTCAAGTTGGTCCATTGTTTCTCATTTACGAACTGCTCCAACGTCTGCTGGAGGTTTTCAAAGACCGAGGCATCAGTACCCTGTATCTGGTTATGGTTGATATTTATCTTCGCCTGTAGCTCCTGTGCATTCGCAAAGTGACTAAAGAATAGAAGACAATTCATCAACAATATCACGAGCCACTTGTGATTTGTTCTTTTTCTCATAATCCTTTTTCCCTTTACTTGAAATGATCGTGATTTGATTCTCGTCCGATTGGAATGTTGTTCCCGGGATTTTGGTAGAATTCAGCACTATAAAGTCAGCGTTCTTCTTCTCCAATTTTGCCTTCGCATTCGTCTCCTCATTATTGGTTTCCAAGGCAAAGGCGACGAGGCGCTGACCTTTTTTCTTCTGTTTGCCTAAAGCTGCCGCGATGTCCTGTGTGGATTGAAGGTCAATATGTAAACCATTTTTTCCGCGTTTTATTTTATTTTCAGAGAAAGTTTGTGGCTTGAAATCTGCAACGGCAGCACAAAGTATGGCGGCATCTGAAGAAGGATAAGCCTCCATACATGTATCATACATCTGTTGGCAGCTCTCAACGTCAATTCTGTTGATTTTCTCTGAACATTCCAGATGTACTGGCCCCGCCACCAGCGTGACTTCAGCACCTCGGCACCTGCATTCCTCAGCCAATGCGAAACCCATTTTGCCAGATGAATAGTTTCCTATAAAGCGCACTGGGTCAATCTTTTCATAGGTAGGGCCAGCCGTTATGAGTATCTTTTTCCCATTTAGGTCGTTAGATGTCTCCCTTTCATGATTGAAATAGGCTTCCAAGGCCTCCACAACCGCTTCAGGCTCTTCCATACGCCCTTTTCCCTCCAGTCCGCTGGCCAAGAATCCGTTCTTGGGCTCTATGATTGTGTTTCCTCGCTGTTGAAGTGTCCTAAGATTTTCCTGAGTGGACGGATGTCTGTACATGTCGAGATCCATTGCCGGGGCTATGAAAACAGGTGCTTTCATGGAAAGATAAGTCGTTACAAGCATATTGTCGGCAATGCCGTGGCACATCTTTCCAAGACTGGCAGCCGTGCATGGGGCTATCAACATGGCATCAGCCCATAATCCGAGGTCAACATGTGAATGCCAAGTGCCGTCGCGTTGCGAAAAAAAATCACTGATGACAGGCTTATGAGTCAGTGCAGAAAGCGTTATCGGAGTGATGAATTCTTTTCCGGCCGGTGTGATAACCACCTGCACCTCCGCACCTTTTTTTATCAGCTGGCGTATAATCAGGCAACTTTTATAGGCTGCGATTGACCCAGTGATACCAAGTACTATTTTCTTTCCGTTAAGCATATTCTATCTGTTGTTGAACTCTCGTAGGCGAATACGTGTCAAAACCTGCTTTGTATTGTAAGTAAAGTCGTTAGCAAGCATCCAACTGTAATAGCCGGGGTCCTTGCGGAGCACCTCAGCAACATCCCATCCCTTGTATTTCCCAAAATTAAAAACTTCGTGTCGGCGTGGTTTGTTATTATCATCCATCAATACATTGCCGTCTTTATCAGTAACTTGCTTCCAAATAATGCGTCCGGCAAAATCAACAAAGTCATTCATCTGGGAGAACTCCGCCAGTTCTTCTATGTCGTTTTTCAAAATACGCTCGGGCTCTTCCTGATTCTCTGGCGAATACATGGCTATCTGCCCTTGGAGGACTCTCCACGTCGCCTCAGTGTCCTCGTCGGCTTTGTGTGCCTGAAAGTCGTCTTCCATCTTTCTACCACAATAGAATTCATAGGCGGCAGCAAGGTTTCGACGTTCCATTTTATGAAAAATGTTCTGGGCATCGATGAGACGGCATTTCGAAAAGTCGAAATCCACTCCCGCCCGCAGAAATTCTTCAGCCAGCATAGGAACATCGAAGCGATTGGAATTGAAGCCCGCAAAGTCGCAACCAGAGAAAATGGCCGACAGTTCCTTGGCTTTTTCCTTAAAGGTCGGCGCATTGGCGACATCGTCGTTTGAGATACCCGTCAATTCAACGACTTCCCGAGGAATTTCTCTCTCAGGGTTGATATAAAGATTGCACCGTTCTTCTTTACCATCGGTAAAGACTTTGATGAACGATAGCTGAATGATACGGTCCTTAACAAGATCAAGCCCTGTTGTTTCGAGGTCGAAAACAATCAAGGGCTTTGTGAGATTTAACAGCATTCTAAAATGTATTTATAGATTTTGAGCATGGAATGCCTCTCCATGCCCAATAACTTTTAGCTTAATCGTTCAGTAACATTGGCATGATAAGCATGAGAACATGCTCGGTCTCCGACTGGTCGCCTGGTATGACAACACCTGCCCGTGACGGATCAGCCAATTGAATATTGACATCGTCACTCTGAAGATTGCTCAGTATTTCAAGCATACTGGAGCCCTTAAACCCTATGCTCATCTGATTGCCATTGTACTCACATGTAACACTTTCCTTTGCGCTTGTAGAGAAGTCGATATCCTCTGCGTTGAGGTCGAGTTGTCCATTTGTGACATGGAAGCGAATGAGTTGTGAGGAATCACTTGCAAATGGCAACACGCGACGAATTGCGCCAATGAGCGACTTGCGATCAATAGTGATTTGGTTAGGGTTGTCCTCTGGAATGACACTGTTGTAGTTGGGATATTTTCCTTCGATAAGGCGACAGGTGAGACTTCCGTCGGTGTAGGAAATCTCTGCTGAACGACTATCGAAACGAATGACTACGTCGCTTTCGTCCTTTGCCAGAGTTCCTTTCAGCAAGTTAGCTGGTTTCTTGGGCAAAATGAATGAGACTGGTACATCGTTCTTGATGGCAAAATTCTTGTTGCGCACCAGCTTGTGTCCGTCGGTAGCCACAATTGCCAGCCAGTCGGTCGTCAGGTCAAAGAAAATACCGTTCATAACCGGGCGTAACTCATCCTGGGCCGTTGCGAAAATAGATCGTGTGATATTATCGGCAAGGATACCTGAGCCGATGGTAATGCTCGTGGCATCACTGGCTATGGGCTGTGTCTTTGGATATTCTTCGGCATTGAGAATAGGGAAATTGTAGGAACCGTTCTGATAAGTGATATAAATTTTGAACTCTCCTAAGTTAACATCCACATTCAAGGGCTGTTCAGGAAGTTCCTTCACAGCATCCAAGATGGTATGGTTGTTTACCGCAAATGTACCCTCACCCTCAGAACCCTCAAGATTCAAGGTGGTTTGCATCACGTTCTCGCTATCAGAAGCAGTGATTGTGAGTTGACCATCGTGTACTTCAAAAAGAAAACATTCTAAAATTGGAAGAGTGTTCTTGCTGTTGATAACACGTGAAAGAGACAGCAATCTACTGCTCAAGGCAGTGCTTGAAATAGTAAATCTCATTAGTATCCTATGTATTTTAGTTATTAATCATCATTTGGTTTGACTGTTTTATCAGGAACAACCCTCGAAAGGTCTATTCTTGAATGTACAAAAATACAAAAAAGGCACGTGAAAAACAAAAATTAAGAATAAAAGTTTTTGTTTTTAGAACTATTTTAGTAATTTCGCAAATAAATAAGAAAACAAATATTTATCATTCTTCAAAATTATATGGAATTACAAGGAAGAGTTATCGCTGTATTGGAGGCACGTGAAGGAACCTCGGCACGTGGCCCATGGAAATCGCAAGAGTATGTAATTGAAACTCACGATCAATACCCACGCAAAATGGTATTTAACATATTCGGCGCAGACAAAATTGAGCAATTCGGAATCAAGGCTGGCGAGGAAATCATCGTCAACTTCGATATCGATGCCCACGAGTACAATGGCCGTTGGTTCAACAATATCCGGGCATGGAACATTCAACGTGTTGACGCTGCGGCTGCCCAAGCTGGTGCGCCTGTGAGTGCTGCTGCGCCACAAGCTCCCGAAGGTGGCAGTCAGGCTCCTTTCCCTCCTGCCAACGAGAGTTCGGCAGCTGACGATTTACCATTCTAAGTAGAACAGTAAAGGAAAATCAACATACGAGTCCCCTCTTCCTAAGATTCAACAAGTGGAAGCGGGGATTCTTTGCGTTTTCGACTCACCGCATTGCACAACTTCGTCTATCCAGACAGCAAAAGAACCTCGTAAAGCAGAGAAACGTTAAGACGAGGAATCATTTTCAGTTGTTAATTTCGTTGATCTGATCATACTGACAAGCATAAACTCAAATCGGTCAACAGACCGCACCTTCGCTCTTAGATGATGAGAATATGGCATCCAGACTGACGGCATTCGCTTTTCGACAGTTTTTCTACCGTACTCTCTCGCCACAGCCAGCTACGGCTTTATTAGAACGACAAACAAGCAACTCGCTATCAAATAAAATCAGCTCAAGCTCTAATGACCAGTTGCGGATTAAAGCTTCGCCCAACTTCTCTGGTTTTAGGCAATCAATCAGATGATGAAATGAATTGACAAAAGTGAACAATAGCTTTTAATCCATAAACAACTGAAAATCAAAAGAACATCATTTCTCATTTTAAAAGGTCAGGTTTTGGCTGCCCAAACCTGACCTTTTGTAATCTCATAGCTGACCGTTCGCAAAGAAAAAGCTGTGGATTTGGAAACTGTTTTTGAAATTATTTTACAAATATCGGACTATACTGTGTAGCAGAGAATCTATCCAAATCGACAATTAGACCAGCAAGCCTAGTTTAACTTGACTGTCCTAATGGCTGAACAGGTAAAAAAAATCCCACCGTCGAAAGAGACCGTGGGATTTATTTTGTTTATCAGTGCTTGGTAAGAGCATCGACAATTTTCAAATGGAGTCTTACTTAATAATCTCCTTGCGTGTCGTTCCGTCGCTCATCTTGACGATATTCACACCACGCTGAGGAGTGTTGAGACGTGCACCGTTTACGTTGTAACGAGCAACTTCAACTGCATTTGCATTGTTTGCCACATTTTCAATACCAGCAGCAACTGCAACGGTTGTAACATTGTCTATACAGCATTTTTCATCAATAACTGTATAGTCGCCGTATGTTTCTTTTGCGCCGTCAAACTTGAAGATGATACGCTGTGCTTCAGCAGGGAAAGAAGAAAGGTCTATGTATTTCCATGTATCCAGTAACTGAATTGCACCGTTTTTGAACTCGCCAAGCATCACCTCAACTGTTGCGCCATCAATTTCCTCATCATTCCCTTTTTTATCAAATTTAGCACCTTGAATGATAACCTTGAAGAAGTCACCCTCCTTGCTTAATTTACCTTTGCCACGATATTTGCCTTTTTTCATAATATCGACAACTCTCATGTTGTTTGTGAGATACAAGCCTTTGATTCTGCTACCTTTGGCAATTGTAAAGCCAACTTTTTTCCCCATAACGACACCAAAGGTCTCTGATTTGTATCCACCTCCTACAATATTGGCATAATCACCAGTTTTATACTTATAAGTATTGTCTGATACCTTGGAAACTCCTACACCTGTTGTCGAGTCAAAAGTGCCATATTTGGTTACACTATGGTCAAAAATTAGATCGTATGTAATAGGTGCTTGCTCATAATCACATACCCAAAACAGTGATTTAGGATCCCATGGCATTGGGGTACCTTCTACTTTTTTTCCATTAACATCAAGTGAATCACCACGGTAGAAGCCATCGGAATTGAACTTCACAGTTGGGATGTTTTCAAAATCAGATACGGTCTCTTGTGCATCTTGAGCCATTGCCGGCATTGCAACGAACGCTGCAGTAGCAATAATTGAGTAAAAAATCTTTTTCATAAGCTAAAATTAAATGATAGTTGATTATTAATATTGATTGTTGAATCTAATTCGTTAATGTCCTTCGAATGTTTATAAGTCATTTAGGTATTTGTTGAAAGCTCTCTTCCTCAATTCTATTTACAAATCACTAATGGGGAACATTGCTTCTATGCCCAGGTGAACGACGAAAGTCGCATTTTGAATTCCATTTCACACATTCATAATAGTTGCAACGATTGCAAAGATAATACAAAAAACTTAAAATACAAACAATATACTGCTTTTTATTTGTAATTTCGTCAACTTTTCAATAATCACCCCACCATCAATGCTTTAGCATCAATGGTGGGGCATTTTATTTTGATGTTTGAAATTGATTACTTAACCATGACTTTACGTGTTGTTCCATCGCTCATCTTCACAATATTCAAACCGCGTTGAGGAGCATTCAACCGTGCTCCATTCACGCTGTAGCGCGCAACCTCGTACACTTCAGTCTCCTTCTTGAACGTATTCTCTATGCCCGTGGAAACCATGGCCGACAAGTTGTCAATGACACAATATTTCGGAGTATTAAGTCCCCATTTCGATTTGTCAGATCCGTCGAACCCAAAAGAAATTGTCTTTACCCCTGTAAAGTCAGAGAGGTCAACCCACTGCCAGTCGCTAATGTATTTTAAAGTTCCATCGCTGAACTCCGCCAGCATAATCTCCTTTTTGACAATGGAGTTGTCGGCCTTCTTTCCTGTCAAGGTTACCTTTATGAAATCGCCATTTTTGGTAAACTTATTCGAATAGCCGTCTCCATTGAGAAAACTGTTTGCTGTATAGGCAGAGTTGGTAATGTAGAATCCTTTGAGTTGGGTCACCGACTCATCAACCATGATGCTGTCTTGTGAATCAAAGATTACACAAAAGTTGGCAGAACCGCCATAACCACCGCCTACTACATTATTATATTGGTCTGGATTTAAATTTTTATATGTCGTTTGGGTTCTGTTGGAGATTCCGAATCCCGTCCATGCGCTAAAGGATGGTGTGTAACTGTTTGAGAACGTGAATGGTCCTTGTTTGTAGTTGGAGTAATAGCCCGTCGCACCATAACTGTCAAATGTGTTTTCGGTCTCCTTTCCAATGTAATAACCATCGGTAGTGAGTGTGACACCTTCTACATTCTCAAATGTAGCAGTAAAGTTTGTTGATTCTTGTGCCATAGCTGGCATTGTAACGAACGCTGCAGCAGCAATAATTGAGTAAAAAATCTTTTTCATAAGCTAAAATTAAATGATAGTTGATTATTAATATTGATTGTTGAATCTAATTCGTTAATGTCCTTCGGATGTTTATAAGTCATTTAGGTATTTGTTGAAAGCTCTCTTCCTCAATTCTATTTACAAATCACTAATGGGGAACATTGCTTCTATGCCCAGGTGAACGACAAAAGTCGCATTTTGAATTCCATTCCTTCATGATAAATGCAAAGATAACACAAAAAACTTAAAATACAAACAATACACTGTTTTTAATCTATCAATTCATCAGCTTTTCAACAATCTTGTCTATCGCAATACCTGTGGAGCCAAATGAAAAACGTTCATTATTGAGATAGATTCTCAACATCACGGGTGTTTTACCCTCCTTGTTGACATAGTTGCTTATAAGATAGAAGGCGGTGCTAAAAATTGTCTTCATAATAGTTTTTTTAATTGTGCCCAGAAATAGAGAAATTGTGGCCAGACGAAAAGGACATTGTGGCCAAACGGAAAGGATATTGTATCCAAACTCCCATTCTTTCAACTTCTGCAGCCCAGCTACAAAGTTCTACATAATTGTTTGAATAGCAGTATAATACAAGTACTCTAAACGAACTCTCTACGAACTCTTGGCTACAATTTTTGTTTGCCTCAAAAAAATGTAGCCAGATTGTAGCCGCGGGAGAGTTTTTGGGAGTATAAACGACCTCTAAACGACCTCTGAAAAGTAAGAATTGTATAAAACAAAAGTATCGCAACTTGTGAAGTTACGACACTTACGGATTTTTGAAGTTTTTCTCAACTCTTTTTACAGAGTACTTCATGCGGAGAGAGAGGCTCTTTCTCTTGAACTATCACAAGCTATCAAATCGCATCAATCTATTGTAATATAGCAGTTTACGCAAAATGTTAATAAAATGAGATTTCACGGAAAATCTTTGGTAATATTATTTTTAGGGTGTAACTTTGGGTGCATAAAACAATACACCCGAAGGTATGAATATCAAACGGAACATCATCTTCACGTTGGAGAGCAGGAAGAAGGACGGAGTTCTTATCACAGAGAACGTGCCTATTCGTATGCGCGTTAATTTTGCATCCAAGCGGATTGAGTTCACCACAGGCTTTCGCATTGACGCAGCCAAGTGGGATGCAGATAAGCAGCGTGTGAAGAATGGTTGTAGCAACAAACTGAAACAATCGGCTTCTGAAATCAATGCTTCGCTCTTGGAGTATTACACGGAAATACAGTCAATCTTTAAGAGGTTTGAGGTAGAGGACGTAATGCCAACACCCGAACATATTAAGGAGGCTTTCAATGCTTTGCACAAACCTGTGAGCGAAGAACCTAAACCAAAGAAAGAAGCGTTGCCTTGTGATTTCTTTCAGGTGTTTGATGATTTTGTCGAGGATTGTGGACGTCAGAACAATTGGACGGACTCCACGTTTGAGAAATTTGCAGCCGTGAAAAATCATTTGACCAACTTTCGTGAAGGACTTACCTTTGAGTTCTTCGATGAACGAGGCTTGAATGATTATGTGAGTTATCTGCGTGATGTAAAGGAGATGCGTAACACCACGATTGGCAAGCAGCTCAGTTTCTTGAAGTGGTTTCTTCGCTGGGCTTTCAAGAAAGGTGTGCATCAGAACAACGCTTACGACAACTATAAGCCGAAACTCAAGAGTACACAGAAGAAAATCATCTTCCTCACTTGGGACGAACTCAATCGTCTCCGAGAGTTCGAAATACCTTCCAACAAGCAGGCTCTCGAACGTGTACGTGATGTTTTCCTTTTCCAATGCTTCACTGGTTTGCGCTATTCTGATGTCTTCAATCTCCGCAGGAGTGATATTAAAGGCGACCATATTGAAGTAACAACGGTCAAGACTTCCGATAGTTTGATTATCGAACTGAACAATCATAGCAAGGCAATTCTTGATAAATACAAGGATGTGGCGTTTGAGCATGACAAAGTTTTGCCTGTGATTACCAATCAGAAGATGAATGATTATCTTAAGGAGTTGGCTGAAATGGCAGGTATTGACGAACCTGTGCGCCAAACTTATTACAAAGGCAATGAGCGCATAGACGATGTTACACCTAAATATGCTTTGCTCGGCACGCATGCTGGTCGCAGAACGTTTATCTGTAACGCCCTCGCTTTAGGTATTCCTCCGCAGGTGGTGATGAAATGGACTGGGCATAGCGATTACAAGGCTATGAAACCATACATAGACATTGCGGACGACATTAAAGCGAATGCCATGAGTAAATTCAATCAATTATAACACCGAAACAATATGAGCCAGGAAATAAACAAGGCAGAGAAACAAGATTTATCTCTCATTGTTCGAGCCATCGGTACTGACCTTGAACATACACAAGTACGCATGATTACTTCGGCTAATGCTGATATGCTCTTCCATTATTGGAAGGTGGGGCATTTTATTCTCTATCTCCAAAAGAAAGAAGGTTGGGGAAGCAAAGTCATTGACAACCTTTCTAAGGCAATACGTTCTAAATATCCTGACAAGAAGGGATATTCCACTCGTAATCTTATCTATATGTGCCAGTTTGCAAAGGCTTATCCTATGGAGGCTCTAACAGAAATGGGTAAGGTTGAAAGATGGTTTAATAGTCCTTCGGTTGATAATATATTGCAACTAACGAGCAAACTAAATCAATTTACGCAAGAGCCTCTTGCGCAAATACAAGCCACAGATATTCAAGGAAATATAATTACGCAAGAACCCCTTGCACAATTAGGAGAGATATCTGAAGCACTGTCTGTCATTTACCAACACGATATAAATAAGATAGAAGAAATTTTTAAGCAGTCTGCCGTAGTTCGCACTAACTGGGCGGGCCATGTTATATTGCTTAATAGTAAGCTGCCTTTGGGTGAACGTTATTGGTATATCACGCAGGCGGTTGCCAAAGGTTGGAGTAGTAATGTTCTGCAAATGCAGATTGAAACAAACCTTTTCGCTCGGCAGATTACGGCAAAGAAAGTGAGCAACTTCTCTGTGCGATTACCCAAACCGCAAAGCGACCTTGCCAACTATTTGATGAAGGACCCTTACATCTTTGACATGATGGGACAGACAGATGAAATGGCAGAACGAGACATTGAACGGCAATTGGTTTCGCATATCACCAAATATCTTTTGGAAATGGGCAGTGGCTTTGCATTTGTGGCACAGCAGAAGCATTTTGAAGTAGGCGATTCTGATTTCTATGCCGACCTCATTCTCTATAACATCCAACTGCATGCATACGTTGTTATCGAACTCAAAGCCACACCTTTCAAGCCCGAATATATGGGGCAACTCAACTTCTACATCAATGTGGTGGACGACACCCTCCGTGGCGAACACGACAACAAGACGATCGGCTTGCTCCTCTGCAATGGAGGAGATAAGGTGGTGGCACAATATGCCCTTTCTGGCTACGACCAGCCAATTGGTGTCAGCGATTACCAACTTTCAAAGGCTATTCCCGATAATCTAAAATCGGTTCTGCCTACGGTGGAAGAAGTTGAGGAAGAGCTAAGCAAGATTGTGGAGCAAGAAACTAACTAAAACATTTATATTATGCCCAATAGCATCAAAGAATTACTATCTCAGTTATTACCATTACATCATGCTGAACAAGAGAGGCTAAAGAAAGAAAAGGAGGAAGGAAAATGCTTTAATGTGTTTTCTGCGCTGAATATGTGCTCTGACGAAGTACGCTTGCATTCACGTTTACTCGCAACATTACTCAACCCAAAGGCAAACCATGGCTTGGAAAATGAATTTCTCAAATCGTTCCTTATAGCTTTGGGATTGCCAGAGGATTATATTACATATTGTAAAGAGCAGATAGTTGAACGACCCATAGGAGAAGTAACAGAAACTACTGGCGGCCGTATAGATATTATTCTTGAAGATAGGGGACATGCCGTTATCATTGAAAATAAAATCTATGCAGGTGACCAGCCTAACCAACTGCTTCGATATCATAACTATGGGATAAAAACATTGGGGGAGAATAATTTCAAATTAGTTTATCTTACTTTACATGGTAGTGAACCTTCTCCAGACTCATTGGGAGGGGGACATTTTGATTTTATCAAACTTTCCTATGCACAGGATATACTAAAGTTGTTAAAAGATCTTGTACCGACTCAACCTCTAAAGCCTGTTCACCACACCATCGAAGATTATATCACGATTATCAAACAACTTACTGATCAAGATATGAACACAGAATATCAACAAAAAATTATTAATAAAGCTATTGATGAGAAATATATTGATGCTACTTTAGGATTGTTACAGCTAACGAAACAAATCGGAGATGCATTGATTGAAAAATATATTATCAAAAAGCTCATTGGCTTTGAACAACGTCAAGATGACAATGGTGCTCTATGGCGAGATTTAGACGAGGCTTATGCAATTGTTATACGAACAGATGATAACAACGAATGGAAAAAAGTGTGGATAGGAATTTCTCCAAAAAATGGATATGAGCAGCCTTCAAAAAAACTTGATTGCTTTGCATATGAACCAACCTCTATTTATCCTTATGGTTGGAGTTGGATTTCTGATAACGAAAAAAACAACTGGCATGATCCTGCCCAATATCCAGCAATTAGAAACGAAGAAGTATTGACATGGATAAAGGATAAGATTAGCGAAATAAAAACTTGTTTTAAATCTAAAATTTAGAAAAGATATAAATGGAAGACTTAAAGCAACTCTTAGATTTTGGGGAATCATATCAGCAATTTGTTGCTTATCATTGTTTTGGTGATAAAGCCAAAGAAATACTAAGCAGTCTGCAACTGCCCTACAAAGATATATGTAATTGTAATGACGACCTACACTCCAAACAATGCTTAGCTATTTTTGTCTTCACTGACAATGCTGAAGTATATGTATCTGAAATAGACTCTTTTATTAAACAGTATAAAGGTATAGTTGGTAGCATTTTTATTCTAGACCTACACTCTAGTATACAGTATGATTTGTTCAAGGAAAGATGGGAATTCTACAATATTCTTACCTCACAAGATAGTACAGTACAAGAAGACATTCTGCACTATCTGCTGTTTTTCCATCATTTCATAGAAACTGTTGGACTCATTGGTATGGATTTTAATGATTTTAGGATGTGTGCTCGTACAGCAACATATATTACTTCGGGAACAGCCCTCTCGTTAGACCAGCCCATTTATCCTATATCCTATAGCAATAATAATATTCGAACTGTTATGCTCGGGCTGGAGTTGCAAAGCCTTGAAGCAGACAGGGCAAAGGAGAATATGGATGTGTTAGCCTCTTTCTTGGAACAACTTCCAGATAATGTAGAAATCATTTGGCAAATTAGTCCTAAGTATGGTCATCCTCACACTGAATATATTGTAGGCTTCGATAAAGCTCCTGTATGGCATACTGATAATCCATAGCGCCCTAACATGACAATACTTCAAATCTCAGATACCCACAATCGACATCGGCTACTGACCAATTTACCAACAGCTGATGTTTTGGTGCATTGTGGCGACTTTACTGATATGGGTACAGAAGAGGAGGCACTCAACTTCCTGAACTGGTTAATCGAACAACCCTACCGGCATAAGATTTTTGTCACAGGCAATCACGATCTATGTTTATGGGAAGCTGAAAACATAGAAGACTTGCCCAATAATATTCATTTCTTGCAAGACAGAGGCTGTGAAATCGAGGGTGTGAGATTCTTTGGTTTGGCATACAATCATCAAGAGAGCATCATACCGCATGGCGTAGACGTACTTATTACACACGAACCACCTGCGATGATACTGGACGAATCCAACGGAATACATTGGGGGAATCTATCTTTGAGAAATAAGGTATTGGAAGTAAAACCCAAATTTCATCTTTTTGGTCACGCCCATGACGCATACGGCACGGAACAACAAGGAACGACTACCTTTTCAAACGGTGCCGTTCTTAACGACCATTATCAGTTGTGTAACGCTCCTTTGTTGCATAAGGTTTAACTGATAGTTAATACGTATTCTAACAGTACTAAATATTTTCTTAAAACGTTTGCTATTTCTTCAAATGCTTCTTTAGTTTCCTTTGTTCCTGTTTGATACGTTCTTGTTGCAGCAACAACTCCGCTTGCCGTTGCAAGGCTTGCTCGTAATCAATGACCTTCTGCTCCAACTGCTGAATGGGTTTTTGGATTGCGGTGCATAAAAAAGATATTTGAATGAAGAGTATTAGCGCCTTTTCTTCTACAATCTTAGTTCAGGCGATGCATATATTTCTTCTATGTTCATCATTTTTCTTTTTGATGATGTGGAAACTTCGTTAGTTATCAATCTGGATGGAGAAATTATTTATTTCTTCATTATTATCAATAATATGAAGTGATGCTGGCAACTGTAGGGCTTGTGGCGATGAGGTAGCATCTTTGTGAATAAAGATGATGCCCGTTTGAGGTTGAGTTATTGTGCAAACATCACGGAGTGTCTGGAGTTCTGCATGTCCACTGGTGTGAAAACCATCTTTTATTCCATCAAATATTTTATCGTCAAAGATACTTCTTATGTTTATTACATTAGACAATCTTACTGTTTCGTCACCATTGTAATAACCTTGCCACATGGAGTAAATAAGATAGGACGGTTCGTCATTGTAGGTCTTTATTCTTTTCTTTACCACCCACTCCTGACTCCCTCGGATAATATGTAGAAATCCATGATATTTCAAATGTCCTGTTACCTTATCAGACTCTTTATGAGGATATGTGAAGGCTTGATCGAATCCAAATAAATCCTTGTTTTGGGCATGATTGCTAAATATGTCGAGTATTGATTTCTGATATTCATCACAAACAAACAAGCGTCCTGTCTCTTTACATGCAGCATGGAATGAAGCAAGCCGCTCCATATCTGTTGATGAGCAAAGAGCATAAACATACTTGTGTTTTTTCAAAACATCTACCGTATTTCTTTTTATGTCATTCTCTGTCAGCACTGTTTCTTGTGAGCGACTCAGCATTGTACCCTCTGTGATAAGGATATCTACCGGTCCTATGTGCTTCTTCAACACACCATTGAGTGCCTTTCCCAGATAGCCATGTTGGCGAAAATCTCCTGTATGAAGAATGACCTTTCCCTGACTATCTATCTTAAACATGTAAGCGTCGAATGCAGAGTGTGAGCAATAGTAGGGCGTTATATTAATATCCCCAATCCGGATAGTGTGGTTGGACGTATAGGTACTCATTCTATTTAAGACCTTTTGCTCTTGGCTTAGTTCTCTTTTTTTATTTAGAACCTTGTTCCGACACTTCAATACTTCCAATGCTCCTTCGCCTATATATTGAGGTATCGCATCGGGTACAGCAGCAAAAAGTCCGATATGGTCGCCATGGTAATGAGTGTAGAACACGGCATCAACCCCCTTTGTCATTTCGGCAACCTCCTCGTTTGTCAATTCCGTTTTCATACTACCAGGGAGATTGCTTCCCAAATCTATCATGATTCGTGCCTGTGCCGTCGCTACTTCCGTGATACAGCCACCTACCTGATTGGCTCCGCGATGTATTGTGATTCGAATAGTTGGCTGTGTCGCTATTTTTTTCATGATTGGTAACCAATCTTGATATAAGCTATCTGCTTCCACAGACTTGTTCCCTCTCTTAGCAAATGCGTGCCAATATTTAGTTTGTATGACAAGATGATTTCCCATTCCCAAATCTATGTATTGCCATCCCTTTGGAACGTCCCCTTCATCAGCAAGTCCGAAGGTACAATCAGTAAGAGGGGGACATAACTTTTTGATTTCCTTCATCGTGAACCCTTCTTGAATGAAATTGGTGTGATAGGCAGTTCCGTCTGCCGTAACCATTATCAGAGCTCCGCCCTCTCCACATGCTCCCGCAAAAGAGTGAGAAAAGGCGATAATATTTAAGGAAAGATAATTTGAATAATTTTCCCTTGTTATTTCAATCATCTGACTTATGTTCATAAGATGTGTTTTTAAGTTCATTGCAATGGCTGGTATTGATAAAAGTGGTTGAATATTCTTTCAGACTTTTACACCCTTCCTGATGCGCATGTCCGAAGAGATGATAGCGTGGCTTCATTGTTTCGATAGCCTTACGGATAGACTCACTCCCCACACCACAATCTAAAATTCCCACAGGCGGATGATGTGCTATGACAATGTCGATTTCCTTAGGCAATATCTCAATATCTCTGGCGGTATCCTCTGTGATGGCTGCAAAGTTGATTCCATCATAAGAGAAAGTGCCGTCATGAAGCAATACGATATCGTCTGTTTTGAATAGTGTTTCTGCCCATAATGGAGCAATGTCAAACGATAATTCATGATTACCAGGGGTGAAAAGTCTCAATTTCGCAGGTTGACTCTTGTACCAGTTAAGAAAATCCTCATAATCAGCAGGATTGAGATTATCTTCTACTGCATCGCCTGCACAAATAAGGATGTCTGCAGATTCCGGGATTTCTAATTGCCTATGCAGGCCATGTGTATCAGAAAATGCGAATATCTTTTTACCTTTACAACTGAAGAAAGTCGGTAATGTCTTCATTTTGTCCATCCCGATAACGACTGCTATACGAAGATAGCTGGCCGTATGGGTTCCTATTGCCAGTATCTGGCGCGTATTGGGAGCAATGGCTTGTTGCATCCCATTCAATGTTTCCAAGTCTTGCATAGTCAATTCTTGTTCTCCTTTGGGCATGTCTATATAAATGAGAATATTCTCTACATATCCCTTTCTCGCTTGTTGCCCCAATTTCTCTTGCACATTGTGGCAAAGCGATTGGAATGTGCCCAGTTTGTTTTGTTCTGCTTCAAAATCAGCAATGATGGTTGTAGTATCTTTGGATGCGAACACCTCTATATCCTCATTGGTAATGCCAATGAGATTGCTATTTCGCCAAATGGTGCGAAACAAGTCTTTTAATTCTTTTTGCATACCTTGTGTTATTTAGCGTCTCCCTTCGTCAAGGTGGAAACTTGTGATAAAGATTATGATTTAACGAGTCGCTTAAATTCTACGACCATTTTATCCATCTTCAAGATGGGCTGTCCGAGTCGAGTTTTCACTTCCTTGTAACCATGCGATTTTATCCATTCCACCACCTGGTTGCGAATACTGTTATCGTAGCGAAGACTCACTTGCATGGGGAGCGTGTAGCTGGAGACTGGCATTAGTAAGTTTCGGTCAAGCGGGTTGCCTAAAGTAATGCCAAGCGTGTAAGCAACCAGGCTTCCTGACAAATTTCCGTCAAATGGCTCGGGTACAGCATTCAAGTCTCTTTTTACACCTTCTACAATCTCCTTCAAGGACAGCAGGTTATCAGCCAACCCGAGATTCTTCAAAATTCTCAACTCGTCGTCAATGCGAGTGCGTACTTCTTCAGCAACTTCGATTCCCAATGTCTTGACCCCCCAGCTCACCTGAAACTGGAGTGCCTCATTCTTTACTCTTTCGTTCAATTCTTCTTTGCGTCGTTTTGTTCTTTCCATATTATATAATACGATTGAGAAATTTAATACTGGCGCAAAGTTAGGAATTTGGTATGCAGAAAGAGTTCATAGTTAGTATTTATCTTATTTTTTTATATAAAAAACGGACTGGTTCTGCATAGGATCGAATTGTATAAATTCACCCAATGAGCTTTCGTTGTATTTCTCTAAACAATAGCAAGCAATTCTTATAGGGATTGGCTTCTCGTCACCACCCATTATAGGAAACTGATAGTTGTCTATTTTACCTTTTAAATTTTTGATGGTTCTCTGGTCATAGCTTTCAATTATCTCGATAAAGTATCTTAAAGCATTTTCTCCTTCTGCTGGATTCATAAGTTTACAGAAATCTTTAGCATGCTCATGATTATGAGCATTTTTGGCTTTAAATTCAATTAAAGCAAGTTTTTCTTCTTTTCTGTTGAGAATGACAAGATCGAATGATGCCGTAGAGTCAACCAGCAAGTGCAAAATTACAAAACGTGTTTGAAGAACTCGCACTTAGGTGTAGAAAAGTTTAATTTTTCTCTCGGTCTTTCGTT
>NZ_AUME01000043.1 GCF_000430525.1 Prevotella corporis DSM 18810 = JCM 8529 | reverse complement strand
GGAGAACCATCCAAATGAGAACATCCATGCCATCAGAAAAGTCTGTCATCTTCCTCCTGGCAGCCGTGGCGATGGAGGAAACAAAGACAACATATGAAAGGAGAATATATCAATTCAAAAACTGGAAAGAAAAGAATAAAATAACAGCGGAAGTACTGAGAAAGGAAAGATGAATTACACACTTTTAAGGACACTACCATGCTGTGCAGCTTTCAGAGCATTACTGCTCCTAACTGATATAAATGAAAATTCCATCCCCAATTGATGAGGATGGAACGTTTCGGATTTTATCTAATAATAGGGTAGTGCCTTCTATTTTATCAAGCTGATGGAGCGTTTGATAAATTGCGCAAGGTCAGCACCTTTCAGCATGCCATTCTGAAGTAGTGCTAGGTCGATGAGCTGCTGAATCTTGTTATTACCTTTGGCATAGCCTGCGATAACTTGTTTTTTCTGATCTTTTTGTGCTTCAATGTCCTTTTCAGTTTTGCTTATGTCATCTTTTTCTTTTTGGCTAACTTCCTCAGCTTTTTTCTTAGATTGTTCCTGTCTAAGTACTGCAAGACGTGCCTCAAGTCCTTTTATTTCACTCAATATAGGCTTTAACTTTGTTGAAGTCTCACTTTCACCATTGATAAGAATTTCTTCAACAATAGGGTGCTCTGAATTAACTACTAAAGTGTAGGAGTCTGGCATTTGCCCGTAGAATCCCATTCCTTGTTGAAAACGACTCATCTCCTTCATCCTACGCATATATTCGTTCTGCGTAACTACTACAGGCTGGTTTTCTGCCCCTAAGGATTCAACTTCAATATTGAACTCTGCTTTTTCAATTTTGGGAACTTGTGAATGGAAAGCTTCTGACAAAATGTCACGTTGAATATCATTCAGAGTCTGCTTTGGGGCATCTCCCTTTGCAATGAGTCTATCAATAATATTGGAATCTACTCGCACGAAGCGAGACTTTTCAAACTTTTGTTCTAACATGGAAATTTTCGGAACATCAAGTTGCCCATCAGCAATCATTACGCTATAACCCTTTTTTTCCGCATCATTAATGTAAGTGAATTGCTCTTCTTTGTCAGTTGCATAAAGATAGATGAGGTTACCGTCCTTGTCGGTCTGATTATCTTTGATAAGTGTCTTGTATTCGTCGAATGTAAATGATTTTCCATCAACATCAGTGATGAGTGAGAAGTCCTTTGCCCTGTCGTAAAAATCGCTCTCAGAGAGCATTCCGTAGTTTACGAATAGTTTCAAATCGTTCCATTTCTCTTCATATTCTTTTCGATTATCCTTGAAAATAGAATTGAGACGATCGGCCACTTTCTTAGTGATGTACGATGAGATTTTTTTTACATTAGCATCACTCTGCAGATAGCTTCGGCTTACGTTCAGAGGAATGTCGGGTGAGTCGATGACACCGTGGAGTAGGGTAAGAAACTCTGGTACAATGCCTTCTACTTGATCAGTGACAAAAACTTGATTGCAGTAGAGTTGTATCTTATTGCGCTGAAGTTCGATATTGTTCTTTATGCGTGGGAAATATAGGATGCCGGTGAGATTAAATGGATAATCCACATTGAGATGAATCCAAAATAATGGTTCGTCGTTCATGGGAAATAGTGCACGATAGAACTTCTTGTAGTCCTCATCCTCGATGCCTGACGGAGTTTTTGTCCACAATGGCTCAATGTTGTTGATAATGTTATCCTCTTCTGTATCAACCATTTTCCCGTCTTTCCACTCCTGTTTCTTGCCGAAGATGATAGGCACGGTCATAAACTTGCAATACTTGTTGAGCAATTCCTCAATTTTGTTTTTCTGAAGGAACTCTTTACAATCATCGTCTATGTGCAAAATGATGTCTGTACCCCTGTCTGATTTCTCAGCTTCTTTAATAGAGAATTCTGGACTGCCATCACAACTCCATTTAACGGCTTTTGCATCCTCCTTGTAACTTTTTGTTAAAATTTCGACTTTCTTTGATACCATGAATGCAGAGTAGAAGCCAAGCCCAAAGTGACCAATTATAGGCTCCGCCTTTTCTTTGTACTTGTCAAGAAAATCCGTAACGCCAGAAAAGGCAATTTGATTGATGTATTTGTCGATTTCTTCGGCATTCATACCGATTCCATTATCACTTATGGTCAAGGTACCAGCCTTTTCATCGAGAGAAACGCTGACCCTCGCATTTTTCGGATCACCTTTGAAATCGCCAGTGATGGCCAATGTTTTCAATTTTTGTGTTGCATCTACAGCATTTGATACCATTTCACGAAGAAAAATCTCGTGATCGGAATAAAGAAATTTCTTGATGACGGGGAATATGTTCTCCGTAGTTACTCCAATTTTTCCTTTTTGCATAGTTAGTAATGTATTAAAATATTATTTTCTGCTGTTTAGAATTTTACAAAATTTATGCCAACTTTCTTCGTTTGTATTATAAGTGTGTATTCTTACCTTAATTTCAAATTTAGAACGCAGAGATGGTACATAATAATTGACTGAGAGTCTCATTTCAATTCCATCTTATTTGAAACTAAAAAATACCCATTCCCAGATAAGAGGGAAATGGGTATCAATAAATATTTGAAACAAAAGATTACTTGATATTCTTTAGAACAGCTAGGAGATGATCCCAGACCATTTGAGCAGTTGGTATTAGAAGTCGCTCCTCTGGAGTATGTACAAAACGGAGAGTTGGGCCGATACTCATCATATCCACGTTTGGATATTTTTCAGAGATAAGTCCACACTCAAGACCTGCGTGTATGCCAAGGACTTCTGGTTCTTTATTGAATAATTTTTTATATTCTTCTACCGCAACCTTCACGAGTTTCGAGTTGGGATTCATCTTCCAACCAGGATATTGGTCGTGCTGATGAACTTCAGCGCCCGCTAGTTCGAAGCAAGCTTTTATAGTGTTTGCCATGTTTGTAAGCGCACTGGCAACATTTGATCTTTGTGATGCTACAACTGTTATACGGTCTTTTTCGGTACGAATAACCGCGACGTTGCTTGACGTCTCAACCATATAGGCCAGCGCCTCATCCTGACAGTTGGTAAGAGGACCGTTATCTACAGCTTGAATGGCCATAACTAAATTTCTTGCCACTTCCTTTTCAATAACAGGACGAGTATCTGTGCTTTCCAGTCCCCATACCGAAGATGGGTCGGACACATGATATTCTTCTTCAACCCCCTTTGTATAAATATTCCAATCTGCCTTGACAGTTTCTTTCTCTGCCATTGGAACTGCAAATATAACCTTGCCATCGCGTGGTATTGCATTATCCATCTTCCCTGAATTCCATTCTGCAATGCGTAAGTCCAACTTGTTTTGTTCCATATAAAGGAAGCGTCCAAGCACCTTTATGGCATTTGCACGTTTTTTGTTGATATCGTCACCAGAGTGCCCTCCGATGAAGCCTTTGACACTGGCCTCCATAAAGAAGTAACCTTTTGGAGCTTCCTCAGGCTTATAACGGAATATGTTGTCAGTAGTAATACCACCAGCACAGCTCACAAATATTTGACCTTCATCTTCAGAATCTAAATTAATAAGGTATTTACCTGTCATCCAATTGGGTTCAAGACCAAAGGCACCAGTAAGACCTGTCTCTTCATCAACAGTAAACAAGCATTCAATTTTTCCATGTTCAATATCATCTGATGCAAGTAACGCCAATTCATAGGCCACTCCAATACCATCATCAGCGCCCAGAGTAGTACCTTTTGCTGTCAGCCATTCACCATCTATATAGGTCTGAATTGGATCTTTGTGAAAATCGAAATCAACATCAACGAGCTTATCACAGACCATATCAATGTGGCTTTGAAGAATAACAGTCGAAGCATCCTCCATGCCTTTTGTCGCAGGCTTTGTTATAAGTACATTTCCAGTCTTGTCAACTTTTGTATCTAAATTGTGATTTTTGCCAAACTCTACTAGGTATTCGATCATTTTATCCTCGTGCTTCGATGGTCGGGGAATCGCATTAATTTTTGCGAATTGCTCGAAAACACGAGCAGGCTTTAATTCAATGTTTGTCATTTTTAATAGTATTTGTTTTGATATTTTATCGATTTGTGTTACCTTTGCGAAAAATATAAATGCAAAGATAAATAAAATGGTTGGAACTTTAATATGCAGTGTGTTAATAATTACTATAGCCATTGTTTTACTGAGCATAAGAATTATATTTAAGAAAGGTGGAACTTTCAAGTCCCAGCATATACATGACAATAGGTATCTTAGGGAAAAGGGAATCCACTGTGTTATTGACCAAGATAAAGAAGCACGTAAAACGAATCATGCTTTTTAGTTTTTGGTTGATATCAATCTTAAATCGTACGTGAAAATTAATTTAATAGAAATAATAATAATAACCTAGAATGAAAAAGATTTTTAGCGCATTGGTAATATCTGCTTTGGTTTTTGGAATGACTTCCTGCAATAATCAGCCACGGTCAAACGATACCAGTACTAAAGAAAATGCTGAACAAAAGACAAATGACTCTGCAGTTTCAGGAGGACAAAAAATTGCTTACGTGGAGATTGATTCTATTATGAGTCAATATACCTACTGGAAGGAAGTCACAAAAATCATGAAAGCAAAGGAAGCGAATATTCAGAAAACTTTGGCGGGCAAGCAACAAGCTATACAGAAAGCAGCTGCCAACTTCCAGCAGAATGTCCAATCCAATAAATATACTCAGGCTCAGGCAGAGCAAGTTCAGGCAAGCATTCAAAAACAGGCACAAGATGCTGATGCCTTGCAGCAACGCTTAGGAAATGAATACCAAAATGAAGTTGCAAAATACAACAAGGCTCTTTCTGACAGCGTGCATAATTTCCTGAATGATTATAATAAGGATAAGAAATATGCGATGGTTTTAGCGAAGAGTGGTGACAACATTCTTTATGCAGATGGTGCATATAATATTACCAACGACGTAATCAAAGGTTTGAATAAAGCATACAAAGGTATGAAGAAGTAATATTGGAAAGTCATAGTAGTGGAGCCAGTCATAAATCAATATGGCTGGCTTTATGGGCTTCTTCTGTTAAATGCATAAATCAATACTTCATTATTTTTAAGCTGTGTCAGCAGCAAAACTAATTATCTCATTTGCACTTTCTTTATTTTGGTAATTTCAGCTTTTTCCCTATTTACGTATCTATTATTAGTTGATTTTCAGATTTATGGACAGCAATAGAAAATAAAAACACTTGCCTTCAACAGAGGGTAACGGTGGCAAAATATGAGCGGTCAAACACAAATCATGATTTCGGACACGACGAAGACTCACAGTACATCAAAAACAAAAAACACAATTTTTTTCTGCCACTGGGCAGGTATAGAACCTATCATAGGGTACTGTAGGTCAGATCATCGATTAGGGGGCTCCTAAAATAGTCTCTTCGGAGACTCCGTCAAATGCCATCCTTGCAGCGGCCTCATTCAACTTCAAAAGAGCTATGAGGCTTTTTTTGTGTCTTATTGAAAAGGGGATAATATGATGTTGTAGAGGACGGGATTTAAATTCTCATCACCAATTTTCCCACATGTTTATATTAAAATGCTATCTCAACTATTTTTAGGGTCGACTAACTAACCTTTAATTTGAGCTATTGAATAATCTAACACAAAAAACAGACTGCAAAATGAGGCATGCGCCTGTTTTTAATTTCAATCTTAGTGCTTTCTTCCGGTTTCCTAAAAAAAAGTTTATATTTTTGTTTAAGCGCTCGGAAAGACGTATCTTTGCAATTATAGCATTATTTAAATATTATTCTGACGTGAAAATTCTTTATATCTCTTTTTTGTTTTCATTCATCCCTCTGTTCTCAATGGCTCAACAGATAGAAACTGGCTCTATTAATTTGAAGGATGGTGGTAAGTATCAAGGCCAGATATTTAGAGGCAAACCGAATGGTAAGGGTAAAACGATTTATAGGAATGGTGATATTTACGAAGGAGAATTTGAGAAAGGCCGACGTCAAGGTGAAGGAACTTATACCTTTGCTGATGGTGAAAAATATGTTGGCCAGTGGTTTCAAGACCAGCAGCATGGTAAAGGCACATATACATTCAAGAATGGTAATAAATATAATGGGCTTTGGTACAAAGATTATCAGCAAGGCCATGGAAAGATGTATTATTATAACGGTGATGTATATGATGGTGATTGGATTCAAGATAAGAGAAACGGTTTAGGTAGATACACTTTTGCCAATGGAGCTTATTATGATGGACAGTGGAAAGATGATGTGAAATTTGGCCATGGACGTTTCTACTGGGGAGATGGTTCAACCTTTATTGGTGATTGGGTGAATAATGTGAAGGAAGGAAAAGGCATTTATCTCTATGCTGATGGTGACGAATATAATGGTGAGTGGAAAAACGACCTGCAAAACGGAAAGGGTATTTATAAGTTCAGTAACGGCGACCGTTATGAAGGGGATTATCTGGATGGAGAACGAACTGGCGAAGGGATAATTAAATACAAGAATGGAGATTATTATTCTGGCCATTTCCTCAAGGGCTTCAGGTCTGGTTTTGGCACAATGTCTTGGAGTAATGGAGATGTTTATACTGGAAATTGGGAAAAGGACTTACAGAGTGGCCAGGGAAAATTGGTTAAGAAAAATAAAGATGTCATAGAAGGGCAGTTCCGTAATGGGAAGGTTGATGGATTTGTCACAATTTATTTTTCTAATGGAAGTAAATTTAAAGGAGTGTTCCAAAATGGTAAAAAACATGGTGATGCTGTAGAAATAGATGCTGATGGCAAGCGTTTTGAAGGCTCGTACAAATATGATAAGCGCAACGGCAAGTTTACTGAACGAGATAAAGATGGCAAGATAATAGCAAGAGGATATTATGAAGATGGTATCCGATCTAATAATTAATCATAGATGTAACATTTAAGCAGTAATTCCCATGGCAACAAATAAAAAAGGTTCGAAAAGTGTATCAACAAAAAAGGTAAGAAAGAGTAAACAAGATGCTAAGGATTTGTTTTTGGGTATTGTTGCAAAAGACTCTTATCTGAAACCTTTTAATGATGCGATTAAAGGCCGTCATGAACATGTTTTATGGAAGATAAGTCAACTTACCCAAAATGGAAGCAAAACCTTGTCTGACTTTGCGAATGGCTACCAGTATTTTGGGTTACACAGAACTGTATCAGGTTGGGTTTTCAGGGAGTGGGCTCCCAATGCAACAGAAATTTATTTGATTGGTGATTTTAATGGATGGAAGAAGTCAGAGGCTTACTGTTGCAAGCGGATAGGCGATAGTGGTAATTGGGAACTGACACTTTCTCCCGATCAGATGAAACATGGGGATTTGTATAAGATGTACGTGCATTGGCCAAATGGTGGTGGAGAGAGGATTCCTGCTTGGGCTCAAAGAGTCGTACAAGATAATGAAACCAAAGCCTTTTCTGCACAGGTGTGGAACCCCGAGACACCGTTTGTCTGGAAAAAGCAAACGTTTATCCCAGACAAATCACCATTATTGATATATGAATGCCACATTGGCATGTCGCAGGATGCAGAGAAGGTTGGTACTTATACGGAATTCAAGGAGAAGGTCCTCCCACGAATAGCTGCAGATGGATACAATGCCATTCAGATTATGGCAATTCAAGAGCATCCTTATTATGGGAGCTTTGGCTATCATGTCAGCTCTTTCTTTGCAGCAAGCTCAAGATTTGGCACACCAGAAGAACTGAAGTCATTGATAGACGAGGCACACAATCTTGGATTAGCAGTGATTATGGATATTGTTCACTCTCATGCTGTAAAGAACGAAGTGGAAGGCCTGGGTAACCTTGCTGGCGACCCCAATCAATATTTCTATCCTGGTGAGAGGCATGAGCATCCAGCTTGGGATTCGCTTTGTTTTGATTACGGGAAGGACAATGTCATCCACTTTTTGTTGTCGAACTGTAAATATTGGTTGAATGAGTATCATTTTGATGGTTTTAGGTTCGACGGTGTTACCTCAATGATTTATTATAGTCACGGATTGGGTGAAGACTTTACAAGCTATGCTGATTATTTTAATGGGCATCAGGATGATAATGCGATTTGTTATCTTACTATTGCTAATTGTCTGATTCATGAAGTCAACAAAAATGCGATAACCATTGCCGAGGAAGTATCGGGAATGCCTGGCTTGGCTGCTCGATTTGATGAAGGTGGATATGGCTTTGACTATCGTATGGCCATGAATATACCAGACTTTTGGATAAAAACCATCAAAGAACTACCAGATGAAGATTGGAAGCCATCCTCAATTTTCTGGGAGATAAAGAATCGCCGTTCTGACGAGAAGACGATTTCTTATTGTGAGTCGCACGACCAGGCTTTGGTGGGCGACAAGACAATTATTTTCCGTTTAGTAGATGCAGATATGTATTGGCATTTCAAAAAAGGAGATGAAAACGAAATGTCAAGACGAGGCATCGCCTTGCATAAGATGATTCGTTTGGCTACCGCTTCGACAATGAATGGTGGCTATCTGAATTTCATGGGCAATGAGTTTGGCCATCCTGAATGGATTGATTTTCCTCGAGAAGGCAATGGCTGGAGTCATAAATATGCACGTCGCCAATGGAATCTTGTTGACAACAAAGAGCTTTGTTATCATTATTTGGGCGATTTTGATAAGCAAATGTTGGTAGTTCTAAAGACAGAGAGAAACTTCAACAATACCGCAATTCAAGAGGTTTGGCATAACGATGGAGATCAAATATTGGCATATAGTCGTGGTGATTTACTTTTCGTATTCAATTTTTCTCCCAATCGTTCTTTTACAGATTATGGCTTCTTGGTAGAAGAGGGAGAATATGAGGTTGTACTGAATACCGATGATAAATCATTCGGCGGATATGGTTTTGCGGATGATAGTGTTCCGCATCTGACTAATTATGATGTCTTGTATGCCAAGCAACATAAAGGCTGGCTGAAATTATATATTCCGGCGCGGAGTGCAGTTGTTCTTCGTAAAAACAAATAAGTGGCGATGACAATAGATAACAAATTAGTCAAGGTCATTTGTGCCATCCTGTTCTGCGTTTTCACATTCAGCTACCTGTTTTTCTATCAAGCTGATATTTTGCGGGTGACTCAGCATATAGCGTCTGGTGGACAGACCTTTTACGTTCCATGGTTGGGTGGTGTGCTGATCACCATTTTTTTACAGTTGCTTCAAGTGGGTCTAAACTCAATTCTTCATCTTAAGAAAAGAGGTGTTGCAATGACTTATTTCCCATCTGTTCTTGTACTGATAGCAATAACTGATATTAGCCCAAATGTTGCTGAAAAAATAGAATTTCATTCATCCTTGTGGGTTCTTCTATCGCTCTTCGTTATTTATATTCCCATCATTCTTTATGTTAAAAAGTACGAGCCTTATGAACCTGAATTGCGTTCCTATGGCCCTGTTTCACAATCGATGTGGATTAACCTCTGTTTTATGTTTATCATGTTTCTAATGGTGGGAACTATGGCGAATCATGACAGACGTTTTCATGAGAGAGCTCGTATAGAATCATTGGTGGTTGATGGGGATTATAAAGGTGCTCTGCAGTTGATCAAACAATTTGGCGAGACGGATTCTGTAACATCAATGCTCACAATCTACTCGGTAGCCCGTACAGGACATTTAGGCGATGAGTTGTTTGAATACCCATTGGTTGGCGGTTCAACTGTTCTCAGACCAGGTAAGGTTCATTCGTTGTTGCTGCCTGATAGTTTGATAAACAATGCAACAAAGACGTCTGCAAATTATCAACTCATTGGCTTTCTGCTGGATAAAGATTTGCGCGGTTTCATGAATCATTTGCCGCATTATTATCCTACTGATAGTTTGTTGCCAAGATATTATAAAGAAGCAAAACTCATATATTTAAGAGGGGTAAACAAACGAATGGCCCATAAGGGGACGTATTCATATTATTTCTTAAATGCTAAACCCTGATTTCTCATAGTCCAGCGACTATCATTTTGCTATAATTATCCCCGTTTTTAGAAGTTATTCCTACTATAGGTAATCCTAATTCAACAATGAACAATTCTTTTCCATTATGCATTGAATACAAGAATGGTATTAGCATAGCGACAAAAGGTTAGCTATGACACAACCAAAGCTTTCCTTTCGGAAGGCAAGAGGTCATCTTTTGAAAATTAAACCCAAATCGGTCATTAGAAAATGACAAGAAACTTTTTCTAATGACCGATTTGGGTTGAAAAAGTTTTATCGGACAGCAATAAAAACTAATAAAGTATTTGTTATTAGTTGTTCAAAATAAAAAGGACTCAGACGAATCTGAGTCCTGAAAAAGAATATACTGTTGATATCAATTAAAAATGATATCCAAGAGTCAAAAGTAACTGGCTCCGATTGTTTTCAACTTTGGAAACAGTCGGAGTGTTCGTGTAAGTTTTGTTTCCATCACGTACACTCATAGTTGAGAATGGGTAGAAATCACCCTTCTGCGAACTATACTGATATGCAAGGTCGATGTTGAATTTGCCAGCTTGGTAACCAGCACCAACAGTAAAACGGTTAATAGCATCCCAGTTTGTAAAGTCGGTTGCCGAAGCATAACTTGAACCGTAGGAAGCCAAACCTGAATTTTTCTGAGCATTAGATGAATACTTTGGACTTACATAGTTGTAGCCAGCACGTATGGCAAAGTTTTTTGCAGGCTTAAATTCAGCGCCAATTCTCAGAGTGCTAACACCCTTTAGCGATTTTTCCGTGTGATTATTCATTACCACATCAGCTGACGTTGACTCATAGACATCACCATAATAATAATCCACATAAGCCTCATCGTTGATTCTTGTGTTCATGCTACTAAAGTCCTGATAATCATAAGTCAGTCCCAATGCAATGTAATTGCCGATAGTATGTCCCATAGAGACACCAAACCTCCATGGAGTCCAAATCTTATAATCATAGGCGTTTGAAACAGAACCCTTATTATAAATGCCTCCTTGCGTGGAGTTATTTGCAATCGTGGTGTAGTTCTCCGTGCGCAAATCGTACCATGTTGGCGACTTCACATAAGCACCGATACGGAATGGAGAATTTGTTATCGGGCGAACGATGACACCGGCCGTCACATCAAATCCGCTACCAGTGATGTGACGTTCATCTGCCAGAGTAACTTGCCCCATGCTGTTAGAGAGCTGCTCCGTATATTCGCTATAACCTTTATAATGTACATCCTTCAAGCCGAATGTGACACCAAGGAAAACTCTATCGCGTAGATTCCCACTAATATTGAAATCATAGTTAGCAATATAGCCCTTATTGGCACGGTCGAACTGATAACTATCAGCATCATAGGCATAGAATTTTCCATCGCTTGCATCAGGAATCATCGTATTCCAATAGAGATAATCTACATTGCTCCATGGAAGTGCTGTATGTGAGCTTCTGTCATCTATATATCCATAATAAGTCCCACTTTTATCCTGTCCGACAGAGAATCCTCCGTTAGCTTCATTCCCTATCATGCCCTTAAGGTATGATTGTCCATTCTGTGAACTTCCGTTAAGCGAATTAGCTGCATTTAGGATATAGTTGAAGTTCTTACTCTTTTGATAGTTGAAGCCGAAGTTAAGATATGAATTTCTACGGGTCCGCATAGAATAGACTCCACCTATCTGGTCAAAACTTGTATTGAGCTTGTTGCCATTCGCAAATTCATTGCCCTTACCTTGCAACAACAAACCACCTGATACGCTCAACATACTATGACGGTAGAGTCCTATACCAGCAGGATTACTGCTCATGGTAGAAAGATCGGCACCCAAAGCCTCAAGCGCGCCGCCCATACCTACATAGCGCGCAGTTCCATTGAGATCGGTATCGGCTATTCGTGCATTTTCATACGTCTCTTGTGCAAATGCAGGCATTGTCAATAAAGACGCTGCCAACAGATAATAATGTATCTTCATAATTTAATATCTATTTCATATAACTTGTTTATCTTCTGAAAGGGGGATTCCTATCGATGCCCGCCAAAACGCCCACCGCCTCCACTACGAGTGGCGCCTCCACCACGTGAGCCTCCAAAACTACCGGCTCCGTAAGACGAACGTGTTCCACTACCAAAACTACTACGGTTCGGAGTGTATGAGCGAGTATTGTTGAACCGGGTCGAATTGTTCCTTGAGCCTCCGAAATTACCATTGGTAACGCCACGTGATCCTCCGAATCGGCTGGAGCGAACTCTTGTGTTGTCATAAGATTGGAAATCACGATTGGTATTCCCATTGTCACGATAACCAGCTACGTTCCTATTATTGAAAACACGACCATTTGCCCAATGATTTGCTGTTCCGGTATGTCCAAAGGCCCCTCCGTAGGAATAATTAGGTCTCCAGCTGTAACCGTAAGGATACCATCCTCCATAATAATAAGATGAGCCCCAACCATAATAGCCATATCTCCAGGGATTGTACCATCCATAATATCCACCCCAGCCGTAACCGTAACCATATCCGAGCCAGGGGCCATAAAAGTCGGAGTACCACGGATCCCAATACCCCCATGCACTGTAGTAATAAGGACTTCCTATTCTCCATGGGCTATAATATCCCCAGAAACCTTCAAATCGTCCCATTCTCCTACTATAGGCAAAATCATCTTCATCACTATTGTAATAGCGTTCTACTTGGTAAACGGTATCTGTCTCACCGTATTTTCCATTACCAATTTCAAATTGAATAATATCATTTCCCAAAGAGTCTTTTCCTATTTTCTGGTAAGAACTGCGGAACTTTCCACGGTGATTGTACTCCATGTCCGATTTATTGATACCGCTATAATATGTAGGGGCTCCATCATTTTTATCAATGACAACTTCCTGCATATTTTTATTCGTACCATCATTAGGAATAAAGTAGAGGTCATCTTGAGCCGTCGCACTCAAGGGAAGGATACTTAAAAGAAATGAAAAATGAATAAATAGTTTCATGTAAATATCTCCTCTTTTTATATTTTTATTTTGCATTTTATCGTAATCATATCACGTTAATGCAAATATACTATAAGTATGTTTGCAAATATACGGAATTTCCCTAAGAATAGGTAGGTTTTTCCCTATTTTTTGTAAATTTGCAACAAGTATTAAATAAAAGAAAATGAACTATCTTGAACTTAAATTTCATCTCTCCCCAGATTCCCAAATTGCACGTGAACTTTTAATAGCAATAGCTGGAGAAGCAGGTTGCGACTCATTCGTCGAGGAGAATGAATTTGTGACAGGCTATTGTATGAAAGAATCATATAATAAAGAGTTATTACTGCATGGGATTTCAAACTTTCCATTACCTGGCACTAAAATCCTCTTCGATGTGTCAGATGTCCAAGATAAGAACTGGAACGAGGAATGGGAAAACAACGGATTCAAGCCTATTGTAATTGATGATAGATGTGTGGTTTGTAATTCTAACACTCCCAATCCGACATCACTCATCGACTCTGATTCGAGAGATAATCACCAGCCATTAATTGTCAGAATAAACCCTCGGCAAGCATTTGGATCGGGAGCTCATGAAACGACTCAAATGATTATAGGTGAGTTACTTGATATGGATTTGAAGAATAAAGACATACTGGACTGTGGGTGTGGAACAGGCATATTGGGGATAGTTGCATCCATGAGAGGGGCTGATAATGTTTATGGATATGATATAGATGAATGGAGTGTGAGAAATGCCATTGACAATGCATTTCTAAATAATACGAAAATTAAGGTGAAACATGGTAACTGCCATATAATCAACCAACTCAATATGATGTTTGACGTAATTATGGCAAACATCAATCGTAATATTCTTTTGGAAGACATGCCCATTTTCAAAACTGCATTGAAAGATGACGGGATTTTAATTTTAAGTGGATTTTATGCCGATGACGTTCCGCTGCTTCTTGAAAAAGCAAAGACGCTCAAACTTTGCCAGAATAGACTGATAGAGAATCATAAATGGTGCTGTCTGGTACTTCAACCGGAATAGGTTCAGGTATGAGTAATTGAGCCAAATCATAGAAACTACCATTGTAGATGTTTAAATCGACATAACCTTTCACGCCAGGCAATCGACCAGCATCAGTGTGCTGCCAGAATTTCCATGGGCCAGTATATTCCATTTTGTTAACGTAATAATGAGCAATCCAATATGGATAATCATCAAAACGAGAATCAGAAAGATATTGGTCTTTGAACTTATAATAAGTATATATGATTGGCTTCACATGATATTTATCCTCAACAATATGAAGCCAAGTAAGAATGTTTTGCTGAAACTCTTCATTTGACATGGATGCAGGTTTATTCTCCACATCAAGAACAGGAGGCAAGTCACCAGGAACAAGCGGTGCCATAGCAAGGAAAAAATAAGCTTGACGACGTGGTGAGGATTGATTACTCCAGAAATGATATACTCCACGAATAAAGCCAGCCTCCTTTGAGTTAAAGAAGTTCTCTCGAAACTTTTTGTCAAGATGACTATCACCTTCTGTCGCCTTGATGAATACAAATCTAATAGGTGATGTTTCTATCATGGCATTCCTAAGACGATTCCAGTTCACGGTTCCCTGATAATGGCTAATATCAATTCCATGGATCTCATAGCCGTCAGGATAATCGGGATCTCCATAAATTGCCCTCCATCTGAATGCAGAAGGCGAAACAAAAAAATGATAGAACAAGAAGGAGTACAATAATGTGATAGATATTCCTAAAGCCCACCATACCCAAGGATGCACATTGTGCAATCGTTGTTTAATATGATAGATTCGTTCAGGAATATCCATTATTGTGTTATTTTACAGCATAAAACCGTTTAAATTGATTTCAACAATTCGATTGCAATTCTTTGTTCTGCTCAAGAACTAGTGTTCTTGTAGTGCGGTCACAGATTTCAGACGGTCCCCAATATTGAATTGGTCCAGGATAGATGTAGGATGTCTCTTTCGCCCATAATTCACGCTTAGAAGCAAAGCTTTTAAACGGAGCTCCTTCCAAATCTACCAATGCTTTGCGAATGACAGGTTTCATGACACCATTACGTTTCTCGATATTCATCATCATGGTGATGGGCACACCGCCGGCAATCCATTCCTCTGTCGGAGCTATCGTATTTTTCACGATAGCCATATACCCCGTCTTTCCATTGACTATGAGCTGTGCAGCACTTGTACCAAGGGAATAGCAGTAATTAGCATCGAAGTTTGAAGGAACAGCGCAACGTCCTTCATAGCCGAGAAAGTGGTGAAGAACTGCAAACTTTCCTACATATTTGCCGTCTTTGGCCCACTGCTCAAGTTTTGCACTGACCATGTCTGACAACAACTTGTCTGTTTCTATCAATGAAACTTGCACATTTCCATGAGGATCGCGCTCAAGAGATAACTGATGAGCGACTCCAACAGGCAATGTAACAAAGGTTTCCTTATTTGCAGGTGACAAATGTTCGATGATATAAGCTCTCTGGGCCTTATGGTCAAGCCCCATGTACTCTTCACCATGATTTGCCAACAGATCGTTCAATTCTTTTATCAGACGCCCTACTGCAGGAATAAATTCTATAAGTCCTTCTGGAATGAGAACCAATCCGTAATTCTTTCCATCTTTTGCACGAAGTGCTACAACTCTGGCAATGTACTCAACTATATCGTTTAGTGTTCTGTCCTTCGCTTCTATTTCTTCGGAAATCAAACAAATGTTAGGTTGTGTTTGTAATGCGCACTCCAATGTGATATGTGAGGCCGAGCGCCCCATCAACTTAATAAAATGCCAATATTTGCGGGCCGAATTACAATCACGAGCAATATTTCCAATTAACTCTGAATATATTTTTGTTGCTGTATCGAAGCCAAAAGATGTTTCTATCTGTTCGTTCTTTAAGTCTCCATCAATAGTCTTGGGGCAACCGATAACCTGAATTCCGTACTTTTTTGCCGCATAATACTCTGCCAACACACAAGCGTTGGTGTTTGAGTCATCACCCCCTATAATCACAATCGCTTTGATATCTAATTGACGAATGATTTCCAATCCCCTCTCAAACTGATCTATCGATTCGAGTTTGGTCCTTCCTGAGCCAATGAGGTCAAATCCACCCGTGTTGCGATAATTATGAATCAAGTCTGAAGTAATTTCAATATAATTGTGATCAACCAATCCTCCTGGTCCCATTAAAAATCCATACAAGCGGTTATTCGGATTTATTTTCTTTAATTCATCAAAAAGGCCAGAAATGACATTGTGACCACCGGGAGCCTGCCCCCCTGATAATATCACTCCCACATTAATGCTGAGCGAATCTTGTGAATCAGCTGGTACAAACTCGACAAGAGGCATACCATACGTGTTTGGAAATAATTTTTTGATTTCTTCGTAATCATCTACACTTTGGGTTGGCTTGCCCTCTTTGATCTTAACAGCACCCTGAAGAGCCTTGGGCAATTTGGGCTGATATTTTGCCCTTTCTTTTTGCAATGCACTCGTTTCCATAAAAAATTTTGAATATTTTTAAAAACAATCTTTATAGTTTGCAAATGTACAGTTTTTAAATGATAAATGAGAAGAAAAATAAATAAATAAAGTTTTAAAAACTAATTTTTCAAAATAGATTCTTTCATTTATCGGATTTTACTTATCTTTGGACATCTATATGGTTTTTAGTATTCAAAATTATTATAAAACATGAGTAATAAAAGAGATTTAAAGCGCGCCATCAATTACATTTGTGGTGATTTGTTTGCCGAGGCTTTGGCAGCTTCTCTTTATGGAAGCAACGTTAACAAAGAGAATGTAGAAGCTCTTTTAACTTCTATTTTGGTTATGCGCAACAACTACATTAGCCGAGTTTCACATGTAGAACCAGGAATGAAACCCAAGAAGTATTTTAGAGATCTTAAGGATAAATTCAACGAGGAAGTAGGGGAAATTATTGACCAAATCAGCAATTTAGGATAAATATGCCCAACAAATTCTCATCATGGCTACTGTATAAGGTCATGAAATGGAAAAAAAACGTAAGTATCGAATACCCAGACAAGTTTATTATCTGTCTTGCCCCCCATACAAGTAATTGGGATTTCATATTGGGAAAGTTGTTTGGAAGTGCAGAAGGTTTGAAAAGCAACTTCCTGATGAAAAAGGATTGGTTTTTTTGGCCTTTGGGGATTCTGCTAAAGAGAATGGGAGGAATTCCCGTATTCAGAGACAAGCATACAAGTTTGACTGAAATTTTAGCAGAAACCGCCATCCAATCCAAGACATTCCAACTTTGCATTACGCCAGAAGGAACAAGGTCTCTGAATCCTGACTGGAAAAAGGGATTCTATTTCATTGCATTAAAAGCTCAAATTCCAATTCTTCTATTCGCATTGGACTATGAGAATAAACAAATTTCTTGTACGAAACTAATTTATCCTTCAGGAAATGTAGAAGAGGATATGAAAATCATTAAGTCGTATTTTAAGGATTTCAAGGGTAAAAGGCCTGACCAGTTTAGTATCGGAGATATTAACGAATGAAAAAAAACATATTCTATTCTCTTTTAAGTATCTTTTGTCTATTACATGCAAATGGCCAAAGTCTTGATGCGTCTTGGGGCAAAAATGAATACAAAGGTAAACCTTGGGTAGAAAACATCTCCAAACCTAACATCATTTCTGAAGGCTTGAATGGCAGACACCTTTCAATATGGGCTTCTCACGGGAGGTATTTTGATATTGGCAAAAAACTTTGGAAGTGGCAGCGTCCTAATTTATTTGGGACAACGGAAGATTTATTCACACAAACCATCGTCATCCCTTATCTATTCCCAATGTTGGAAAATGCTGGAGCTGTAGTGGTTTCTCCCCGTGAACGCGATTGGCAAAAGAACGAAATAATTGTTGATAACGACAATGACAAGACATTCTACGCTGAGACCAATGATAAAAGAAAATGGGAAAATTTTTCCGGCACTGGATTTGCATCTCATGAAGGAACTTATGGCGACGGAGAAAATCCATTTCAAGCAGGAACGGCAAGGCAAATCAAATCTATAAAGCGTCAAAGTAGGATAAGCTACGCTTCCTATCAGCCATATTTCCCAGAGGATGGATTTTATGCTGTATATGTAAGCTATAAAACAGTAAAACGCAGCGTAGAAAGGGCCGAATATATCGTATATCACAAGGGGCAAGAGACCCATTTTCATGTGAACCAAAAGATGGGAGGAGGAACTTGGGTTTATCTTGGAACTTTTGAATTTGACCGAGGGTGCAATATCTATAATAGGGTGTTAGTAACCAACCATAGCAAAAAAAGAGGAATCGTAACTGCCGATGCGGTGCGCTTTGGAGGTGGAATGGGGAACATTGCAAGGGGGGGGGGCACAAGTGGCTTTCCTCGCACACTGGAGGGAGCAAGGTATTTTACTCAATGGGCGGGAGCCCCTCGGAACATCGTTAGTAAGAGCAATGGTACGAACGACTACAATGATGACATCAACTCTAGATCATTATATACTAATTGGCTCGCAGGTGGTTCCACTTATGTTCCAAAACAAGATGGATTAAAGGTTCCCATTGAACTGTCATTGGCCATTCATAGTGATGCTGGAGTTAAAGAAGATGGAACCACAGTAGGAACATTAGGGATATGTACGACTCAAAATGGAAATCCAACTTTGGGCACGGGGCTAACCAGAAGAGTTTCCAAAATTTTTGCAGAGCAACTTGTCACTAACGTTAAAAGAGATATCGAATCAACGTTCCATAGAAATTGGAATACACGTTCTGTTAAAGATCAAAACTATAGTGAGACAAGATTGCCAGAAGTCCCGTCGGCTATCATTGAAACCATGTCGCACCAAAACTTCAAAGATATGCGATTGGGCCAGGACCCGAACTTTAAATTCACGTTCGCCCGTTCCATCTATAAAACAATTCTTCGCTATACTTCGGCTCTCCATAGAACAAAGTATGTGGTGCAACCACTTTCACCTAATAATTTTCGAATAGAATATACTGCAGAGGACAAGATAAGACTAAAATGGAATGCAGTTTACGACCCTATTGAACCAACTGCGACTCCCAGTTCCTTCAACATTTACATGTCAACTGGAACAAGCGGATTTGATAATGGTACTAATGTCAAGGGCATGTCCTATGAGTTAAAAATAGAACCTGGCATACTTTATAACTTCAAGGTAACGGCATGTAATAGTGGTGGGGAAAGTTTCCCTACAGAGGTTTTGTCGGCCTATCATCAAAAAGGAGCCAAGCTGACTATCCTTATTGTCAACGGATTTCACCGTTTGTCTTCTCCGGCTATCATAGATACAAGCACCGAACAGGGGTTCGATTTTGAATCCGACCCAGGTGTTAGTTATGGAGCCACAGCTGGCTGGAGCGGAAAACAGAGTAATTTTGACAAATCGCAAATTGGAAAGGAAGGACCAACCGCTCTTGGCTTTGGAGGAGATGAACTTTCTGGCCAATTCTTAGCAGGCAATGACTTCAACTACGTAAAGACTCACGCAGAAGCCATTTCCAAAATCAGAAAATACAACATAGCAAGTTGTACCAATGCTGCAATAGAAAATGGTTTGGTGAAACTTAACGACTTCGCATTAGTTGATTTGATTTTAGGATTAGAAAAGGATGATGGACATAGCCTTTACTATTATAAAGCATTGCGCCCACAGATGCAAGAAAAATTGGCATACTATCTTAAAGGCAGAGGCAACCTACTGGTGAGTGGGGCATATCTCGCAGCTGACATGCGATCCAATATGGAGCAACAGTGGCTTGCCCAATACCTTAAAATACAATCTGGTGGAAGCAATACGAATAATTATAATTCGGTAGTTACAGGATTAGGTACTAATTTTGATGTTTATAGGAATTTAAATGAAGAACATTACGGTGCATATTCTCCTGACATTATATTACCCACAGGTTCTGCCTTTAGCATCATGAAATACGCTGATAATTCAAGTGCTGCTGTTGCATATAAAGGCTATGATTATCGCTCTGTAGTGATGGGATTCCCTTTTGAGTGCATTAAAGCCAATAACGATCGGCGCAGAATCATGCATGGACTGATTTCATTTCTCCTACAATAAAAGCTAACAGATTAAAACATGACGAATATGTATAAGATACAATCAAACGCCTCAAACACAAGACATATCGAAGTGAGTGAGGCACATCTTGAAACAATTAGAAAATACTCTTTATTCTCACACTTAATTGATTCAAGTGGAATTATTAATGAGGAAGTACTCGACAAATTAAAATACAATATCAGGGGATTACTGGAATCGGATACAACAAAAGATAATGCGTTGTTGGACCTATGTCTTGACGTCATCTACAATCAGAACATGAAGGCATTAGGACTGAAAAACCTCATAAAGCTTTACACAGAATGGCAGGATATTGCTGTTGGTCAAGACGAGATGGACGACAAGCATAACATTAAAAAATAATAATAAGAATTTCGTTGGATTATAAAAAATCAAATATAGCTCATAGAAATAAAAAAAATCCTGAGAAGCGAGATCCTCAAAAGGAAAAAAAGGATATAAGGAGAAAAGACCAAAAACAAACTTATATCTCAAGGTATCAGTTAACCGATTTTCTACCTACTACGAAAAAAGAAGTGGGTCTGAGAAGTTGGGACGAACTTGATATCATCTTATTTTCAGCAGATGCCTACATTGATCACCCGGCTTTTGGGGCTGCCGTCATTGGACGCACATTGGAAAAAGCGGGATACAAAGTGGCCATTGTACCACAACCAGACTGGCACGGTGATTTTCGCGACTTCAAAAAACTTGGACGGCCACGTCTCTACTTTGGAATAGCACCAGGCGCTATGGATTCGATGGTTAACAAATATACCGCAAATAAACGACTAAGATCAGAAGATGCCTATTCTCCAGATGGACGTCATGACTTGAGGCCAGAATATCCAACGATTATCTACAGCAAAATTCTCAAGCAAATCTATCCCGATACACCCATTGTCTTAGGTGGCATAGAGGCTTCATTGCGACGTCTGACGCACTATGATTACTGGCAAGACAAAGTGCGCAAGAGTATCCTTTGTGATTCAAATGCCGACATCATCATCTATGGCATGGGAGAAAAACAATCTATTGCCATTGCAAAAGAACTTGAAGCAGGAAAGTCAATAAAAGATATTAACTATATTCCACAGACCGTATTCCTATGCAATGAAAATGAGATTCCTAGTGGAATAACGGACAACGACATTCTTCTACACTCACACGAGGAATGCCTGCACAGTAAAAAGGCAGAGGCAGAGAACTTCAAACATATAGAAGAGGAGGCCAACAAGAAATATGCTCAAAGAATAATACAGCCTGTTGATAATCATTATGTTGTGGTGAACCCTCCCTATCCTACAATGACTACTTCTGAAGTGGATGCGTCATACGACTTACCCTATACACGTGAACCTCATCCAAAGTATAGAGGCAAAACAATTCCAGCCTATGAAATGATCAAATTTAGTGTGAATGTTCACAGAGGATGTTTCGGAGGATGTGCCTTTTGCACAATATCTGCTCATCAAGGAAAATTTATTGCTAGTCGCTCAAAGGAAAGTATTTTGAATGAAGTCAGACAGGTCATTAAGATGCCTGATTTCAAAGGTTACTTGTCCGATCTTGGAGGGCCATCTGCCAATATGTATGGCATGGCGGGCATCAATCAAAAAGCGTGCGACCATTGCAAGCGTCCAAGTTGTATCAATCCAGAGATATGTCCAAATCTCAATACAGACCATAGCAAATTATTAGAAATCTATAAAGCCGTAGATAACTTGCCAGAAATCAAAAAAAGTTTTATTGGGTCAGGTGTTAGATACGATTTAATACTTCACAGAAGCAAAGATGAGAAAACTAATAATGCAGCACAAGAGTATGCAAGAGAACTGATAACAAAACACGTCAGCGGAAGATTGAAGATAGCACCGGAACATACCTCGGACAGGGTATTGAAATTAATGCGAAAGCCCTCATTCCAACAGTTCTACGCTTTCAAGAAGATTTTTGACAGGATAAACAAAGAAAACAATCTGAATCAGCAGATTATCCCCTATTTCATTTCATCGCATCCTGGATGCAAAGCAGAGGATATGGCTGAGCTTGCAGTACTGACTAAAGACTTGAATTTCAATTTGGAGCAAGTTCAGGACTTTACCCCCACTCCGATGACTGTGTCAACGGAGACTTGGTATTCAGGCTACGACCCTTACACATTAGAGCCTGTCTATTCTGCTAAAACACCAAGAGAAAAACTTGCACAACGACAATTCTTTTTCTGGTACAAACCATCTGAAAGACGTAATATTGAACTTGAGCTTTACAAAATTGGCAGAAGCGATTTGATTCCTAAACTTTACAATGACAAATCTTTCCGCGGTAAAGAAAAATACAACTCCAAAGCTATTGGCAGCAGCCCACAAGACTATATCAGATTTAGAAAGAATTATAAATCTAAAAATAATAAGGAATATAAGAATCCACAAAAGAATAAACGAAGATAGTATATTTATCATTGCTGGCCGATAAAGCTCAAATGGACACAATAATTGAAAAGAAAAGCAAAGATGGAATATCCGAAATTTGCGAATGTGTAAGTTTCATTTTTTTCTATTGCTGTCCGGTAAAACTCAAAAGAACATAAAAATCTTCCCCGAAGCCCCGTAAAATAGGACTTTTGGGTTAATTTTTTCAAAAGTAAGCCCCCCTAATCGAAAAGACTTGGTTCAGGTGGCGCTTTTTGCATCTCCTTTGCAAGGAAATCATTCCAAGTTTTTTCGGGATTTTCCATGAATGCGATAAAATCAACGTAGTACATAAGCATAAGTCGTATCATGGTAACAACTTGTGAGAATGCACAGTGTCTCTTGATGCTTCTTGACAGAACTGTTATCAGCAGATTCGCTATCAAGACTACCCATGTCTGTATTTGTATGGCATTGACGCTGTCCCCATAGAAGAAATGAAGCGGGAAGTTCTGTTTAAGCTGTTTGTACAACGACTCGATAGC
>NZ_AUME01000042.1 GCF_000430525.1 Prevotella corporis DSM 18810 = JCM 8529 | reverse complement strand
AAAACTACCCAGAACTCAAAAAAGCCTATGACCTGGCCATGGAACTTACTGATATTTATAATGCCGGAAGCATCAAGGACGCGGCAAGGCTGAAACTGGCAAGATGGTTTAATAAGGTGGAGAAATTGGGGGTGGACAACTTCTATACGGTGATTGACACCTTTAAGAACCATTATGATAGCATACTCAATTTCTTTGTCAACAGAGCCACAAATGCCAATGCTGAATCCTTCAACGCAAAAGTCAAAGCCTTCAGGGCACAGTTCAGGGGAGTAACGGATATTCCTTTCTTCCTTTACAGGCTTATGAAATTATGTGCATGAGGGGAGAGGGGTGCAACTGGGTTTTACGACTGACCCGAATGAAATCGGTCAGGAGGGCAAGTTGTCATTATCCGTTTGTGAACGTGCGGTCTACTGCCCAATTGGAGTTTAATTCCTAATGGGTATGGAACGGTCATCCCGCTGTTTTGAAATGGGGATTAACAGGGGCTGTTTTTGTAAATAATTGGATATGATCGGAATAAAAAAGAGCGGACTCAAAGAGAACCGCCCTAATGAAAGGAGGAGTGGTACCACCAGGAATCGAACCGGGGACACAAGGATTTTCAGTCCTTTGCTCTACCAACTGAGCTATGGCACCAATTGCTTTTGTTTTCGTTGACAATGAGTCAATTCTGATTTGCGAGTGCAAAGGTATATAAATCTTTTGAATCGTACAAATATTGTAGGGATTATTTCTGGTGTTAACTTTTCTTTGCAAAAATAAGAAAAGAGAAATCAGCTATTCTTACTCACCCCAAAATCATAACTTACCTTCAGCATGCCGCATTGTTCTCATTCTTCTTGCCACCCTTGAGCCAAGAGTTTAAACTCATTTCCATCTCTCGTAATAATATATTCACCCAACTGTTGTTCAGTTATATACCCGATCTGACGGATATTTTCCATTTTCTCAATCTTGGCATGCTCGCTGATAGGAATGGTGAAAAGCAACTCATAATCTTCTCCTCCATTGAGTGCTGCCGTTGTGAGGTTCATGTTGAACTCTTCGCAGGTTGCTGCCGTCTGATAATCGATAGGAATCTTGTCTTCGTAGATTCTGCACCCGCATTTGCTGTCCTTGCAAATGTGCTTTAAATCGCTGGCCAATCCATCAGAGATATCTATCATAGCTGTGGGGTGAATATGAGAATCACACAGTTGGGCAAGAATGTTTCCTGGCGCCTCTGGTTTCAGCTGGCGGTCAATTAAATATTCTTTTCCAGCAAAATCGGGTTGGAAATTGAAAATCACCTCGCGTTCTGCGTTCAGTGATTTGATAGCAGCCGTGTTTCCTGCCTCTTGAGCGGCTTTCAGTTTCTTATTGTATTCTTCTACTTGCTGATAAAAAACGGTTTTCTCCCTTTCAAGTATCTGTAAACCCATGTAGGCCGATCCCA
Source organism: Prevotella corporis DSM 18810 = JCM 8529 (assembly GCF_000430525.1). Lineage (GTDB taxonomy): Bacteria > Bacteroidota > Bacteroidia > Bacteroidales > Bacteroidaceae > Prevotella > Prevotella corporis. The sequence goes on along the minus strand of NZ_AUME01000042.1, from coordinate 23,242 downwards.
AGTCGCCTGACACACATATAATATCTGTCGGTTTGGCGCCATTTCTATATACTATCTCGTTTTTCGCAGCTTCGCCGATGCAAGTCATGTTGATGGCAAGTCCGGTATATGAAGAAGTGGTGTCTCCGCCAATGATATCGACACTCCATTTGTCGCATGCGGCTTTCAATCCCTTATAGAACTGGTCAAGATCCTCTACTTTGAAACGCTTCCCCAGTCCGATGGAGATAATCAGCTGGTTGGGTTTGCCATTCATCGCGAAGATATTGCACATTGTAATCATTGCACATTTGTAAGCCAAATGCTGCATGTCAATGTAGGTCAGGTCGAACTGTATGCCCTCCATGAACATGTGTGACGCTACGAGTGTCTCCTTGTCGCTGTAGTGAAGTACTGCTGCATCGTCGCCAATTCCCTTCACTGTCGATTGGTTCGAGGGGTTAATATCTTTTGTGAGGCGCTCAATTAGACCAAATTCTCCCAATTCTTTAATTTCCATGTTCGTTTGATTCGGAGTTTAAAAATATTAGAGAAAGTATCGCCTAAACCATTAACTTTTAAGGCGACACCTTCTTTTGATAATTTTAAAATTATTCAATTCGAGTTTTGATATAAACTCTTCTGAAGTTTCATCAATTATCTTGTGGCTTATGATCTCTTGATCATTTCCCGCATGATTTCTGTCATCAATGGTTGTGCCTTGTTTGCGGCATCCTGTACCTCTTCATGGCTTACTTCTACAGGAGTGTCGAAACCTCCAAGGTCGGTAATTACGCTGATACCGAACACCTTTATGCCTGAATGGCGGGCTACGATAACCTCTGGTACAGTGCTCATACCTACAGCGTCGCCACCCAAGATACGGTACATGCGGTATTCTGCCGGAGTTTCGAAGGTCGGTCCTTGAACTCCCGTGTAAACACCGTGCCTCACTCTGATACCCTTCTCTTTGGCAATGCCATCTGCTATTTCAATGAGCTGGTGGTCATAGGCTTCGTGCATATCGGGGAAACGGGGGCCAGTGGGGAAATTTGGTCCATGTAATGGGTGCTCTGGGAAGAAGTTGATGTGGTCGGTGATAATCATCAGGTCGCCAATCTTGAAATCAGGGTTCATGCCACCTGAAGCGTTGGAAACAAAGAGGGTCTCGATGCCTAATTCGTACATCACTCTGATTGGGAATGTCACTTCCTGCATGTGGTAGCCCTCATAGTAATGGAAGCGGCCTTTCATAGCCACGATGTCCTTTCCCCCAAGCTTTCCAAAAATAAGACAACCTGCATGTCCTTCAACAGTTGACACAGGGAAGTTTGGAATGTCTTTGTAGGAGAATTCGTAAGTATCAGTAATTTCGGAAGCTAATTGTCCGAGGCCTGTTCCCAGAATAATTGCTGTTTTTGGACTTGTGGTCATTCTTTCCTTTAGCCAAGATGCTGTTTCTTGAATTTTTTTGTACATATGATAGTATTTTATTATTGAATTGTTCCCCTTTGCCGAGCATAAATTTCACTTTTATGGGGAGAACATATATATTCTTTCTGACCTCCTCGTCTAATCCTTCTAATTCTATAAGCCGAGAGCAGTCCTTTTCTGTTGTAATGATTATCTTAGGTTGCTCCATCTGCTCAAAAGTAGCGTTGATATTCGCAATGTCTTTCTTTCTAAAATTATGGTGGTCCGGGAAGGAAAGCTTGGTCATTTCCTTTTCTCCGATGTAATGTGCCAAGTCAATCTCCATCTGTTCGGGCAATGCTATGCCTGTGAGCAACATTACGTTATTTTGCTTAATGTCGTTGAGGGCTATCGATTCTTTGTTTGCTTCTTCTTTGAATACGGGCCTTAGGTCACAATATTCAAGTGTGGTGAAGAATAAATCTTGAAATGGATAAAGCTCCATTGCCTTGTTTAGTACCCTGAAGTCAATTGGATTCAGATCTTTCGGACATTTGGTGATGATGACAATATCGGCACGGTGCTTCCCTGATAGAGGCTCTCGTAATCGTCCTGCTGGTAATAGCTTGTCATAGACAATCAGTCTGTGATAATCTACCAAAAGAATGTTGATGCCTGGCTTTACATAACGGTGCTGGAATGCGTCATCAAGCAGAACGACGTCGGTTTCCTTAGTCTCCTCATCTGTTGTCAGTCGTTCGATACCATTGCATCGGTTCTTGTCAACGGCCACAAATACTTCCGGATACTTGCTTTTCATTTGGTAAGGTTCATCGCCAATCATCTTCATGGGTGTGTCTGTTTCAGCAAGCACATACCCTCGGCTTTTGCGCTTATACCCTCTTGATAAAACAGCTACTTGGGTGCTATCCTTGAGCAATTCGACAAGATATTCTACGTGTGGGGTCTTGCCTGACCCACCAACGGTTATATTTCCGACCGAGATTACGGGCACATCAAAACTGCGACTCTTTAAGATTCCCAACTCAAAGAGTTCGTTTCGGATGCCCACTCCAAGTCCGTAGAGCCAGCTTAGGGGGAGCAACCATGGATTTGTTTTGATGAAGTCGCCTTCCATTTCTTGTTGTTAACTCGTCAGATGAGGTGAATTATCAACCCCATTTCTCACATAAATCGTTATTTTATATTCGGATTATACGGTATTCTGGCTTGAATTGCAGCCTGATTGTTGAGGTCTTTTATCAATATAAAAGGCTCGTAGTAGATGCCAAGTGTGGCTCGTAGCTGCTCATCCAGATAGTTCTTTTGGGTCATTTGGTTGACAAACTGTGTCATCCAATCGACAGGAACGGGGTAACTCGCAGTATGATATTCTTTCAAATTAGCAAGCTTTGCAGCCTTAGCGATTGCCTTTTCAATTCCTCCGAGCTCGTCAACCAATTTAATTTTGAAGGCGTCCTGGCCCGTATATACGTGCCCTTGCGCTATATTCTCAACCTGAGCCTCGGACATTTTCCTTCCTTGGGCCACCCGATTTTTGAAAGTCTTGTAGCCACGATCAATGTATCGTTCCAGATAACTCATCTCTTCAGGAGTGAATGGCCTTGTCATTGAGCCGAATGCCGCGTTCTTATTGGTTTTTACCTCATCGAATTTTAAACCAAGTTTCTCTGAGTATAAACCGCCGAGGTCAGGGAACATACCGAATATTCCGATAGAGCCTGTCAGTGTGGTAGGCTCAGCAACAATCCAGTTGGCGGGGGCTGAGATATAATAGCCACCTGAAGCAGCCATGCCACCCATGCTTACAACGACTGGTTTGACTTTTTTCAGTTCTACGATCTGATGCCAGATTTGTTCTGACGCATAAGCTGATCCACCACCTGAATTAATGCGGAGAACAACGGCCTTTACATCCTTGTCTTTCATCAAATCCTCTATATCTTTGCAAACCACTTGCGCATCAATGAGATGTCCTTGCGAGAACATACCGGGTGCATTTCCATCAACAATATTTCCGTAGGCATAATAGACGGCAATTTCTTCACCATCATCTTCGTCATCGATTCCTTTCAAATCGGTAAGAGAGACTTGATTAATGCGTTTCTTCTCCTCAATGTTCAGCAGTTTTTTCACTTCCTTCTTCACTTGGTCAGTGTAGAGAAGCCCATCTACGAGTTTCAATTTCTGATACTCATTGGGCGCTGCGAAAGTGATTAAACTATCAGCATATTGATTCAATGTGGCTACGGATATCTTGCGACTCTCGCTCACTCCTTTTGTGATGTTTTGCCATATACCATTCAGATAGGCTGTAGTCTGTGCCCTGTCGGCATCGCTCATCTTGTCGCCTGTAAACTGTTCTGTGGCACTTTTGTATGTACCCACTTTGGCCACTTGCATTTTCACTCCGACCTTGGCCAGCATATCCTTGAGAAAAACTGGTTGGGCGGCAAGTCCATGCCAGTCGATTTGTCCTTGGGGGTTGAGATATAGCTTGTCTGCTACAGAAGCAAGATAATATGCTCCCTGTGTGTAGATGTCGCCATAGGCAACAATCCACTTGCCACTCTTTTTGAAATCGAGTAGTGCATTGCGTGCTGCTTGCAAGGATGCATACGAATCGGGTGCGAAAGCGCCGGCTTCTAAGTAAATACCTTTTATCTTATCGTTGTTTTTTGCTTTCCTTACTCCTGAAATAAAGTCCTCAAGGCTGATGTTATTACTAACTTGTCCGGAAAGTTGCGTCATGAAATCATCCTCAACACGCTCTGTCATTTGTCCAGAAAGGTTGATGGACAATACAGAGTTATTTTTAATGCTGGCCGATTTTTCGCTTGAAATAGCCATACCGATAATACTCAGTAAACCAAAGATAACCAATATAAAACCTGTTAGCAAGATACCGACTATCGTTGCAAGTACGTTTTTAAAGAAATCTTTCATAAAGGTAAAGTTTTAGAGATCATTATTAAGAGAGGTGGAGTTTGTATTTATAATCTTCCCAATCTTTCACACCTTTTTATATATGCAAAGATAATCATAAATGCTTAAATCTCAAAATTTTTGTAGATTTCTTTGTATGATTGTCATGTGTTGAGTCCAAAATACGTATTTTTGCAAGCTGAAGCTGGCTTTTTCAGCATTTTTGAGAATTTGATTGACGTAGGGTTCAATGAGTGGCGACACCGTAGTAAACCTCGGTAAGAATTTTTGGATTATTGACTATTTAATGTTAAAACAATGAAGATTATACTTGCGATTGACAGTTTCAAAGGTTGTCTAACCTCGCAGTCGGCAGAGGCAGCCGCTGAGCGAGGGGTTCGTGAACAATATCCCTGTGCCGAGATACTGAAAGTACCTGTAACGGATGGGGGAGACGGAATGTTGAATGTGTTCTGCGAGCTTTTTGAATGTGATAAATTTGTTGTAGATAGTCATGATGCACTCATGCGGCCGATTCAAACGACATTTGCAGTGCGCAAAGACGGAGTCTGCATCATTGAAACGGCTGTTTCGTGTGGCATTAATTTGTTAAAGGCAGATGAGTTGAATCCGTTAAGGGGCACAACCTATGGAGTAGGTGAGCTGATGATAGCCGCCATAAAGCATGGGTGCAGGGATTTTATTATCGGACTCGGCGGATCAGCGACAAGTGATTGCGGGTTAGGCATGCTTAGGGCCTTCAAAGATGAATACGGAGAAGAGTGGTACAACCATCCGCAGCTCAAATCGCTTCGCATTCGTTTGGCTTCCGATGTTGACAATCCGCTTTATGGTCCAAAAGGGGCAGCCTTAATTTTCGGATCTCAAAAAGGTGCAACTGAGAGTGACATCGTTTTCCTCGACCGTCGTGCCATGACTTTTGCTACCATGTCGGCAAAGAAAATGGGAAAAGACTGCTCTGGCATGAAAGGAGCAGGAGCAGCAGGGGGGCTTGGCTACGCTTTCATGGAGTTTTTCGATACCGAAAAAGAATCAGGAGCAGACTTGCTGTTGCGCGAAGCTCACTTCAGCGACTTGATAGCTGGCGCAGACTTGATTATAACGGGCGAGGGGAGTGCTGACAAACAGACGCTGATGGGCAAAATTCCCCAGAAAGTACTTCAATTGGCTCAATCGTTCAAGATTCCCGTACACCTGATTGCTGGGAGAGTGCTCAATGAGGTTGAGCTCGTTGGTGCCGGTTTTACCTCGGTTAGTAGCATTAATACCGCTGATATGCCAAAGGAAAAAGCCTTGAGGCCCGATATTGCCACGGAAAACATCAGGAACACCGTATCTCGGATAGTAAAAAATATTTACAAGTGAATGGTTTCGTTAACTGTTTGTAACCAGTTGGTAATGAGCTGGATAGCTATTTGCTCTCAAAACCTGGCCTTTTATAGCCCGAATGCTAACCTTTTGCACGCAAATAGTTGACCTTTTACTATCTGATAACTATTCTATCGAAATTGCTATTGACTTTGTTTTTACAAAAATGAATGGCGCTTTTGAGGTTAGCCTCAAAGCTGTGAAATCGGAGTGAACAACTGACAATTGTGTCACACTTGTCATGTCAGGCATGTCAGCTTATTAATTTTGGCACGGTTTTCGTATAATGATAGGCGAAGACTTGAAATAGTGTTCGGCAAATAATAGAAAGTTTAAACTAAAAACATATAAAATTATGACAATTAAACCATTAGCAGACAGAGTGCTTGTTCTCCCAATTGAGGCAGAACAGAAAGTAGGTGGAATTATTATTCCTGACACAGCTAAAGAAAAACCACAGCGCGGTAAAGTGGTGGCTGTTGGTAACGGTACGAAAGATGAAGAAATGATTCTTAAACCAGGCGATGAGGTCTTCTACGGCAAATATGCTGGTACTGAAATCGAGAACGATGGCGAGAAGTACCTGATGATGCGTCAGAGCGACGTACTTGCAGTGGTAGAATAAATAAATTGAAATGCGATTAGATTTCACAATTTATAATTCATAATCGTGGCAACGATTAGTATAAAATACAAAGTAAAAAATGGCAAAAGATATAAAATTCAATAAAGACGCACGTGAGTTGCTCAAGAGTGGTGTTGATCAGTTGGCTGACGCAGTTAAGGTAACATTAGGTCCTAAGGGACGTAACGTAGTAATTGGAAAGAAGTTTGGCGCTCCGCAGATTACCAAGGACGGTGTGACCGTTGCCAAGGAAATCGAGTTGGAAGACAACTTTGAGAACGCTGGTGCACAGCTCGTAAAGAGTGTGGCAAGCAAGACTGGTGATGACGCTGGTGACGGTACGACAACAGCTACAATTCTCACACAGGCAATCGTAACTGAAGGCTTGAAAAACGTGGCTGCTGGTGCAAATCCAATGGACTTGAAGCGTGGTATTGATAAGGCTGTGAATAAAGTAGTTGACTATATCAAGGAAAATGCTGAAATAGTCGGCGACAACTACGACAAGATTGAGCAGGTGGCAACAGTAAGTGCAAACAACGATCCTGAAATTGGAAAGTTGTTGGCTGACGCAATGCGCAAAGTTTCCAAAGACGGCGTTATCACAATCGAGGAAAGCAAGACACGCGATACAAATATCGATGTTGTGGAGGGTATGCAATTCGACCGTGGATACCTGTCAAGCTACTTCGTTACCGATACCGACAAGATGGAAGCACTGATGGAAAATCCATACATCCTCATCTATGACAAGAAAATCTCCAATGTTAAGGATTTCTTGCCTATCCTCCAGCCAGCCGCAGAGAGTGGACGCCCATTGCTAGTCATTGCTGAGGATGTAGATTCTGAGGCATTGACTACATTGGTTGTAAACCGTCTTCGTGGCGGATTGAAGATTTGTGCTGTTAAGGCTCCGGGCTTCGGCGACCGTCGTAAAGCTATGCTTGAGGATATTGCAGTGCTGACAGGTGGTGTCGTGATCAGTGAGGACAAGGGATTGACTCTCGACAAGGCAACTCTTGAGATGCTCGGTTCTGCCAAGAAGGTAACTGTGTCTAAGGATTACACAACAATTGTTGATGGTGCTGGCACAAAGGAGAATATCGCTGAGCGAGTGAACCTCATTAAGAGTGAGATTGCCAACACAAAGAGCACCTACGACAAGGAAAAGCTTCAGGAGCGTTTGGCTAAGCTCTCTGGTGGTGTAGCTGTTCTCTACGTTGGTGCTAACTCTGAAGTTGAAATGAAGGAGAAGAAGGACCGCGTTGACGATGCACTTTGTGCAACTCGTGCAGCAACAGAGGAAGGTGTTGTTGTGGGTGGCGGTACTACTTACATCCGCTCTCAGGAGGCTTTGAAGGGCCTGAAGGGTGAGAACGGAGACGAACAGACTGGTATTAACATCGTTTGCCGTGCTATCGAAGAACCTTTGCGCCAGATTGTTGCCAACGCAGGTGATGAAGGAGCTGTGGTAGTTAATAAAGTTCGCGAAGGAAAGGGTGATTTCGGTTACAATGCCCGTAGCGACAAGTACGAAGATCTTCGTTCTGCTGGTGTTATCGACCCAGCAAAAGTTGCTCGTGTTGCCCTTGAAAACGCTGCGTCAATCGCAGGTATGTTCCTCACAACTGAGTGCCTGATTGTTGATCAGCCAGAGGAGACACCCGCTATCCCAGCAAATCCAGGAATGGGTGGTATGATGTAAGGAAAAGGTAAATACTTATAATGAACGTGGGAAGTCTTTTGACTTCCCAATTTTTCGTGTTTTCCCACCTAATAAGTTTTTGTTTTCTCGTTTGTTCTCCTTTTTATTTGTAACTTTGCGGTATGAAGCTGAAGTTAAATTGGAAAATGTTCTTGGTGTTCTTCGTCATCATCGGAGGACTGTATTATATCACTCGTAGTATATGGGTTACAGCTGGCATCATGGTTCTTCTGCTGTTGATTGACGGTTTGATACAGCAGTATGAGTTAAAGAAAAAAGGCGAGAAGCAGGCCGATGAGATTCTGAAGAATCTAAATGACGATAAAGAGGAAGAAGAGTCCAAATAATTTTTACGATGGAAAAACTTATTCAACTTTATAAGAACTGGTCGGGGGCAGAACCGAAAAGCGTTGAGAAAATCCCTGGTGCTGGAAGTAACCGGGAATACTATCGTTTTTATGATGCAGAGGGAAAGTCTGTGATAGGTGTTGTTGGCACAAGCAGAGATGAAGACCATGCTTTTATTTATCTTGCCAAACATTTCACGAAAAGACAGTTGCCCGTTCCTGAGATATTAGCGGTTTCTGACGATGAAACCCGTTATATACAGACAGATTTGGGTAACAAATCGCTCTTCGATGCAATAGAAGGCGGCCGTGTTGCAGGTGGCCGTTACAATCTTGCAGAAAAGGAATTGCTACGCAAAACAATACGTGAATTGCCCAATATCCAATTAAGGGGCGCACGTGAGCTGGACTTTAGCAACTGCTATCCTCAGCCAGAGTTCAACATGGAGGGAGTATTGTTCGATCTGAACTATTTTAAATACTGCTTTTTAAAAGCCACAGAGCTCGACTTCCATGAGCTGAAACTGGAGGCTGACTTCCGCATGTTTGCCAAGGATCTGACCTCTGAACAGATGGACTCATTTCTTTATCGTGACTTTCAGGCACGGAACATTATGCTTGATGCCAAAGGTAATCCGCAGTTTATTGATTTTCAGGGCGGAAGAAAGGGACCTTACTATTATGATTTGGCCTCATTCCTTTGGCAGGCGAGTGCTAAATATTCGTTCAAACTTCGGCGGGAGTTGGTCTTTGAGTACTATCAGAGCTTGAAGAACTATACCGAAGTGCCTTCGAAACGTCATTTTGTCAACCGTCTTTCCTTGTTCGTACTCTTCCGATTGCTCCAAGTTTTGGGCGCATACGGTTTCCGAGGGTATTTTGAACGTAAGAAACACTTCCTTGATTCGATACCTCCCGCCATCCAAAATCTCAGGGACGTCTTGACAATGGGCGCGAAAGTTTTCCCTTATCCCTACATGATGGATATGCTAAGGCAAGTCACTGAGCTTCCACAGTTTGCCAGGATAGAACGCGCAGCCATTAATCGCAGCGACGGATATAAGATAGTGGAGAAGGATATCTATAATGCCAATCCTCTTGACGGACCTGCGACATTTTCAAAGTATGATGGTAAGGGCCCATTGGTTGTGCGTGTGAATAGCTTTTCGTTCAAGAAGGGCATTCCCGAAGACACCTCTGGCAATGGCGGAGGTTATGTCTTTGACTGTCGAAGCACACATAATCCAGGTCGCTACGAACCTTACAAAAAGATTACCGGATTGGACGAGGCTGTTATCCGATTCCTTGAGGATGATGGCGAGATACTTGAGTTCCTCAAACCTGTCTATAAATTGGCAGACCATCATGTAGAACGATACATTCAGCGAGGATTCACCGACTTGATGTTCAGTTTTGGTTGTACGGGAGGTCAGCATCGCTCAGTATATAGTGCGCAACATTTGGCAGAGCACTTGAATCAAAAGTATGGAGTAGAGGTACATATCACACACAGGGAGCAGGGTATTGAAGAAATATTACCTCCACGGTCAGCATCGCATGAGGAGAACCCCAAATAGATATCACGACTAACGAGTCAACCTTTGAACAGAAACCATGGAACGTTCAATATCCCTTTTTGGTTTTATCTCTTTTTCCTTTGCTATCTGAAAGATAATTAGTAAATTTGCACGCATTAAAAAAGTCTATAATGCAGTCAATGATTTTTGCAGCAGGTCTTGGCACTCGCCTCAAGCCGCTTACTGATCGGATGCCGAAAGCACTGGTAAGAGTTAGTGGCAAGCCACTGCTTGAGCACACAATAGAAAGGTTGAGGATGGCTGGATGCAAGAATATTGTTGTCAATGTCCATCATTTCGCCAATCAAATCATAGATTTTCTTAACGCAAACGATTTCGGAATCGACATTCGTATATCTGATGAAACGGAGCAACTTCTTGATACTGGAGGTGGTATCAAAAAGGCTGCTCCGCTTTTTGATTCAGAAAGTCCCATCCTCATCCACAATGTTGACATTCTTAGCAACGTTGACTTGCATGCGTTTTATGACCGCGTCGCTCTGGCGGAAAGGCAATCGCAAGTTGATGCCTTACTATTGGTGAGTGGTCGTAAGACGAAACGCTATCTCATCTTCGACGAAACCATGCGTTTGGTTGGTTGGACAAATGTTGAGACTGGAGAGGTGAAATCGCCTTTTGCCAGTGTGAAGGCATTGACATTCGAGCAACCGTATGGCAATAAGGCCAACAACGTGCAGAATGGATATCGCCTGTTTGCCTTCTCTGGTATCCATGTCGTCAATTTCTCTATATTCAAGACAATGGAAGGATGGCCTGATAAATTTCCAATCATGGACTTTTATCTGCAGAATGCCCACGAGTTGCATTTCTACGGTTATGTGAAAGATGACTTGCAACTGATGGATGTCGGCAAGCTCGACACTCTTCACGAAGCAGAGGAATTTGTAAGTAGCGGCAAAACACGATTTTAATTCATCAGAAAGGAAACTGTTATTGATGATTCCCCATACTCATTAAAGAATGTTTTTACCCCAAAGAATATACATAAAATAGAAAATAAGAATATGCAAAAGATCATTATCTTGGATTTTGGTTCACAAACTACGCAGCTAATAGGACGTCGCATACGTGAATTAGATACGTTTTGTGAGATTCTTCCATACAACAAATTCCCTAAAGATGACCCAACTGTAATCGGCGTTATCCTTTCTGGCTCTCCTTATTCAGTACATGACCCAGAAGCCTTTAAAGTCGATTTGAGTCAGTTTGTCGGCAAAGTGCCGGTCTTGGGCATTTGCTATGGTGCGCAATACATATCGCACAAAAATGGTGGTAGGGTGGAACAGACGGGTACGAGAGAATACGGTCGTGTCAACCTGACAACGGTCGATTTCGACAATCCTCTGTTCAAGGGTTTCAACGAAAATTCGCAGGTGTGGATGAGCCATGGTGACACCATCACTGCGATTCCTGATGACTGCCATGTGATAGCATCCACGACAGACGTGAAGTTTGCATCTTATGCATCGATAAAGAATCCGTTGTGGGCGGTGCAATTCCACCCGGAAGTGTACCATTCCTTGCAAGGCAAGACATTGTTGAAGAACTTTGTGGTGGATATTTGCGGCAGCAAACAAGAGTGGAGCCCTGCGTCTTACGTCGAAACCACCGTCAAACAGTTAAGAGAGCAAGTAGGAAAAGACAGGGTTATCCTCGGTTTGTCAGGCGGTGTTGACTCTTCGGTATGCGCCACATTGCTTAACAAGGCCATTGGCAAGAACCTTACCTGCATCTTCGTTGATCATGGCATGCTCCGCAAGAACGAGTTCTCGAAGGTAATGGAGGCTTATGAGGGTCTGGGATTGAATGTTGTTGGAGTTGATGCTTCTGAAAAGTTCTTTAAGGATTTAGAAGGAGTAACCGATCCGGAACAGAAACGAAAGATTATAGGACGTGATTTTGTTGAAGTTTTCAATGCCGAGGCAAAGAAAATAACCGATGCCAAATGGCTAGCGCAAGGCACTATATACCCCGATCGCATTGAGAGCTTGAGCATTACGGGCATGGTTATTAAGAGTCACCACAATGTTGGCGGACTTCCCAAGGATATGCATCTTCAACTTTGCGAGCCTTTGAAATGGTTGTTCAAGGACGAGGTGCGCCGTGTGGGTTATGAACTCGGTATGCCTGAGCACCTTATCAAGCGCCATCCGTTCCCAGGTCCTGGATTGGCGGTCCGTATTCTGGGCGATATCACTCGCGAGAAAGTACGCATCCTTCAAGAAGCCGATGACATCTACATCGAAAACATGCACAACTATGTTTGCGATGATGGTGAGGTGCTCTATGACAAGGTATGGCAGGCTGGAACAATCCTCCTCTCCACCATCCGAAGTGTCGGAGTAATGGGCGACGAGCGCACCTATGAGCATCCTGTTGCTCTCCGTGCCGTGACGAGTACCGATGCAATGTCAGCTGATTGGGCACATCTACCTTACGATTTCATGGCAAAGGTTTCCAATGAGATCATCAATAAGGTGAAAGGGGTTAATCGTGTTTGCTACGATATTTCATCAAAGCCACCTTCGACAATCGAGTGGGAATAATAGAAACGGTTGTGTTTGATATGCTTCGAACCGACAACTAAGTCTTTTAAGGCAAAGAGAGCGTTTGGCATCATGGTTACACTGTTTTGTAAAAATAAAGAATAGCCGTCGGCTTATCGTATATGCGGGAATATGCTCATCTGAGATTTTCCTGCTTTTTTTTGTGAAAACCGATTCTCGACAATGAACAGTAACCGGTAGCGGATGAGTAAAAAATATTTACAGCCTGATGTTTTCAAAGCCCATTCGCAACCATCTGTCAGTCAGTCGTTTTATTTCTTTCTTCTAATAGGTTACCTTTTATTCGATAATAGGTCATCTTTTGGGAAATGATAAGTGAGCTATCGCAAAGCGAACGATAAGGAATTGCCACACGATTTTGAATTTATTTTACATAAAACAAAAATGGCGCACCTTGTTAGATGCGCCATTTGGTATGTTGTAAAAGCAGCAATTTAATATTACTTGTTCTTCAGCAAGTCGCGGATCTCACCCAAAAGTTTCTCTTCGTTGCTTGGTTCGGCAGGGGTTTCCACCTCTTCTTTCTTTTTCTTTGTTAGACTATTCATTCCTTTGACCATCAGGAAGATACAGAATGCGATGATGACGAAGTCAATAATGTTCTGTATGAATAAACCATACTTAACTTCAGCATCGCCAATCATACAGCTCAATTCCGAGAAATCGGAACCTTTTGTAACAGCACCAACGAGTGGCATAATGATGTCATTTACAAGTGAAGAGACGATCTTACCAAAGGCACCGCCGATGATTACACCGACCGCCATGTCCACAACGTTGCCACGAACGGCAAACTCTTTGAATTCTTTTATAAAACTCATAATTCTAATTTTATAATGTATGGTTATGCATCATATTATTTTGTCAGCTTTCTTATATTCATAGTAAAGTTGATGTTGTTGGTCTTTATGTAAACCATACCTTTATTTAATATTGTTTAATACTATCTACAGTTGCAAATATAAGAATTTTTTTGTAACTTTGCAGAGAAATAGAAAGAAAAGTGTTTCTTTAACGAATGATTTATTTTAATATTATTCACTTTATAATAGAAAAAGTCAAATGATTAAAATTGGTATTAACGGATTTGGCCGTATCGGTCGTTTCGTATTCCGCGCAAGTCTCGAAGAAGCAAACGCAAAAGACGTTGTTGTAGTTGGTATTAACGATCTTTGCCCTGTAGATTACCTCGCATACATGTTGAAGTATGACACAATGCATGGTTTGTTCAACGGTACAATCGAAGCTGATGTTGAAAAGTCACAGCTTATTGTAAATGGTAACGTTATCCGCGTAACTGCAGAACGCAACCCAGCTGATTTGAAGTGGGATGCAATTGGTGCTGAATACGTTGTTGAGTCAACTGGTCTCTTCTTGACAAAGGAAAAGTCACAGGCTCATATCGATGCAGGTGCAAAGTACGTTGTTATGTCCGCTCCTTCAAAGGACGACACCCCAATGTTCGTTTGCGGTGTTAATCAGGATAAATATGTAAAGGGTACAAAATTTGTTTCTAATGCATCTTGCACAACCAACTGTCTCGCTCCTATTGCAAAGGTATTGAACGACAAGTTTGGTATTGCAGATGGTTTGATGACTACCGTACACTCTACAACAGCTACACAGAAAACCGTTGACGGTCCTTCAATGAAAGACTGGCGTGGTGGCCGTGCTGCTTCTGGCAACATCATCCCTTCATCTACAGGTGCTGCTAAGGCAGTTGGTAAGGTCATTCCAGAATTGAACGGCAAGTTGACAGGTATGTCAATGCGTGTTCCTACTTTGGACGTTTCTGTTGTTGACCTGACCGTTAATTTGGCTAAACCAGCTAAATACGAGGAAATCTGCGCAGCAATGAAAGAAGCTTCTGAGGGCGAATTGAAGGGCATCCTTGGTTACACAGAAGATGCAGTTGTTTCTTCAGACTTCCTTGGTGACCCACGTACATCTATTTTCGATGCTAAGGCAGGTATTGCTTTGACCGATACATTTGTAAAGGTGGTTTCTTGGTATGACAACGAAATTGGTTACTCACACAAAGTGATTGACTTGATCAAGCACATGGCAAAGGTTAATGGCTAATCTAATTTAGAATAAAACCCTATTAAAAGCCATTCGGTTATTTGCCGAATGGCTTTTTTTTATTATATTTGTGCGGTAAATGGATAAGATGATCACCATAATAGGACCAACTGCGAGTGGTAAGACCTCATTTGCAGCAGCTCTTTCAGCACGGATTGGTGCAGAAATAATCAGTGCGGATAGTCGGCAGGTATATCGCAGAATGGATATCGGTACGGGTAAAGACCTCGATGACTATGTGGTTAATGATAAAAAAATACCATATCATCTGATTGACATCGCTGAACCAGGGACTCAGTACAACTTGTTTCAGTATCAACAGGATTTCCATACCGTATATGACAAGTTGCAGTCCGAAAATCGTCCCATTGTGCTTTGTGGAGGAACGGGTCTGTATGTCGAAGCCGTGTTAAAGGGTTATGCACTCTCTCCGGTGCCGCAAGATCCAGTTTTACGAGAAAGTCTTGAGGGAAAGTCTCTTAGCGAGCTTGAGAAAATATTGGTTGAGCTTAAAACTCGGAATCATTCCGTCATGCACAATAAGACGGATGTTGACACAACGAATAGGGCAATTAGAGCGATCGAAATTGAAACTTACCAGCTGAGTCATCCAGTGGGGGAGCGTCAGATGCCGAAAGTTAACTCCTTGATAATAGGACTTGACATCAACCGTGATGAGCGTAGAAGAAAGATAACCCAACGACTGAAAGACCGTTTGGCCAATGGAATGGTCGAGGAGGTAAAGTCGTTGTTAGATAGTGGGATTCCCGCTGAGAATCTTATATATTATGGTTTGGAATATAAGTTTGTGACACAATACATTATAGGCGAATTAAGTTTTGATGAGATGTTCGCCGCATTGGAAATAGCAATCCATCAATTTGCCAAACGTCAGATGACATGGTTCAGGGGAATGGAACGGCGGGGCTTTCAAATTCATTGGCTCAATACCTCCCTGCCTATGGATGAGAAAATCAAGTTCGCTGAATCACTACTTGGGAATGATAATATCATCAATTGAAATCAACGAATTATATTTATAGATTGAAGTTCTTCGAATAAACAGATAAAAAGATGGTAGATGAAACGAAATGGGGTATAGTTTATTGCCCTAAAGGTGGTATTTTCGGGAAACATCGCAAGCGTTGGGAACGCGTTGAGCGTTGTTTGAAAGAGCGTGGGATAGACTATGACATGGTTCAAAGTGAGAATACAAGGAGCGTTGACCGTCTCATAGGCATGTTCATCAACAATGGTTATAAGACTATCATCATTTTTGGTGGCGACTCTGCGTTGAATGATGCGGTGAATTGTCTGATGCAGCAAGAACAGTCTGTTCGGAAGAGTGTCATTTTCGGGCTCATTCCAAACGGTGTGATGAACGATTTCGCCCATTTCTGGGAGTTTGATGAGGATAATGTGGAGCAAACCATTGATTGGTTGCTGAAGCGTCGGGTCAGAAAGATTGACCTTGGATGCATTCGTTACAAGAACAGGCGAGGCGAGGCTTGCCACCGTTACTTCCTTAATTGTATAAATATCGGGCTGATTGCAACGATTATGAATCTCCGTCGCCGTACCCGTCACGTCCTGGGTTCTCGGAGTTTGTCATTCATCTTCTCATTTATCCTTCTGACTTTTCAGAGGATGGACTACCGCATGCATATAAAAATCAACACCGATGTGATAAAGCGTAAGGTCATGACTGTTTGTGTTGGTAATGCGCTGGGTTATGGGCAGACACCCAATGCCGTACCCTACAACGGGCTGTTAGATGTCTCGGTTGTTTATCATCCTGAAGTTACCCAGCTCTTTGAGGGCATCTATCTTTTCTTGCGAGGTAAATTTTTGAACTATAAGAGCGTACATCCTTTCAGAACAAAGGATATAGAGATGCATGTCGAACCACACACGTTAGTCGGAATTGATGGACGATTGATGTCAAACACGCCAGTCGGACCTTTTAGGATAACAGTTGAAAAGGAAGTTTTAAACTTTCTGATTCCCGAATAAGGTCATTTGATTAACGATTACGGGACTTTCATCTGCATTTCACAGGGATAGAGGGCTTTTTGTTGTGAAGTGTATAACCATTATGCCCATGATTAATGTCTGGAAATTAAAGTACGTGTTCAGGCATACGGTTGCCCAGTTATTCCCCAATACAGTCCCATGTCCGTCTTTCCCTTGATTAGCTTTGTCCGATACGCCTTGCCTCCTTGTCAGCCGAAACTCTTCAATCGCACGGTGAATGCTGACCTTTTTGGTACGGTTTTCTATTTAGTTGATTGTCAGATGGTCTGTGCTTCCGTTGAATGAGTGACGGGCTAAGTTGATAGAGGACAGCAGGCAAATTTCCTTTAGCTGATAAAAGCCGTGAGATGCGGTGCAATCTATATTGAATGATAGAATTACTGGCTGATGAATCTATTGTGCACTATAGTGAGTGCTTAATCTGATGGCAATATTTTAAAATAAAATTTCACCATAAAAAATATCAAGTATGATACAATTTAGATATTTTTTTGTATCTTTGAAGGGTGTTTTAGGCTTTAATCGATTCTTTGTTTTGTTGGTAGGCATATTGACAAATCAAAAAATGTAATACCTTACTAATATATGGGCTATCTTAAATTTGAAAAGGCTCTGATGACAAATTTACAGGATTCACTCCCCAGGGAGTTGCTGAGAACCAATCGCTCAGGGGCCTATTCTTGTTCTACCATTGTTGACTGTAATACTCGTAAATATCATGGATTGCTTGTTGTGCCAGTACCCGAACTAGACGATGACAATCATGTGCTGTTGAGTTCCCTCGACCCTACGGTGATTCAGCATGGTGCGGCCTTCAACCTTGGATTGCATAAGTATCAAGGCGGAAGTTTTAGCCCCAACGGACATAAATACATCAGGGAATTTAACTGCGATAGTGTCCCCACGACGATTTATCGTGTTGGTGGCGTGCTGCTAAAAAAAGAAGTCGTATTTCAACATTATCAAGACCGTATTCTGATACGTTACACTTTGGAAGATGCACATTCACCGACCGTCTTGCAGTTCCGACCATTTCTTGCTTTCAGAAGCGTCCGGCAGTTTACGCATGAGAACAATGTGGCGAGCAGGGATTATCAGGAAATTGACAATGGCATTACCACCTGTATGTACGAAGGTTATCCAATGTTATACATGCAGTTCTCTAAGAAAAATGAATTTCATTTCGATCCTTATTGGTATCGTGGATTGGAATATCCCAAGGAAAAAGAGCGCGGTTACACATCGAATGAAGATTTATATGTTCCAGGCTATTTCGAGATGACTATCCGCAAAGGAGAAAGCATTGTATTCTCCGCCTCAACATCTGAAATCAAGACCAGTGACCTGAAGCGTCTTTTTGAAACGGAAGTTGAATCGAGAAAACCCAGGGACAATTTCTTTCATTGCCTGGTCAATGCAGCTCATCAGTTCCATAACAGAACCCAAGATAACGAACGTTACATACTTGCTGGTTACCCGTGGTTCAAGTGTCGAGCACGCGACCAGTTCATAGCTTTGCCTGGCCTAACCTTGAGCATTGAGGAGCAAGATTATTTCGAACTTGTCATGAAACCAGCTGAACGGGGATTGCGTGAGTTCATGGAGGGAAAACCGTTGACTGTTCATATCTCAGAGATAGAGAAGCCCGATGTCCTTTTATGGTGTATATGGGCAATTCAGCAATATGCCAAGAAAGCAGGGAAGGAAAGCTGCTTGAAACTTTACTACCAGCTGTTGAGAGATATCATTCAATTCATTGAGGATGGAAACCATCCCAATTTGCGAATAGATGATAACGGGCTTCTGTTTGCCGATGGTAAAACGGAGGCAATAACATGGATGAACTCCACTGTTGATGGGCGTCCCGTATTGCCGCGTACCGGCTATATCGTTGAGTTCAATGCCCTTTGGTACAACGACTTGAAGTTTATGGAGTCGATGGCAACGGAGAACAAGAATCCAGAACAGGCTCTCCATTATGCAGAGTTGGCTGCAAAATGCAAGGAATCCTTCGTTCAGGTTTTTCTCAATGACTATGGTTATCTCTATGATTATGTGGATGGTAATATGGTTGACTGGAGCGTTCGCCCCAATATGATTCTCGCCGTAGCGCTGGATTACTCCCCTTTGGAACAGAGTCAGAAGAAGAGTGTGCTTGACATTTGTACTCGTGAACTGCTCACTCCTAAGGGTCTTCGCTCGCTTTCGCCTAAGAGCGTGGGCTACAATCCGATGTACACAGGACCACAAACGCAGCGGGATTATGCCTATCATCAAGGAACCGTTTGGCCTTGGCTCGGTGGTTTTTATCTGGAAGCATGTCTGAAGTTATATAAACGGACCCGGCTCAGTTTCGTTGAACGACAGATGGTGGGCTTTGAGGATGAGGCTTTCCAACATTGTCTGGGCACTTTGCCAGAGCTCTTTGACGGAAATCCGCCTTATCGGGGGCGTGGTGCGATATCTTTTGCCATGAATGTGGCAGAAGTTCTTCGCACTTTGGAACTTCTTGAGAAATATAAATATTAAAGTAGGAGGAATCTATATGAAAGTATTGATGTTTGGATGGGAATACCCACCTCACGTATATGGAGGCCTTGCAACAGCCAATTTCGGTATTTCAGAGGGACTCCATGCACAAGGTGACATCGATACCATTCTTTGTCTGCCTCACCCGTTTGGAGACGAGGATCGGACCTATGCCGAAATTGTGGCTATGAACTGTGTTCCGATTGCCTATCGCAATGTGGATTTTGACTATGTGAGAGACCGGATAGGGAATATAATGGATCCCAATCTCTATTTTAAATTGCGCGACCATATCTATTCCGATTTCAACTATATGGGTGTCAACGACATTGGGGCTATGGAATTTGCTGGAGGCTATCCGGGTAATCTTCATGAGGAAATCAATAATTATTCCATTATATCAGGAGTGGTGGCCCGCACCTTTGACTTTGACATTATTCATGCGCACGACTGGCTGACATATCCAGCCGGCATCCATGCAAAGAAAGTTTCAGGAAAGCCCCTTTGCATACATGTCCATGCGACAGACTTCGACCGTTCTCGCGGAAAGGTCAACCCCACTGTTTATTCGATAGAAAAAGACGGTATGGATAATGCTGATTGCATCATGTGTGTGTCAGAGCTGACGCGCCAAACTGTCATCAACCAATATTATCAGGACCCACGTAAGGTTTTCACGGTTCATAATGCGGTGTATCCTTTGCGAGCCGAAGTTGCTGAAATGCCACGTCCCTCGCATATAGACAAAGAAAAAGTAGTCACGTTTCTTGGCCGTCTGACCATGCAGAAAGGGCCAGAATATTTTGTTGAGGCAGCAGATTTGGTCTTGCATCGAACTCGTAATGTTCGTTTCTGCATGGCTGGATCGGGTGACATGATGGATCAGATGATATACCTTGCTGCAGAACGAGGTATTGCTGACCGTTTTCATTTTCCTGGATTCATGCGTGGCAACCAGGTCTATGAATGTCTGAAGGCTTCAGACGTCTATGTAATGCCGTCTGTTAGCGAGCCTTTTGGAATTTCTCCTCTTGAGGCTATGCAATGTGGAACCCCGACCATCATTTCAAAACAAAGTGGTTGTGCAGAGATACTCAACAATTGTATCAAGGTTGACTACTGGGATGTGCATGCTATGGCCGATGCCATGTATTCCATCTGTCATAATGAAAGCCTGTTCGACTATCTCTCTGTTGAAGGAAAGCGCGAGGTTGATCAGATAACATGGGAAAAGGTGGGAGCATGGATTCGCGAACTCTACTTCAGAACACTCGGGTGGAAGTAGAATTTCTTTTTTATACAAAGACCTCGTAATTTAAAATACAGTAAAATGAAAACAATTTGTTTATATTTTGAGATACATCAGATTATTCATCTCAGACGTTACCGCTTCTTTGACATCGGAACAGACCATTACTACTACGATGACTATGAGAACGAGCGAAGCATTTCAGAGATTGCCCAACGCAGTTATATGCCCGCTCTCGAAACGTTGCATCAGATGATTAAAGAGAATGGTAAGTTCTTCAAGGTGGCTTTCTCTTTATCGGGGGTTGGCATAGAGAGTCTAGAGCAATACGCACCCGAAGTACTGGAAAAACTTCAGGAAATGTCGGAAACTGGGTGTGTGGAGTTTTTGGCAGAACCTTACTCTCACGGTCTTTCCTCACTTGGCAACGAGCAGTGTTTTAAGTCGGAAGTGAAGCGCCAGTGCAAAAAGATTCAGGAGTATTTCAATCAAACACCGAAAGTTTTGCGCAATTCGTCGCTTATCTATAGTGACGAGATTGGGCTTATGACCTCTAAGATGAGATTCAAGGGAATGCTGACAGAAGGTGCCAAGCACGTTCTCGGATGGAAGAGCCCACATTATCTTTATCATTGCGTATTGGCACCATCCCTCAAACTATTGTTGCGCGATGTGACGCTTAGCGATGACATATCTCTCCGCTTCAATAATTCCGATTGGGAAGGCTATCCACTGTTCGCAGATAATTACATGGATCGAATAGCATCATTGCCTGATGACCAACAGATTATTGGAATATTTATGAACTTGTCAGCCTTGGGCATGGAACAGCCACTGTCGAGCAACATTTTGGAGTTTTTTAAGGCATTGCCAGCATGTGCCAAATCTCGAAACATCAGTTTTTCAACACCAACTGAAATTTGCATGAAAATGAAGAGTGTGGGCCCGCTCAATGTTCCTGATACACTAAGCTGGATGGACGAGGAACGTGATGTGAGCACATGGCTGGGAAATCCCATGCAGCGAGAGGCTTTCAATAAACTCTATAGTATCGCCGATAGAGTGAGGATTGTCAATGATCCGCGCATTAATCAGGACTGGGATTATCTTCAGGCAAGCAACAACTTCAGTGCCATGACGACGAAATCATCATCCGTGGGCATCAATCGAGGTATATACAGCAGTCCGTTTGATGCTTTTACCAATTATATGAATATTCTTGGAGATTTTATCAATCGGGTGAACAGTAGATATCCGGAAGAAATTGATAATGATGAGCTCAATGGATTGCTGACTACGATTCACAATCAAGGCAAGGAAATAGAGATGAAGGAGAAAGAGATGGAGATCCTGCTGGCAAAGTCCGAGAAATTGGAGTTGGAGGTTGATAAGCTGCGGGCAAAATTAGATGAGAAGTCTATTGCTTCAACATCTGCGACATCTCGGAAAAAAACGACTGTCAGTAAATCGAAAACTTCAAAATAAAGTACCAAAGACTAATATGGATTATCATCGTAGGCTTTGCTACAGAGATGAAAAGTATTAACTCCAAATCGATCATTAAACTGCAATTTCACGATTAGATCAAGAGGGCTTCTTGATTGATTCGTGTTAAAGCACATTTTCAATTTGTTGAAATAAAAGCGTAATGATAAGCGCTGGCTTAATAATCAAAAAGAGACCCATACATGTGGGTCTCTTCTGTTTTATGTAAAGTAATGATACCTTATTACTTGTTGATGAATTTCTTGCCGTTCTGAATAACAACACCCTTGAAGTTTTTGTTTACAAGCTGACCTGCAAGATTGTACATTGGAGCGTTTTCGTTTACAGAAATAGTCTCAACTGTCTCAATGCCAGCAGGGTCAACATAAGTCACAACAATAGAGCGGAATTGAGTATTCTTAGCTACCTTAAGAACAACTTCTTCAGCTTCGCCTGCCCAGTTCTTGAACTTATAAGTTCCTTCTGTAACGTCGGTTACTGTTCCTTCTGGTGCAAAAGTATTGGCTGATCCCCAATTTTTAAAATTAATAGCATAACGAATATTGGTGATTTTCTTGCCTGTTGCTTTTAATGACAGAGTTCCTCCGTATAGTCTTAAAGAAGATTTCCAAAAACGGTTAGGATTTTTAACACCACTTGGGCTTACAGTGATAGTTACTCCATCAATATCAGCACTCTTTGTCTCTGTGATGTCACCTGCGTTGCTTTCTTGTGAAGACTGTCCAGAGAGTCCAAACAAAGTATAATTATCATTAGGTACAAAATCAAATTTCACCTCTTTTTGAGCGTAAGTGAGTGTACTAACAGCTGCAAGTGCAACTACGAATGCATAACGTAAAATTTTAGTCATAATCAATCTTTTTAAATTAAAAAACTTTAGTGAATTAATACTTTCGCAAAGTTACTTAATAAATATGGATAATGCAAACCATACAGTATGAAAAAATGATTAAAACCGTTTTAAACTTCCTTTTTATCTATAAAAATGCCAATGGTGTTCGCAAATAGTGTTAAAACTTATAATTATATAGTTAATTATTTGGTTATATTGCATAAAGAATGTATATTTGCTATGTGTTTTTCATGAATTTAGAATTTTCTAAATTCTTTCTCGAGGTTGGTAGCTTCCTGCACCAACCTCTTTTTTTATGATTTTGATACTGAGCGCAGACGGTAGAATGGGGCTCAGTAGAAAATCAATGGGGATAGGCATATAGTTTTGCAATTCTGAATAAAAAGAACTTCTTGTCTGCCACTCCTCTTAGATTGGCTC
>NZ_AUME01000041.1 GCF_000430525.1 Prevotella corporis DSM 18810 = JCM 8529 | reverse complement strand
TCCTCACTTTCGCTGCGTATCAACCCTAAGAGAATGGGATAGAAGTTTCCGCTACGACTGCGCGGAATACGGAGCGAGAACTCAAAGCCGTGACTGTACCAACGGCGAGAACGGAAGCCATTGCATTGCTCATGGGCATTTTCGCTGACGAACAACTCTCGTTCATGATACATCAGGGAGTTCATGATTAATGACTGAAGGGTAACAAAACCCTCGCTGCTGCTTGTGTAATTCGAAAGAATTTCCGAAATTTGCGAATGTGTAAGTTTCATTTTTTTCTTTTTTATGGTTTACAAATACAAAGATAAGAAAAAAGGAGCTTACACACTTTTATAGGACAGTACCGTTGTCTCCTCCCGTCAGGCATTCACAATCAAGAATCCCATATAGGCAACGAACACCAGCGAGAGGATAATTCCCTCCCAACGCTCAATGGTATATTTTGTGAAGGAGAATAACCAAATCATGATCATCGAGATAACCATGATGGAAAGGTCGGTCATCGTAATGCCTTGAATGACCATTGGCGAAATCAATCCTGTCGCACCAAGGATTGCAAGGATATTGAAAACATTCGAACCTAAGACATTCCCGATGGCGATTCCACTGTTGCCCTTGCGCGCAGCCACGACACTCGTTGCCAGTTCTGGTAGCGACGTACCGCCGGCAACGATGGTTAAACCTATGACCGCTTGTGAGACACCTAATGTTGCGGCAACCTGGGTGGCTCCTTCAACAAATAAATTACTTCCGAAGATAAGGCAAGTCAGGCCGACGATAACCCAAATGGCTGAGAGAGCTGACGACATTCTCGGCTTCTGTGAGAGGTCAGCCGCGACCAGTTGACTTTCTTTTCTCATTTCGCCTTTTTCCACCTGTGCTCCGTGGACGGTCATATACATAAAGATGAGGAAAAGAGCAAATAGGACAGAGGCATCGAACCGCCCTATCTTGCCATCAAAGCACATCATCATCAGAATGACGGCAGCAACAAGGGCAAAGGGTATGTCTTTCTTGACCGTCGTCTTGAGAATCTTCATGGGTGAAACCACGGCAGATAATCCAACAATCAACAATACATTGAAAATGTTGGAACCGACAATGTTTCCTACGGCCATGTCGGGTGTACCTTTCAAGGCCGACACCAGACTTACACAAAACTCTGGCATGCTTGTCCCCATGGCAACGACTGTCAATCCGATTACTATTTGTGAGATATTCATCCTCTCGGCTATGGCAACGGCACCCTCGGTTAACCTATCGGCTCCCCAAAGCACAAGAGCAACGCCCACAACGATAAAAACTGTATTCAGCAACATAACTTAATTGTATATGATTACTGTGCAAAGATAAATAAAATAATTAACAAACATGTGGCTATGATACATATTCCAACTTGAGAAACGGCCTCTGCGAAACGTGATGTTACAATGATTGGTTGACTTCTTGTACCCTTTTGAGGTGCTCTCGCTCACCTACAATCCACAGAAGGTCGCCCGCCTGAAGCAAACGTGAAGGATTGACGAGGGTAATGTGCCACTGTCCTTCGTCCACCCCTACCACCATGCAGTTGTATTGGTCGCGAATGCCACTGTCTTGGAGCTTCTTTCCGATGAAAGGGCTGTTGTCCGTAATCATGATTTGGCGCAAAACCATCTCCCGTTTCTCTATGTCTGTCTCTTCTGGGTGTATCTCCCGTTTGATGGCTATTGAAAGACTGGCGAGCTGTTCGTCGCTGCCTATGGCCTGAATCTTGTCGCTGGGGAAGAGAATCGTATTCCCTCCTGGAATGTTGATTCGATGAGAGCCACGCAAAAGGCTGCTGACGTGGACTCCGAAGCGGTTGCGTAGCTGTAGCTGGTGGAGTGTTTTGCCAGCCCATGCTGAATCTTCGGGCACTTCGAAGCTACCGATGTGGATGTTGCGGTCGAGCAGATGGCCCTCAAAGAGTGGGCGACGTCTGCCCCTTACCTGTGCTTCTATCTCTCGTCCCCTTAGGTTTTGTATGAAGAGACGTTCCAGGGTGATGCTCCGTTTCTTCAGTCTTCTTGATAGAACCATGAGAATGAGGAAGCCGATGGCTATGACAATGAGGATTGCATTCTTGAAACGTGTCAGATAGTTGCAGATGTAAAAAATGAACATCAGTGCGATGACGACGCGTGCCAGAACAGTGAATACGAGCGGAAGCCTGTTGATTCGGCTCATTGTCCACAAGTTCTTGAACTCCTCTGAATGATTTTTCTTCATGACAATGGACCGCAGGAAGGGGGAGATGAGCAGCATAGTGACAAGTCCGCACGCAACGTTCCCTGCCCAATGTGTGCCCGTAAGGTCGGTGGAGACTTGCCGGAAGAAGGGCAGTGTTAGTGAGAACATCAGTGTGATTGTCGCTATCGAGAGGATTCCGTAGATAAGCGTGTTGACCAACATTGCCCGAATGAGGCTCCTCCATTGATTGTTGCTGGACAAAGCTTCCGTAGAACCATTTGAGATATGCTCAAGACGTCTCACCCATTTCTTGGGAAGGTGGCGGAGAAAGAAGTTGTAGCACGGCTCAGCACCACTGATCATGTAAGGTGTGAGAAATGTTGTGATAACTGAAACCGCGACTACAACTGGATAAAGGAACTCGCCTATGACCCCCAATGATAATCCAAGGGAGGCGATAATGAATGCGAACTCGCCGATTTGGGCCATTGAAAACCCACAGCGCATGGCATTTTTCAACGACTGTCCTCCAAGTAAAAAACCGAAAGTGCCGAAGATTGCCTGTCCCAAAAGTATGGTAACGACGAGCAACAGGATAGGAATGGCATACTTAACCAGTATGACGGGATCAACGAGCATGCCCACCGATACGAAGAAGATGGCCCCAAAGAGATTCTTGACTGGCTCAACGACCTTGATTATCTTGTCGGCCTCGATAGTTTCGGCCAATATGCTGCCCATGACAAATGCCCCGAAGGCGGCACTGAAGCCAACTTGCGTGGATACGACGGCCATCAGACAGCAGAATCCCAATGAGACAATCAGCAGTGTCTCGTTGTTCAAGTATTTGCGTGTGGCCCGTAGGAAGATGGGGATGGCAAAGAGCCCGATGACAAACCAGAGAATAAGGAAGAATCCGATTCTTATCAGACTGTTCAGCATCTGTCCTCCATCAGGACTCGTTCCGCCGGCAACGGCGCTCAGCATCACCATCATCACGATAGCGAGTATGTCCTCCAGAATGAGTACGCTCATCACCGAAGAGGCGAAACCTTGTTGAGAGAGCCCCATATCGGCAAATGCCTTATATATAATGGTAGTGGAACTCATTGAGAGCATTCCACCGAGAAAGATGCAGTCGATTCTTTTCCATCCGAATGAGTAGCCCACGCTAAAGCCGAGCACCATCATGCAGAGGAGGATAGTGCAAGCAGCAATGATGGGCGATGCCCCCATTTTCAGTATTTTCTTGATGGAGAAGTCGAGTCCGAGCGAGAAAAGCAGGAAGATAACTCCGATATCGGCCCACGTTTGTATGTCGTTTTTATCGATAACGTGCATCAAGTAGGGCATTTTGGTCGAAACCAGGAATCCAGCAACGATGTATCCCAGCACCAAAGGTTGGTTTAGCTTCTTGAACAGCAACGTAACGAATCCGGCTACAACAAGAATCAGTGCGAGGTCTTTGACAAGGTCGGGGAGTTCTGACATATATTGGATAAGGAGTTGATGGGATTAATGAAGATGGTGCATGTGAAAACAATACTTGGACTATAGCCTAAAACGGGAAAAATGGATGTCGGTTGTTCGATGGACGACATGGAGAGCGAAAGAAGAAAGGGAACTAAGGAATTGTGTGGAAAAAGCATTTTTCAATCGTTTTGTATGCGAATGCCGTTGCACTGTCAAATTCCTTAGTTCCCCTCAAAATCGTTTGTTAGTCGTTATATCCAGCAGTCAGCTGGCAGATGTTGACAATAACTTGCATGGCCTTTTCCATGACCTGAATAGAGATGAACTCATAAGGGCCGTGAAAGTTGACTCCGCCAGCGAAGATGTTCGGGCATGGGAGACCTTTGAAGCTGAGCTGGGCGCCGTCCGTACCGCCACGGATGGGTTGTATCAATGGTGTCACTCCTGCTTGCTCCATTGCTTTCACAACAAGGTCTGTGACATGAATGTTCGGATCAATCTTTTCCTTCATGTTGTAGTACTGGTCGTTCATGTTGATTTCAACCGTTCCCTCGCCATACTTCTCGTTCATCTTCCGGACGCATTCCTCCATTACCTTCTTACGGTTCTCGAATTTTTCTCTGTCGTGGTCGCGGATGATGTAGTTGAGCTTCGCTTCTTCGCAGCGGCTGTCGATTCCGAGCAAGTGATAGAAGCCTTCGTAGCCTTCGGTCGTCTCAGGAATCTCGTCTTGGGGCAGCATCTGGTTGAACTCGATGGCCAGTCGGCTGGCATTCACCATCTTACCTTTTGCGTATCCGGTATGAACGCTCACGCCGTGGATGGTGACTTTCGCACCTGCGGCATTGAAATTCTCGTACTCCAACTGACCGATGTCGCCACCATCCATCGTGTAGGCCCATTCGCAACCGAACTTCTCAACATCGAAATGATGGGCGCCTTTGCCAATTTCTTCGTCAGGATTGAATCCGACACGAATCTTTCCGTGTTCAATTTCGGGGTGGTCGCGCAGATAGCACATCGCTTGCACGATTTCGGCAATACCCGACTTATCGTCAGCGCCGAGCAGCGTTGTACCGTCGGTTACGATGAGGTCCTCTCCCTTGTGCTCCAACAGTTCTGGAAACATCTTCGGCGAAGATACCATATTTTCGTTTAGCTGTATGTCTTTTCCGTCATAGTTCTTCACAATGCGTGCTTTCACGTTGGCACCGCTGGCATCCAGCGCTGTGTCGTAGTGGGCTATGAATCCTATTGTTGGGACTTTCTTCTTGGTTGTGGCTGGCAGAGTGGCGTAAATGTAGCCCATCTCGTCCATTTCTACTTCCTTGAGTCCTTCTCTTTCGAGCTCTTCCTTGAGGTATTTCGCGAAAATGAGTTGTTTCGCCGTACTTGGCACGGTCTCGGAGTCATCGGCTGATTGCGTGTCGAACTTCGTATAATTAATAAATCTCTCAGTTATTTCCATAATATTTCGGAATTTTAGTTATTTCTATTAGTTGCAAAGGTAATTAAAAACTAATTTATAACAAAACATCTATGGTTTAAAAATTGTTGTAATGATGAAGTTTTGAGACTGAAACTGTGTTTGAGTATCATTGAAACTTGATGGATTGGCTTTAATTTTTAGAATTCTTTTGAGGATGAACTACTGTTGAGAAGTGAATGATAAATCATGGTTTTATACGGTTGTGTAACTCGCTGAAAATATTTACAATAGCTTTGACAAAGTAAAAGGTGAGCTATTGCTCGGTCAAAGCTCATCTTTTGAACGGCAAAAGCTCATGTTTTGAAATTTCATAGCTGAAGGATCAGATGATTTTGTCCATAAGCTGTCGTCTGAATATCCCAGTAACCAAGCAGATTTACCCCGCTTTCCAAACGAAAACAAGACAGTGCAACAAGAAAGTAACGTGCGATTCACTAAAAACGTATAATCGTTTTAATGAAAAAGTATAATCGTTTTAATTGAAACGATTAATCAAAAATCTATCATTAGAATATTTCGCCTTCTTTTTGCACGAGAAACTCTCTCTAATGGCCGTGGTTTTAAGATTGGAAGTACTAATCAACGATACAAAAAAAGAGACCATACTTCATTGTATAGTCTCTTGAATGTGACTCCGTTGGGATTCAAACCCAAGACCTTCAGAACCGGAATCTGACGCTCTATTCAGCTAAGCTACGGAGCCATTGTGGATGCAAAGATACTGCAAACTTTGTAAAGGACAAAATTTAATGGTGGCTTTTCTACTGTAATGTGATAAGAATTATGGCGCTATGCCAAGTCAAGCCCAAGGTCGTTGATGAGCATGGTGATGGCATTGTTTTCTTTTTGAAGTTTATCCAACTCTTGTCTCGGCGACAGGATAGGCTTCAACTCTTCGGCTTTTGCCAGTCTTATTACCACTTCGATATTGCCATTGTGGAGCCGTTCTGCCATTGTTGCTCGTATCCGGCCTCTTATGGCGAGCATCTCCTCAAGCAGTATCTTGTTCTCGGCAATGACTTCAACCTTCGGGCACTCTGTTACGATAGGTTTCAGGTTTCTCATTCGCTGTGCCAGTCCTATGTTGCGCTTGCTGATTCGCTTGCACATGGCTCGCCACTCGATGATGAGTTCCTGCTGGGTGAAGAGTTGATTCTCGTCTTGATTGGTTATTTCAATCTCCTCTTCTTGTGTAGTCTTTGGCTTGTCGGCATTGAGCAGATTATTGAACGACATGCCGAGATTGCCGAGTTTGACCTTGGGCATGGTACCGGTGGCGGTAGGTCTGTCTGACTCTTTGAGCTCAACGGTCACGTGTGCGTTGGTGTTGGCGACGCTACCGGCTGAGTTCTTTGCCACCAAAGTCGTCGCTTCTTCGTTTCTTGCCTCTCGTGAGGCGCTGCCGCGGCTCGCCCCAGTCACCTGCTGGACTGGTTTAGGCTGAGCCTTGATGATAAGATTCTTGAACAGGGATTTCAAACGTTTAGGGCTTCGCCCCGACGCAGGCACGTCGTCATCCTTCTGTGTGAGCTGAGCCACCTGTATGAGTGTTATCTCAACCAATAGGCGCTTGTTGGAACTCTGCCGGTACTCCACGTCGCAGCGATTCATAATCTGTAGAGCCTTGTAGAGGAACGGAGTGGGGCACTTCTGTGCCTGTTTCTGAAACTTGGCCATTTGCTGTTTGCTCACTTCGAGCAGTGGGAGTGTCTGGGCGTCTTTCGCCATGAGGACGTTACGCATGTGGGATGCCAGTCCGTTGATGAGGTGTCCTCCATCGAAGCCTTTGTTGATGACGTTGTTGAGCAAGAGCATGATGTCGCTCACCTTGTTTTCCAATGCCATGTCAACAATGTTGAAATAGTTTTCCTCATCCAGCACGTTGAGGTCCTCAATCACTTTCTGATAGGTGATGTCGCCTTGCGAGAAACTTGCTGCTTGGTCGAAGATTGAAAGCGCATCGCGCATACCCCCGTCCGCTTTCTCGGCAATGACGCTGAGAGCTTGTTCCTCGTATTTTATGCCTTCTTTCTCTGCAACCTCTTTGAGGTGGCTGATTATGTTGGGCACAGTCATCCTTTCAAAGTCGTAAATCTGACACCGTGACAGGATGGTCGGAAGAATTTTGTGCTTCTCTGTTGTGGCAAGAATGAATATAACGTGTGCTGGGGGCTCCTCCAGCGTTTTGAGAAATGCGTTGAAGGCTGCAGTCGAGAGCATGTGAACCTCGTCGATGATGAACACCTTGTAGCACCCTACCTGTGGCGGTATGCGTGTTTGGTCCATCAGAGACTTGATGTTTTCCACTGAGTTGTTGCTTGCAGCGTCAAGCTCGAAGATGTTGTAGCTTCGTCCCTCGTTGAACGACTGACAGCTCTCGCATTCGTTGCAAGCCTCTCCATCGGCTGTAGGGTGCTCGCAGTTGATGGTTTTGGCGAAGATGCGCGCACAAGTGGTCTTTCCTACACCTCGCGGACCGCAGAAAAGATAGGCATGAGCGAGCTTCTGGCTCTTCACAGCGTTCTTCAAAGTAGTTGTCAGTGCTTGCTGACCTACCACAGAGTCGAAGGTGATGGGGCGGTATTTTCGTGCCGAAACGATATATTCGTCCATAATTCAAAAAATGTTAGTTTTTGCAAAGGTAGTAAAAACTTGAGATATGAGGGTTGGACGTGGATAGATTTAATTGTTAATTTGATAAAATTCTTAATCTTCTCACCTATATTATCAAATCTTTTGATTACTTTTGCAACTGATAGAAAGGCTTGACGGCAACAGGTT
Source organism: Prevotella corporis DSM 18810 = JCM 8529 (assembly GCF_000430525.1). Lineage (GTDB taxonomy): Bacteria > Bacteroidota > Bacteroidia > Bacteroidales > Bacteroidaceae > Prevotella > Prevotella corporis. The sequence goes on along the minus strand of NZ_AUME01000041.1, from coordinate 17,109 downwards.
TTTTCCTGATGAGTTGTCGCTTGCTTCCGTTACTAATCAACAGTCATTAGCGTGAGTAAAATTACAGGACATATCTTCTATTTCCTCAGCAGGTTCAAATTCCACATTGTTGTTATACTCGGTATCCTTGTTGTGGGGGTATTTGATGAGAACAGCTTCATGAAGCGGATAAAATATGCCTATCAGATTGAGGATTTGAAGTCTGAAATCGCTGAATATGAGGAACAATACCGCCATGATAGTGAAATGTTGAAAGATATAAAGCGAAATCCTAACGCTATGGCAAAGATTGCTCGCCAGCGTTATTTCATGAAAGCCGATGATGAAGACATCTTTGTGTTGAGTGACGACGAGGAAACTGTTGGAAATAGTAATCAAAATGAAGCAACTGAGTAAAATTGAGAGTTTGTTGTTCCTCGTAGGGGGCGTGCTTATGGTGGTCGGGACCGGACTTTACGCTTTCTTTATTCGACAATCCGTAGCCTGTTGGCTGATGTTGTGTGGCTCAATACTTTTCGTGATCATGCAGATGCGCCAGAAATATTTGGGTGAGAGTATCACTATCAGGCGGCTTCGCAAGATTATGTGTATTGCCAATATTGGTTTTATTCTTGCAGGCTTATTCATGGTAGAAAATTCATACTGTCTGTTGAAGCCTTTATTCGTAAAGTATATTGGTGATTACACTAATTATGTCTCCATCTTCCGAAACAACTGGGTCGTACTTTTGCTTATTTCTGCCGTGATAGAAGTTTATACAACCCATCGTATCAGTTATGAACTTAACAAGGAAAACAATGCCTAAGTTGAAAAAACACTAAAAAAGGATTGATTTGTTTTAAATTGAATGAAAAACTTTCGTAACCCCAACTATACATTGTATATTTGTGTTTGAACAAGGAGTATGTATATGAACAAAATACTTTACGCTATTATTTCTCTCGCAATATTTACATCTTGCGCCAAATCCTATAATATTCTGGGAACGTCGAATGTCTCAAGTCTGGATGGGCGTAAGCTGTATCTCAAAGCTTCTCATGCTGATTCACTTTTGAATTTGGATTCTTGCGATGTCGTGCATGGTGAATTCGTTTTCCACGGATCTGTCGATTCTGCTAAAATCGTACAAGTGTTTATGGATGACATAAACCTCCAGTTCCCTATTGTGCTTGAACAAGGTGATATCGTGTTGAAGCTGGATAATACACAGCAGAGTGTTAGCGGAACACCACTCAACGACAAGCTGAATACTTTCTGGAAAAAGTTCACGCAGCTGCGCAACCAGTATGCAGAAATTGACCATGAGGAGAGTGCGGCCATACTCAATGGGCAAGATGAGGAGGCGGTAAACGCACGCCTGATAAAGAAAGCCCTTCAGGTATATGCCGATGGTGACAAGCTTTTCACTAATTTTGTGACAGAGAATTTCGACAATATCCTAGCGCCCTGGGGCTTTTTCACCCGTGTGACGTACGATACAACTCCTGATGCATATCCTATTTGGATGAACGATTACTTGTATGTAAATGCAGTCAGTCAGCTTCCTTCATGGGTTGAGTATATTATGACGAAGGCACCAGCCAGTTTCAAGGATAATCCTCATGTGAAAGAGTTTTATGCAAACTTCCTACAGGCGCAAAAGGAAATGAACGGAACGGCAGAGCCACAACATATGGCGGTTCCGGGAGCGGCTCCAAGTGCTGATATAGTTCCTCCCACACCAGCTGAAATGGCTGGCGATTCTGCACAAATCGGCAAATAACCTACAAATATAAATAAGATAATGAGATGAGGAAACTCATTACAGGCGGTACGATTGTCAACGAAGGCCGAGCTTTTGAAGGGGCAATTGTCATTGAAGACGAAACGATAGTCGAGATTATAGATGGAGATCTGGTTCCCCGTGGCACATTTGATGAGACAATCGATGCCACGGGTTGTTTTGTAATGCCAGGTATAATCGACACGCATGTTCATTTCCGTGAGCCGGGAATGGAGGAAAAGGCAACAATTGATACAGAAAGCACAGCTGCAGTCTTTGGTGGAGTGACATCGTTCATTGAGATGCCAAACACCAATCCACAAACGACCTCTCTTGAGGCTCTGAACGATAAGTTGGCACGAGCAAAGCGAAGCAGTCATGTAAATTACAGTTTCTTTTTCGGTGCGACGAATGCTAATGCCGACATCATCAAACAGTTGGATGTCCATAGTGTTCCTGGTGTGAAGCTTTTCATGGGTGCATCCACTGGAAATATGCTCGTTGACCGACCCAATGCTTTGGATAATGCGTTTGATGCCGCAGCGAAGATGAACCTCCCTGTAATGACGCATTGTGAGGACTCAGGCATCATCAATGAAAACATGAAGGCTGCAAAAGCGAAGTATGGCGATGACCCTTCCATTATCCACCATTGTGAGATAAGGAGCGAGGAGGCGTGTTGGCAATCGTCTCGCCTGGCAGTTGAATTGGCGCTGAAACATAAAGCGCATCTCCACATTGCCCATCTGTCAACGGCCCGCGAGCTTTCCTTGCTTGACATTCCAGGGGCGAAAGGGAATCTGACTTTCGAAGCGGTGATAGCTCATTTATATTTCACGAATGAGGATTACCTTACCAAAAAGGCTTTAATCAAGTGCAATCCTTCAGTAAAGACATTGAAAGACCGCACCGAACTGCGCAAGGCGCTGATGAATGGACGGATAACGACTATTGGAACAGACCACGCCCCTCATCTGCTAGCTCAAAAACAAGGGGGATGCGCAAAGGCAATGTCAGGCATGCCAATGATTCAATTCTCCTTGGTGACGATGTTGGAACTGGTGGATAATGGCATTCTTACCATAGAGAGATTGACAGAGCTGATGTCCCATGCCCCAGCACGGCTTTTTTCGATTGACAAGCGTGGGTTCTTGCGTAAGGATTACAAGGCAGACATTGTTATTGTCAAACCTCAGGTCCCCTGGACTGTTACCGAAGACATTATACAAAGTAAGTGCAAATGGAGCCCAATGCAAGGACACGAATACCAATGGAAGGTTATTCACACGTTTTGCAACGGCAAACACATATTGAACGATGGGATATTTGATTCCGAATATCGTGGCGAGCAGCTGCGTTTTAGATAAAAAGTAAATGATAGCAAGAATTGTTATTCCCCTGTTGCTTATCATAGTGCTGTCCGATGTTTACATCGACGTCCACTATTTCCGCAAGCACTACAAAATATCATGGTGGTTGCGACTGCTCTGGTGGATACCAACCATTTTCCTTGTGACTTATACCGCCGGACTGGCATCTATCAAAGACTTTGCGCCGCATGACCTTACGTGGCTCAACACCTATCTTGTGTTGATTGGCCTTGTCGTCGGTCCAAAGGCCATCTTTGCCCTTTTCTCATCCATTGGCTGGTTTGTCAGGAAATTCATAACACACACCCACCGCAACTGGGGACATTACATTGGCTTGTTGGTCGGCGCTTTCATGGTGGGAACATACATTTATGGACTTACGCTCGGCTTTTCCGAGGTGCGTGTAAAGCACATAGACCTTGCATTTGACAATCTTCCAACTTCTTTCGATGGTTTCAAGATTGTCCATGTCTCTGATCTCCACTTGGGAACATTCGAGGGATGGCGCGAGCATATCTTAGCTGCAGAAATGGATAGCATCAGCAAGCAGCAGGCCGACCAGATTCTTTTTACTGGCGACATTCAGAACATGCGCCCCCAAGAAGTTGAGAATCTTGCCCATTACCTTAAGAAACCAATGAAAGGCACTATTGCTGTCCTTGGAAATCATGATTACACGTACTATGTTAAGGGCTCACCCGATGAACTGGCACTACAAGAACAGAAACTTAAACATTTGATTCGTGATTCTTTGGGATGGACATTGCTGAATAATAGCAATGTTGTTTTACACCGTGGCAATGACACCTTATATATATGTGGTGAGGAAAACGATGGAAAAGTTCCAGGATTGGGTAGAGTAAATATGCCTGCAACCTTGCGTGGAGTGGGGAAGGATGCATTTGTTATCATGCTTCAGCACGATCCCTCTGCCTGGCGGCGCTCGATTCTGCCCGATAGCCATGCGCAGTTGACACTCAGCGGCCATACACATGCCAGCCAAATGCAAGTGTTTGGCTTCCGTCCGACACAGTTGTTGCAGACTGAAGACTATGGGCTTTATGAGGAGAATAAGCGCTTTCTGTATGTCACAGCCGGTTTGGGAGGGCTTGTTCCGTTCCGTTTGAACATGCCGAATGAGGTGACTGTCATCACCTTGCATTCGAAGTAGAATATTGATAATTTTCCGATTACTGATATTATGAATCCGAAACATAAGACTAATGCGTGGAAAAGTGCGCTGAAGATAATATTAGTTGTACTGTATGGTATTTACACAGTTCTCATTTTTTTGCCTATTTTTATCGTCTTTTGTGTTATAGTGTCATTGTCGATAATCATCGGCTGTGCTCTCGGCAACGGACATTTCTGGGGTTATTATCCGGGAAGGTATTGGGGATGGCTGACCATTCGTCTTTTATTTCTGCCAGTTAAGGTTGAGGGGCGCGAGAACTTGATTCCTAATCAGAGCTATGTCTTTGTCAGCAATCATCAGGGGGCATTCGACATATTCCTCATTTATGGGTTCTTAGGCCGTAACTTCAAGTGGATGATGAAAAAGGGCCTTCGTAAAATACCTTTCATCGGTGCTGCAAGCCAGTCGGCTCATCATATTTTTGTCGATAAGAGTGGTGCGAGCAAGATAAAAAAGACCTACGATGAGGCCCGCGAGACCTTAAAAGAGGGCATGTCGTTGGTTGTGTTCCCCGAAGGAGCACGAACTTTTACCGGTCACATGGGAAAGTTCCGCCGTGGTGCTTTCATGCTGGCCGACGAAATACAGCTTCCTGTATGTCCGCTCACCATCAACGGCTCGTTCGATGTGATGCCACGCACTAAAGACTGGCATCTCCCCACATGGCATCCACTCCGACTGACGATTCATAAGCCCATCTTCCCGAAAGGAAAGGGCGCAGAGTACGAGAGGCAGACAATGGAGGAGGCTTATCAAGCTGTCAGCTCCGCTTTGGACACTGAATATCAGGGGTATGTGGAGAATCCAGATCAATAACATTGGCTTTTAACGAATAATATCCTGTAAATTCAGGTTGCTTGTTGATATTCATTTTGAATTATTTGGAACTGTCAAAGAAAAGAACTATTTTTGTGGGGAATAATTATTTATTCTGACTTTGAGCAGAATGACTTATACCATTATGAAGAAGCTACTGTTGGTTACTGCGATTTTTGTCATTCCATTGCTCGTCAAAGCCAATGGCGACCCTGTTATGCGATATTCTGCAATTTGCAGAGTAGCCAATCCCGAACCTTTGACAATTTCTGATATTTCAATACTGAAAGAAGTTGTAAATGTAAAGCATGAGGGGCTTTATAATTGCTTTGACATTACCTACACCTTGTTCAACAATTCAAAGAAGGATTATCCGGCCATTGACTATGGATTCCCAATTGATTACGAAGAATCTGAATTTGGAGGATGGGGATTTGATGACTCCTATATTTTTGAGAGCGTATATGAGCGTGGATGGAACTCTCATTACATTAAAGATGTGGGGTTCAGTTTGGATGGCAAAGAGTTGCAATTTCAAGATGCTTTGGAAAGTATCCGGGCTTCAGAATACGAGATATATAAAGATACGCTGCCTGATGGAAGTGTAGATTCTTCTTTTATGGATTTTACTCCGGAAGTTAAACGGAGGTGGTACTACACGCAATTTGGTGTCAATCGTGGCGATACCGTTTCCTTGAATGTAAAATATAAAGTCTATGCTTCCAATGAATGTGCCCTTTTCGACCAAGTAATTAATAGATATTTTTTGGGTGAAAAGGATCTAGTGGAAGTCTGTGGTGGAAGTCCCGTGCCATTTGCCAGAAGATTCTTTATGAACGCTTTTGCTATCCATTATGATTTCAAACGTGCGAGGCACTTTGGTGATGGCATAATACGAAACTTAAATGTCAATATAGACCTGTTGAACTTAAACAAACCTACAGTTTGGAAAGGAGAAGATAGTGAATGGCTGTATCAAGCCTCTCAGTTGAGGTATGAAGAGTGGTATCTCCCAGCGGATTCTTTACAACCAATCAATTTGTTTGTCAGCCATTTCCCCAATTCAACTTATGAGGAAAAACAAGCTGTTATTGATGAACTTTCCATTTCTCAGGATGATTATTCCATTAAGGAGAAAGGCATGAATGAACTGATGATAGTGTTAGCCAAACCAAGATTTGTAAGTGAGGTCGCACTTGATCTTGACACGGCAAAGGTAAAGCAGATAAGAATGGAAATGCTTTTTGAGAATGGGCGAAAACTCATTCAGTTATATGGGTTGGAAGCGGATGAAGATTTGTCTGATTCTATGGAGAGTATTCCCTTTTGTAAACCTATGTTACTCCCAATAGTAGATAGTTACAAAGACAGATATCGGCAGAAGGATAAGGTCATTACATCAATAAAAGACTTTGATAGTGATTTTTTCAGACTATCGGCCATCAAGCTGAAGTTCCTCAATATTTCAAAATCAGAGAAAAAGCCGCCCTATGGCAATGTCAGGTTGTTGGACAGTAGATGGTTGCCATAGAAATATTGATAGGATAAAAAAGAAATAAACGTTTGTTCCATTCAAAAATAAATACTAATTTTGCAAAAAACAAAGAATAATGGAAAGCGACAGCATAGTAATCATTCCGACATACAACGAGAAAGAGAATATAGAGAAGATTGTCAGGGCAGTGTTTGCCCTTGAGAAATGCTTCCATATCCTTGTGATTGACGACGGTAGCCCCGACGGAACGGCACGCATTGTGCACCAAATGATCGAGACAGAGTTCTCCGACCGTTTGTTCATTGTCGAGCGTACAGGGAAACTTGGTCTTGGAACAGCCTATATCAGCGGCTTCAAGTGGGCGCTGGAACGAAGCTATAAGTATATCTTCGAAATGGATGCCGACTTCAGCCACGACCCTAAAGACCTCCCTCGGCTCTACGATGCCACACATAACGAGGGCTACGATGTAGCCGTCGGCTCTCGCTATGTCAGCGGAGTGAATGTTGTTAACTGGCCTATTGGTCGTGTGCTGATGAGCTATTTTGCAAGCAAATATGTGCGTTTCGTCACTGGTTTCCATGTTCATGACACCACAGCGGGCTTTGTCTGCTACCGTCGGAAGGTGTTGGAAACCATTCCTTTGGACGAAATCCGATTCAAGGGCTATGCTTTCCAAATCGAAATGAAATACACTGCCCATAAGATAGGTTTCCAAATAAAGGAAGTCCCCGTTATATTCGTCAACCGTCGGGAGGGTACAAGCAAGATGAGTGGCGGTATTTTCTCCGAGGCTCTCTTTGGTGTCGTGCGGTTGCGCATAGACGGATGGTTCAGAAAATATCCTGAAATAAAAGATTAAGACAGACTTTTTTGATATAAGAAAAGGCACGATGGGAAACCATTGTACCTTCTTTGTTCCTATCTGGATGAAGCGTTGACAGTTCTTTGCGGTTCAGTCCCTAATCGTGGGTTTGGGGTTGAATCGGTTTTACATGGGGGATGTGCAACTCATCTGTCGTCTCACAGGAAACGTAGCGGTACACATCGAACCGTTTCGACCAGCGTGTTGCCAGCTGACGGACGAGAGCTGGCAGGGAACAATACGGTCAATCGGCAATCCGGCTCTTGTGGTCTGATGCCACGTCTATGACTCATCAGAACGAAGGACCAGGGTTGCCACGCTTGAAAACCGTTAGGTCGTTACCGTAGAGCCAGTTGGCAAACACCAGATTGTCATTGTCAACAGTGATAAACTCACGGTGGTTGACAACAGCTCCGCCTGTGGGGGAGGTGTTGTAGATGGCGATATACTTGATATCAAAGTCCTGACTCCATCCCATCCTCCATTTGTCGGTAAATGTTGTGTCTATTGCCGTTTGCCAGTCTCCATAAGTCGGGACACCATTCACCAGCATACTGTCGCGTTCGATGAGTATCTCTCTTTCGTTATACACCCCTTTCTCCTTGAACTCAAACGAACAATAGTATTTCCTGCGCGATGTTTTTTTCTCAAAATACCATTTTCCGAGCGTTTTCTCATAATAAAGCTTTCTGACCGCTTCATTTTTCAGATAGCTTTCCGTGGGTTCGGGCTCCCTGTGACAAGCGGTGAGGCCCAAAGTCAATGAGCTTACCAGCAGGCAGAACAAGACTAAATTCTTCATAATTTTATCATCATTTTGTAGTTTCACATTATTAAACGCATGATAGCGTTCTTTTATTATCTGTTACTGATAAAAAACGGTCCGCCGGAGTGCTTCGTCCTGTCAAAATCACCAATGAAACACGAGAGTGGTCAAAGGTCTAAGTTGTCGCACAATGGCGGTTGACGTGTAGTGATATGGACCTGTTCAGGATTCTGCGAAAATATTTTACAATGCCTTCCTCATAATTCGCCTTCAGGTAAGCCTCCCCATCTTCGCTCGCCAATACGCAAATTTTGACTTGATTTGTAATCTTTTGATCTGTAGCGAGTTATAAAACCGTTTGTAAAACTTGAGGTGAAAAGGTGAAAATCATACGCCTTTTTGTTGCCCATTGATCGAGCTTTCGCCTTCCAACACTGACCTATTGAAGTGTAAAAGATCAGCCATCGACACCCGAAAGGTCAGCAAACGACTGTTCTGGAACATTAGTTGGGTCAGAATATCTCCTTAATCGCCATCAGAGAGGTTGCTGTCGGCTTCTGGTTTGATATTTTTCAAGTGTTAAATTCAGGGAATAATTCTTTACAAAGCGTTCCCTTCAGTGAAGCGCGCCTGACAATCGGGATCGTCAACAGCCGAAGCTGTTATCTTCGTTGGCATCCGCTACACGATGTAAAGGACTGTGACTGTGAAACTATGATATAAATGGGCAAAAGCATAGCTGTTCATTATTTTTTAGTTATCTTTGCACCATAATATAAATAGAACGAGTAATGGAAGTCGTAAAGAAACCGCTCTTAGGCATGAATTTGCTTGAGCTCAAAGCCGTCGCCAAGGAATTGGGCATGCCTGCCTTTGCTGGCACACAGATGGCAAAGTGGCTTTACACTCAACACGTAGCCTCGATTGACGAGATGACGAACATCTCGAAAGCGAACAGGGAGAAACTGGGCGAAAATTATACCATAGGCTGCAGGCAACACATTGATGCACAGTATTCCAAGGATGGTACAATAAAATATCTTTTTCCAACAGAAGAGGGGAAATTCGTCGAGACCGTGTATATCCCTGACGACGATCGAGCCACGCTCTGTGTCTCGTCGCAAGTGGGTTGCAAGATGAACTGCCTGTTTTGTCAGACAGGCAAGCAGGGATTTGAGGGGAATCTTTCGGCTGTCGATATCCTGAATCAGATTTATTCGCTACCTGAGCGCGATAAACTCACCAACATCGTATTCATGGGACAAGGAGAGCCGATGGACAACTACGACAATGTGCTGCGCGCAACTCAAGTAATGACGGCCGATTATGGCTATGCGTGGTCGCCCAAGCGCATCACCGTGAGCAGCATCGGCATCAAAGGCAAGCTGAAACGGTTCTTGGAAGAAAGCGATTGCCATGTCGCCATCAGCATGCACCATCCAATACCCTCAGAACGCTCCATGCTAATGCCCGCAGAGAGAGGGATGTCGATTGCAGACATTGTCGAATTGCTCAGGAATTACGATTTCTCGCACCAGCGTCGGCTCTCGTTTGAATATATAGTGTTCAGCGGTGTCAACGATTCGCTGAATCATGCCAAGGCCATCGTCGAGTTGGTGAAAGGCTTGGATTGTCGGTTCAATCTCATTCGCTTCCACACCATCCCCAATGTGCCCCTCCGTGGGGTTGACGACAAGAAGATGGAGGAGTTCAGGGACTATCTTACCGGACATGGGGTCTTTACAACGATTCGCGCAAGTCGCGGACAAGACATCTTCGCTGCTTGCGGTCTGCTTTCCACTGCTAAGAAGATTGCTGATGAAAGGGCATAGCAAGTTATTCCTTAGTTGCCTGCTGGCAATGCTGGTGCTGGCTTCCTGTCAGGAAAAACAGCTTCTGCCGAAAAGCGGAGGGCGCCCATACGAGGTCTTGGTAGTTGGCGACGAGGATAGTGTGCTTTACAGTGTGTTGTCGGCAGATATGGTGGGACTGCCACATGCCGAGCCTTGTTTTGACGTTTCAGAAATCATGCCAAGTCAGTTCAAGGACAACTACGAGCTGGCCCGCAACATTGTAATGCTGAAAATTGACAGTGTGCGTTGTCGGACTTCGGAGGTGCTCGTGCAAGAGAATGTTTATGCCCGTCCGCAGGTGATTGTCTCGGTTGTCGCACCTAATGCCGAACAGCTCGGTCGGTTTCTCTCGAAGAAAGGAAACTTGCTTAGAAACTATCTGATAAAGGCTGAATTGTCACGTGTGGAACAGGAATTGGAAAGAAAGAGCAATGTCAAAGCCGAGGAAACCGTTAGGAAAATGTTCGGTGTCGATATGCGAGTCCCCACCGACATGATAGCCAGCAAGGTGGGGAACGACTTCTTGTGGTTGTCGAACAATGCCAATTCGGGCATGGCGAATATCTGTTTGTACACCGTCGGGATAGAAGACTTCAGGCAACAACGCGACAGTGTGATGAGGATAAATATCCTCGGCGAACACGACAATATGTATATGCTCACTTCAAGTATAGCCTCCACGGTAGGGAACAAAGGCAAATCAACGACAATCCGTGGGCTGTGGGAGATGCGAAATGATGCGATGGGAGGACCTTTTATAGCCTATGTCAAACCCTTTGCCCAGCGGAAGAACCGCCGTTTGGTGGCCGAGGCGTTCGTTTATGCCCCTGAATCGAAAAAGCGGGATATACTAAGGCGTCTTGAGGCCTCACTCTATACACTGAATTATACAAAGTAGGGTGGAACGGGAAGTCGTTGCCAGTAAGGGGAGAACCAGACCATCGGATATGAACTGATGAACTTAGAGCAAATAGAATTGAAAAGATAAGAATAATATATATATACGATAAAGTATGAGTGAAAACAGAAAAATCCGTGTTGCCATTACTCATGGCGATACAAACGGAATAGGATATGAACTGATTTTTAAAACCTTTGCTGAACAGGAGATGCTCGAACTCTGCACTCCCGTTATCTATGGCTCTCCGAAGGTGGCCACATATCACCGCAATGCCTTGAATATTCCTGCAAACTTCACCATCGTCAACGACGTGGAGGAGATAAAGGACGGTCGGATTAACTTCATTCCAGTGTTCGATGAGGAAATAAAAGTGGAACTGGGCGTGCCTTCCGAGGAATCGGGAAACGCTGGTCTTTTGGCAGTTGACAGGGCCTTGGAAGATTATCGGAAAGGTGTTTTCGATGTACTCGTTACAGCTCCAATAGACAATAATGAGCAATTCCATTTCAGCGGTCAGAGTCGTTACATCGAAGACCATCTGGAGGTTGAGGGACAAGGCATTTCGGTTCTCATCAACGAAAGTCTCCGTGTCGCTTTGGCTACCAGAAACCTGCCTCTGAAGCAAGTTGTGGAATCGGTAACCTCAAGCACCATCATTGATTGTGCAACCGTGTTGCATAATAGTGTGCGCCGTGATTTCCGGATATCCAACCCACGCATCGCTGTTCTCTCGCTCAATCCCAAGGCGGGGGCCAACGGACTGTTGGGGACCGAGGAACAGGAGATTATCAATCCTGCAATCGAAACCCTCGAAGAGAAGGGCATTCAGGCATTTGGACCTTATGCAGCCGACCAGTTCTTTGGTGGAAGCGACTGGGAGAAGTTCGATGCCATACTGGCAATGTATTACGATCAGGGAATCGCACCTTTCCGCGCATTGACGGTAGAAGGCGGAGTGAACTATCTTGCTGGGCTTCCGCTCGTGAGAACCGCACCTGACACTACGGCTTGTTTTGGCATTGCTGGCAAAGGTGTTGCCGACGAGATGCCAATGCGCCATGCCATCTATCTGGCTATCGACATTTTCCGCAATCGTAGGGAATATGATGAGCCTACGGCGCATCCTCTTCAAAAACTATACAAGGAGAAACGCGATGAGAGCGACAAGGTGCGCTTTGCTATCCCTAAAAGACGAGATGACCGTACTCCACGAAGCGAATAACATTCTTTGAGAAGACTTGTTTTATCCGTCTAATATTATATAGTCAATGAAAAAGAAATACCAGAACGGATTCTTCATCTTTGGTATCGTTGTGCTCATCGTCATGGTGACACAGCTTGACTTTGACAAGGTCTGGAAAGGCTTGCAAAATGCCGGGTATTGGTTCTTTGCAGTAGTAGCCTTGTGGTTCTTCCTTTACATCTTCAACACAGCGTCATGGTATTTCATCATAAGAAGTCAGGAAACGAAAGAGGAAAAGACGAAGATAGTTATCCCGTTCTGGTGGCTTTACAAGGTGAGCGTATCGGGGTTTGCGCTGAATTATGCTACCCCAGGTGGTCTGATGGGGGGCGAGCCCTATCGTATCATGGAGCTGACGCCCAAGATCGGCGTGGAACGGGCTACCTCATCGGTGCTATTGTTTGTCATGACACATATATTCAGTCATTTCTGGTTCTGGCTTCTCTCAATCTCGCTTTTCATTCTCACACAGGAGGTGAGTGTGTTTATGGCCATCATTCTTTCCCTTGTTGGCACTTTCTGTGTCGTTGCCATTTGGTTTTTCCTGTCAGGGTACAAGAAAGGCCTGGCGGTGAGGATGATGAGGCTGCTGGGGAATATACCCGGAGTGAGGAAATGGGCCAAACGATATGTCGTTGAGCATGATGAGCAGCTCAGAAACATCGACAACCAGATCGCAGCACTGCACAATCAGCAGCGAAAGACATTCTTTTCCGTTGTGTTGTCTGAGCTGATGTGTCGTGTATTCAGTGCTTTGGAGGTTTATTTCATTCTTTTGGTGCTCTTCCCCAGTGTGAATTACCTTAATTGTATCCTCATTATTTCCTTTACAACACTTTTCGCCAATTTGTTGTTCTTCATGCCTTTGCAGCTGGGAGGTCGGGAAGGAGGTTTCCTGATGTCTGTTTCGGGCCTTGGACTCACAGCCAGCGCTGGTATTTTCGTAGCACTCATCGTCAGAGTCAGAGAGTTGATTTGGACTGCCATAGGTCTCTTGCTCATAAAGTTCAATAAACAACATCGAAAAAGCTGAATCCATCTGTTAAACTCTGCCAAAATTGCAGATAATTGGTGTAAAATTGGAATAAAAGATGTAAATTTGTCAGCTAAATGAACAATACTGAATTACAGCGCATCAAGCAGCGTTACAATATAGTGGGTAACTGCAATACCCTCAATAGGGCGTTGGATATAGCCCTACAGGTGGCTTCTACCGACCTCTCTGTCCTGATTATCGGAGAGAGTGGTGTGGGAAAGGAAGCGATACCTCGAATAATCCATGACAATTCACCACGAAAGAGGGAGAAATATTTTGCCATAAACTGTGGTTCCATACCTGAAGGGACTATAGACAGCGAGCTTTTTGGGCACGAGAAAGGCTCTTTTACCGGCGCAATCGGCGAGAGTGCGGGCTATTTCGGCACGGCAAACAAAGGTACGATCTTCCTTGATGAGGTGGGAGAGTTGCCTTTGGCTACCCAGGCGAAACTCCTTCGTGTACTGGAGTCGGGAGAATATATTCGCGTGGGTGGTCAGGAGATTCGCAAAACCGATGTCCGTATCGTCGCTGCCACAAATGTGAACATGCGGAAGGCTGTGAGCGAGGGCAAATTCCGTGAGGATTTGTTCTATCGTCTCAACACTATTCCTATTCAGATGCCACCACTTCGCGACCGTGGCGAGGATATCCTCTTGCTGTTCCGTCTCTTTGCCATGCAGATGGCTGAGAAATATCGCTTGCCCAAGATAACATTGGCCGACGACGCCAAACAGATAATGTTGCATTACAAGTGGCCAGGCAATGTAAGACAGTTGAAAAACATCACTGAACAGATGTCTATCCTGAGCGAACAGCGGGAAATAACGGCAGAAATGCTGACCCAATTCATTCCGCGTGACCCCGAGAGCACCCAGCTTGCTATTGTGCCCGGGGGAGGAAAACACAGCTTTGAGAGTGAAAGAGATTTGCTCTACAAGATACTTTATGAGCTTCGTGGCAATGTGAGCGACTTGCGGCGAGACCTGAACACGGTGAGGAAGCAGCTTGAGGAGACCCGTGCGCTCGACAGAGCACATGCTTTCGATTCGCTCTCTAGCGAATCGTCAGGCAATTTGCCAGTATCGGCAAAGCCTATTACACCAGTATCTGCGCCAGTCAGCCAGATTGAATATGCTGAAGCAGAGGAAATTTCCGAGCCGGAAACGCTGAATCTAAGCGATATAGGCAGACAACTGGTGGAGAAGGCTTTGGAACGAAACAATGGGAATAGAAAAAAAGCAGCCCAGGAATTGGGAATCAGCGACAGAACTCTTTACAGAAGAATCAAACAATATGGTCTGGACAATACTAAACCGGTTGGGTAAGCCGTGTCTTATCTGTTTCGTCAGCATCCTTTGCTTGGCTTCCTGCTCGGTGAGCTATAAGTTTAACGGAGCCAGCATTGATTATACCAAGGTGAAAAGCATTCAGATTGCAGATTTTCCGATACGTGCGACCTATGTTTGGGGACCGATGGCTCCAATGTTCAACAACAGACTTAAAGACATCTTTGCCAATCACACCCGATTGGAACAGGTAAAGAGGAATGGGGACATGAAAATCGAAGGTGAAATCACACAATATCAGCAGCGCAACAAGAGCGTTTCAAGCGAAGGATATTCAGCTCAGACCGAACTTTCAATGACAGTCAATGTGCGTTTTACCAATAATACCAATCATAATGAGGACTTTGAACGACAGTTTACGGCTACGGCCACCTATGAAACAACGGAAAGTTTGAACTCGGTACAGGAAAGATTGGTTGAACAGATGGTGAAAGACTTGACCGAACAGATATTCAATGCTGCTGTAGCCAATTGGTAATCAACGAAATAAAGATGTTTTTCAGAGAATAATGGATATAGCTTTCTACTTCAAACATCCTGAGAATCTCAACAAAGAGACCTTGTATGATTTACGAAGTCTGCTTGCGCTGTATCCCTATTATCAGCCAGCCCGTATATTACTGTTACAGAATCTTTTCCTCCTCCACGACCCGACTTTTGACGAAGAGTTGCGCCGGGCAGCTATCTTTGTTACTGACCGCCGTACCTTGTTCAGGCTCGTCGAAGAGCCACATTATCAGTTGCGTGATGTTTCCAAGGCAAATCAGGTGGACGGAGAGAACACCTACACTTCAGATTCACAACAGAGAGCATCTGGAGAACAGGAGGCGGAGAAACGACAAGACAGGACGGTTTCGCTCATCGAAAACTTTTTGGAAAACATACCTAAGGAAGAGCAACCGTCTGAAGAGGCGCAGAGGATGCCTACTCCAGCTGATGCCACAGTAGATTATGTGGCTTATCTACTGGAAACAGAGAATAACAAGAAAAAAGCTGAGACACCGGAGCTCAGAGGACAAAGCCTGATTGACGAATTTATCAACAAAGAAGGTGGAAGAATTGTCCTTCAGGATGCTACGGAGTACGAGCCAGAGATGGATGAAGAGGGGGAAATGGAGGTAGAAGACACTGGTTATTTCACCGAAACATTGGCACGAATTTACATCAAACAGGGCAGATATTCAAAGGCTTTGGAAATTATTAAGCGATTAAATTTGGTATATCCGAAAAAAAATCGTTACTTTGCAGACCAAATCCGTTTTTTGGAGAAATTGATAATAAATAACAATAAAAAATAATAGTAAGAAATGTATTGGTTATTAATAATACTCATCGTTATTGCAGCAGTATTAATGATTGGAGTTGTTCTCATTCAAGAGTCAAAAGGTGGGGGACTTTCGTCTAACTTCTCATCTTCAAACGCTATCATGGGCGTCCGCAAGACAACCGACTTCATCGAAAAGGCAACATGGGGATTAGCTATAGCAATGGCTGTTTTCAGCGTTTTGTCAACTCTGGTTGTACCATCTGCAAATACAGATCAAAGTGTTATTGAGCGTTCAGCCACCGAAGGAAACGCTACCAATCCTAATAACTTGCCTAATTTTGGTGCAAGCCAGCAGAAACAGTCTGCTCCTGCAGCACAGGGTGCAGCACCAGCAGCACAGGGCGTACCAAACCAGGCTCCCGCAAATCCCGCAAAATAAGCAGAAACAAGTAAAAAAGTGCGGGATTTGTTTGGAAAATACAAATAAAACCCGTATCTTTGCACTCGCTTTTCAAAAGCATGTAATACGGTGGACGTAGTTCAGTTGGTTAGAGCGTCAGATTGTGGTTCTGAATGTCGTGGGTTCGAGTCCCACCTTCCACCCTCAAGAAACAAGCGGAAATCCTTCATCTAAGGACTTCCGCTTTTCTTTTGCAATTAAGTTAGCCATGAATTGCTACATGACTGTTGTCAAAAATAGAGTTCTTTAGTTGTCTATTTTCACTTCCTCTATTCCCACTGATGGTTTAAGCCTGTTCAGGAATTGTCTGTTTGTCAGACCGATTGTGTTTCATGCTATTGTGGCAATCGGATAAAAGCTGGCTGAAAGCCACGATGTATATATTGTATGGCGGAATTTCGGTCTAATAGCCGATTTTGGTTTGGTATCCTGTTCAACATGTATCGTCATCGAGCGATGTGAATTCGAAAAACTTTTCCAGTCAGATAGCATTACTTTACCCGAAAAATGGTTCTTTTGTTTGCGTTCCGTTTGACAGCTTTTATACGAAGCAGAAGTTTAATCCCAAGATGAAACGAAGTGTTTTTTGAGTTCAACCATAGCCTTTTTTCGATTTGGAGTGAATAATCTTTGGTTATAGCTCAGCTACAGCATGATAAAACCTGACTTTTTGGGCTCAGTAGAAAATCAATGGGGGAATAATTTGTTATTTATCTTAATAATTCCGACCT
>NZ_AUME01000040.1 GCF_000430525.1 Prevotella corporis DSM 18810 = JCM 8529 | reverse complement strand
ATCGTCAGATCTGACAAGTGAATTCAGGAAAAGACAAAAGCTCACTTTCCGTGCCACGAAAGGTGAGCAATGAAGTGTTGAAAGGTGAGCTTTCGGAAGATGAAAAGTGAGCTATTGAACTTGAATGGTAAAATTTTTTTACAAACAGTCATAGGCATCCGATATTCGACTAACGACCACATGATTGCGAATGTTCTATGTCCGAATATCAAAAAAAGCGTTACAACGCTTTGTCATCTCCTCCAAAAAATCTACCTTTGTGGTTATTAATCTTAACAAAACCCTACCGATGATTAATTTCAATGCACAGATAATGAATAGTTGCCCGGCAATCAAGGAAGCAACGCCCAACAACAAGCGTGCGTTTCTTGTTCTTATCCTTTGCCTGATGGCGAGCTTCTCTGTAGCACAGGATTCCATTAAAATTACAATTACTCAACCAACGACAGACAGCAACTTACAGGATGTATTGGAATTTGAGAATACCTTTGTAGGACAGTTGGAGTTCGAAGGAAAGTCACTGAATGGAAAGTGTTACACTATCACGCTCGATGAATACAAGGACGGTGAGAAAATCAACACTTCCATCCTGCTTGATGGCACAGAAGATGAGATTTTCCAAATCAAAGGCAGCGATGAGACTCTGAAATTCATTTTTAAATGTTCCAGTTCAAGGCTCAAAACGGTAATCAGGGGTAGATTCTTCGCAAGTAAAAAGAATTACAGTCGTTTGCTCCTCGACGAGGATTTATATGCCGTCAAGGATTTCCTTGGCAACCGACCAGAAATTAAAGTCAGCACAAATGGAAGCCATGCGCTTTTCGCAATAATAACTCCAACCATACATAAAGACGGGAGTGCTTCCTATTGTGAAGTTGCCCAATCGGGCATTGCTCCCAAGGACTTGGGCAAGACTTTTAATATCCAGCATTATTATATAGTGAAAATAGAATTTAAATCGTTCTGAGAAATATTATCAGATGAGGATTTTGACAGTAAAACAACATTAATTCAACAGTAACTACGCTCCACTCCGAAGGAGAGGGGACGGGAGTGAGATCTTTTAATATGAACAAATACACTGCACACATATCACGCACACTCAACCTTTCGGAAAAAAGTGTTGACGCTACGCTGAATCTCTTGGACGAGGGATGCACCATTCCTTTCATCGCACGCTACCGAAAGGAACGCACGGGGAATCTCGACGAAGTGCAAATCACACGCATCAGCGAGATGAACGAGCGGCTCAAAGAACTCGACAAACGAAAGGCAACGATTCTAAAAACAATCAAGGAACTTGAGAAACTCACACCTGAGCTGGAAAAACGTATCGTGGCTTGTTGGGACTCCACAGAACTGGAGGATATCTATCTACCCTATAAGCCTAAGCGACGCACCCGTGCCCAAATTGCCCGTGAACAGGGACTTGAGCCTTTGGCATCGCTCATCATGCTGCAACGCGAGCACGACCCCAAAAGTGCTGCAAAGCGTTTCGTCAAAGGCGATTTGAAGACCGAAGCGGAGGCGCTGCAAGGTGCTCAGGACATCATTGCTGAAATCGTGAGCGAAAACCAACAAACGCGCAACACTGTGAGAGGTTTCTATCGTCGTGAGGCTATCATCACGTCGAAGGTCATCAAGAAGAAGCAAGAGGAGGATGGCGCACAGAAATTCTCTGACTACTTCGACTTTTCCGAACCGCTAAAACGCTGCAATAGCCATCGGTTGCTCGCCATGCGCCGAGGTGAGCATGCGGGGTTTCTCCGTGTGAGTATCTCCATCGATGACGAGACATGCACCGAGCGTATCAAACATCAATACATACATGGCAATGGACCGTGTCAGTCTCTAATCGCTGAAGCCATCGACGACTCTTTCAAACGGCTCATTGACCCAAGCATAGAAAACGAATTTGCCACCATCAGCAAGGAAAAAGCCGACGAGGAAGCCATCAAAGTCTTTACGGAAAACCTCCGCCAACTCCTCCTCTCTGCCCCACTTGGTCAGAAGCGGGTTCTCGCTCTCGACCCTGGTTTTGCCAATGGTTGCAAGATAGCGTGCCTTGACGCCCAAGGCAACCTCCTCCACCATGAAATTATCTATCCGCATCCTCCAAAACGCCTTTACGCTCAGGCCACTGTTGCCCTGCAGCGCATGATTAAGCAATATAAGATTGAAGCCATCGCCATTGGGAATGGTACGGCATCGAGGGAGAGTAAAGAGTTTGTGGAGGAGACAATAGGCAGTCTCCCACTACAGGGGAAAGCCGGAGAGGAGACTAAGACAGAAGTGAGAATTTTCACCGTCAGCGAGGATGGAGCCTCCATCTACTCCGCCTCCCCTACGGCACGTGAGGAGTTTCCCGATGAAGATGTTACCACGCGTGGAGCTGTCTCCATCGGACGACGCCTCATGGACCCATTGGCAGAACTCGTAAAAATCGACCCTAAGAGTATTGGCGTCGGACAATATCAGCACGATGTTGACCAATCGTTGCTCAAGCACTCACTCGATTTAACCGTTGAGAGTTGCGTCAACCAAGTGGGTGTAAATGTAAATACAGCTTCAAAGCACCTCCTGACCTATGTTTCAGGACTCGGACCAGCCTTAGCACAGAGTATTGTTGACTATCGCCGTGAGAACGGACCGTTCACCTCTCGTTCAGAACTCAAAAAGGTGAAACGGCTGGGCGACACTGCATTCCAACAATGTGCAGGTTTCCTCCGTATTCCAGGAGCTGACAATCCACTCGACAATTCATCTGTCCATCCCGAAAGCTACGGCATTGTTGAGCATATGGCAAAAGATCAGGGATGTAGCGTTCAAGAACTGATCGGCAACAATGAGCGTATCAAAAAAATAAAGATAGAGAAATACAATATAACCCATAAAGAAGAGGAGAACGCTGGTACAGGTTTAAAGGAGCAGGACGCACCATTCCCCGGACCGTCCCCACATAATCTCAATGGAAGGCAAAGCACACGACGTAGTGAAGATGGCGAAGATATAGGGCTCTACACACTCCGTGACATCTTGAAGGAGCTTGAAAAGCCAGGGCTCGACCCACGTGGCGAGGTCGAAGTATTCGAATTCGACCATAACGTACATACTATCGATGACCTTGTGGAAGGCATGGAGCTTCCTGGTATCATTACCAATATCACCAAATTCGGTGCATTTGTTGATATTGGTGTCCATCAGGACGGACTCATTCACATATCCCAACTCGCCGATAAGTTCGTGAGCGACCCCACGCAAGTTGTCCGCCTACATCAGCATGTCAGAGTACGTGTTACACAAATCGACAACAGACGTAATCGTATCGGGCTCAGTATGAAACATATAAAACAATAAACTATGGCTTGGAAGAAAATCAAAATCTATCTCATCCTAATAGCCTTCGCCCTTGTATCTATCTTTCTGTGGAATAAGAGTGCCACCCTAACAGGCTTTGACTTTTGGAAAATGAGAATCGTCTCCATTATTACCCTCACTTTCTTCGGAGGCGGTGGGTTATTTATGGCCTATAAGGAAATCTCCCTCAAACTCAAGGGCAAGAAGGTCATAGAATTTACCGATGAGGGGATTATCTTTGGAACAGAGAAATCTATACCTTGGAGAAATATTAATGGCTTTTCATGGCAATCCTTTGGCGATATGATTCTGATTTACACAAAAAATCCAGAGCAAGAAATAGCCCAAGAGAAGAATCGATTCAAGCGAAAGGTGATGCAATTCAATCTCAATTATACTGGCGCACTTTACGCTTTCTCCACATCTCAAATGGAAGGGAATAAAGACCAGATACTCGACTTATGCGAAATGGAACTAAAGAGGCACACTGAAAATTGATTGAGCGAAGGATGATCCACGACTTTATATACAAGCCTTTCAAGCTTATCCTC
The DNA here is from genome assembly GCF_000430525.1 of Prevotella corporis DSM 18810 = JCM 8529. Lineage (GTDB taxonomy): Bacteria > Bacteroidota > Bacteroidia > Bacteroidales > Bacteroidaceae > Prevotella > Prevotella corporis. The sequence continues at coordinate 22,973 of NZ_AUME01000040.1, read as the reverse complement.
ATCCATACTGGAGCCACGATAAGATATCTCTACCATCGCATGGTGCTTAAAGAGAAGTACAGTTACCATGCCTTCATTATCAATCCCCCCCACTTCGACTACGAATACACCTCCTACAAAGAAGAATTTGAGAAGTGGAAACACAAGCAAAACAAATCACGCAATATGCTCACGTCCGGACAGGAGTTAGAACTGGAAGAACTCCTAAAGCAGGGTATGACCAGAGAGGAGGCGCTCACCCTCATGCACTACAGTGGAGACATTGAGCCCATCGATACCAACATCTACCCCAGAGATCCAGAATACTTCACCAACCGGACGTTTGATGGAATTTTAGGCTTCATCGCCATTTTAGCGATAATCATCATAGTGAGTTTTTGCCATTAATGGCAATTGTATTTTTGACAAGTCGTTGGCATTTGACTCACAAAGGCTATTGTGATATAGGATTTTCAAATAAAAGCACAAACAAAAAGGCTGATATCCACATTGAATATCAGCCTTTCAATATCACGATACCCCTCTGTTGAGGGTTACATTTCTACTTTACCTTGTCGATGATAGCCTTGAACGCCTCAGGATTGTTGGCAGCAAGATCCGCAAGGACCTTACGGTTGATTTCGATTTCATTTTTGCGAAGTGCGCCCATCAACTGACTGTAGCTCATATCGTAAAGACGAGCAGCAGCATTGATACGCTGAATCCAGAGTGCGCGGAAGTTACGCTTCTTGTTACGACGGTCACGGTATGCATAAGTCAAACCTTTTTCATAGGTATTCTTAGCAACTGTCCAAACATTCTTACGAGCACCAAAGTAACCTTTGGTCTTCTTCAAAATTCTCGTTCTCTTTGCTTTTGAAGCAACATGATTTACTGATCTTGGCATAGTTTTCTTTCCTTTTAATTTGTTTGACTAATGTGAATTAACGAAGATTCAACAGGTCACGAACCTGCTTCATGTTGCTACTGTCCACAAGTGTTGAGTGAACGAGGTTTCTCTTCTGCTTCTTTGTTTTTTTAGTCAAGATGTGACTGTGGTAAGCTTTGTTACGCTTAATCTTACCTGTACCGGTGAAACTGAATCTCTTCTTTGCACCGGAGTTTGTCTTCTGCTTTGGCATTTTTTTAAAATTTTAAAATTATTATTATTCATCTGTGGCAACGTATATACCAAGACGTTACGCACAGGCATCTCTCAATGTCTTCTTCTGCGAAGATATATTGAAATTTATTCTTGTTTTAATTTGTCAAGTGCATCAGCACCATTCTTTGCATTGGCAAAAAGCCCGTTGTCAGTTATGGGTTCGGTTTTCTGACTTTCTGCTTTAGCATTGTTTTCGGCCTCTTCTCGGTCACGTCGCTGCTGGCTTTTCTTAGTCACACCACTTTTTTTTGGTGTAAGGTAGAGAAACATTTTCTTTCCCTCGAGCTTAGGCAACTGCTCTACCTTTGCAAGTTCCTCCAAGTCGTTAGCAAAGCGGAGAAGTAACACTTCTCCCTGTTCTTTAAAGAGGATTGAACGACCACGGAAAAAAACGTATGCACGCACTTTATTACCATCGTTAAGAAATTCCTGAGCATGCTTTAGCTTGAACTGGTAGTCATGCTCGTCAGTTTGTGGGCCGAAGCGTATTTCTTTCACCTCTTGCTTTACCTGCTTCTGCTTCATCTCTTTCTGATGTTTCTTCTGCTGGTAAAGGAACTTTGAATAGTCGATGATACGACAAACAGGAGGTTGTGCGTTGGGAGATATTTCCACTAAGTCAAGCCCTTCATGGTGAGCCTGTTCGAGAGCTTTGCGAGTGGGCATCACTTCAGCTCCCCCATCACTTACCACACGTACTTCCCGAGCGCGAATTTGTTCGTTCACTCGGTACTGAAACTTCATTTTGTCATTCTTCATTCAACTATATCAAATTGTTTTAATTGATTAAACGGCTGCAAAGTTACTATTTTTCAATATATTATCCAAATATTTTGAATACTTTTCGTTGTTTATAGCAATAGTGTCCTAAATATTTTTCCGAAAACTCACAAAACATCGCATAAATCATAAGACTTAACGTGTTTTCTTTCAAATCATATATGGCATATTCCTCCACTTCGTTTTCAGGTGTTGGTAAACAGACGCTAGATAGCAAACATACGACCTGACCAGCATCATGAAATAACATTACAAAAACCGTGTTGGGGGACTCACTTTGTAATCTATTGATAATCAACATGATATTGATTACGATTTAAAAGCTTAGCTTTTTCATTCCAATTCATGACCTTTTGCAGTGCAAAAGGTAAGTTTTTAGAAAGTAAGAGCTAAGGAAAAGATTACTTGAATACTTTTTCGTACATGATAAATTGTTCTATTTATTGAAAAGTTGCTTTCATAGCAATAGTAAAGATTCGTTCATGAAATATCCGTAACATCATAACAGTTATTATATTAATAGTCTCGCACAGCTGTGCGAGACTATTATGATATAAGCATTGTTCAGATAATTCACAATGTTCAAAATCTATTTTAATCCAAATTCTTCATTTGCTCGGCAACTTCATCATTGATGCGTTTCGCAAAATCGGCCATTGGCATAGTTGCCTGTTCCCCTCCACCTTGCACTCGCATGGACACAAGACCTTCGTTTTTTTCCTGTTCACCGACAATTACCATATAAGGGATACGCTTTAACTCATTATCACGAACCTTACGACCAATCTTTTCGTTACGATCATCTACAAATACGCGAACATTCTTGGACTCAAGGAATTTCTTCACCTCATCGGCATAATCATTATACTTTTCGGATATTGGGAGAATAGCCACCTGATCAGGAGTAAGCCACAGAGGGAAGTGTCCGGCGGTATGCTCGATCAAAACAGCAGTGAAACGTTCCAATGAACCGAATGGTGCACGGTGAATCATCACTGGGGTCTGTTTGCTGTTGTCCTCGGCTGTATATTCAAGTTTGAAACGATTAGGCAGATTGTAATCCACCTGTATGGTTCCCAACTGCCAACGACGTCCGATGGCGTCTTTCACCATGAAGTCAAGTTTTGGACCGTAGAATGCAGCCTCGCCTATCTCAACCCGGGCCTTTAATCCCTTTTCTTTACAAGCTTCCTTGATGGCATTCTCGCTCTCTTCCCAAACATGATCAGAGCCTATATATTTCTCTTTGTCCGCAGGGTCTCGAAGTGAGATTTGTGCTTCATAGTTCTCAAACCCAAAGGTGGTAAATACCTTTTGTATGATATCAATAACGTCTTCAAATTCCTTCTTCACTTGTTCGGGACGAACGAATAGATGCGCATCGTCCTGTGTGAAAGTACGCACACGCGTCAAGCCGTGCAGTTCGCCACTCTTTTCATAGCGGAATACAGTTCCGAACTCTGCAATACGGAGCGGAAGGTCCTTATAAGAGCGTGGCTTGTTAGCAAATATCTCACAATGGTGAGGACAGTTCATTGGTTTAAGCATATATTCCTCGTCCTCCTCTGGAGTTTGAATCGGCTGAAAGGCATCCTTGCCATAATGTGCATAGTGTCCAGACGTTATATAGAGATTTTTTCCACCAATACCTGGTGTTATAACTTCCTGATAGGCATAGGGACGCTGCAACTTACGAAGTACCTCTTGCAAGCGGAGACGAACCTGAGTTCCCTTGGGCAGCCAGATGGGGAGTCCCTTGCCTACTCTATCAGAGAACATGAAAAGTTCCATTTCTTTACCTATCTTTCGATGGTCGCGCTTCTTTGCCTCCTCCAACATGAGGAGATACTCGTCCAGCATCTTCTTCTTCGGGAACGTGATTCCGTAAATACGTGTCAGCTGGTCACTCTTGGCATCGCCACGCCAAAAGGCACCGGCTACACTTGTCAGCTTCACTGCTTTGATAGCTCCTGTGGACACAAGATGAGGACCGCGACACAAGTCGGTGAAATTTCCTTGTGAATAGGTAGAAATCGTTCCATCTTCCAAGTCTTCTACGATATGTTCTACCTTATAAGTCTGCCCATCAGCTTTAAATTCCTTCACAGCTTCATCTTTCGCAACGTTACGACGAACTATGGGAGAATCTTTTCTCGCCAGTTCAAGCATTTTCTTCTCTATCTTCGGGAAATCATTCTCAGAAATCGGAGTACCATCAGCAGTCTGTACGTCATAGAAGAATCCGTTTTCTATTGCAGGACCGAATCCGAATTGAATTCCAGGATAGAGCTCCTTTAACGCCTCAGCAAGCAAGTGAGCTGAAGAATGCCAGAAGGTATGCTTTCCTTCTTCATCCTCAAACTTATAAAGTGCTATTGTAGCATCCTCATTAATAGGACGGTTAAGTTCCGTCGTTACACCATTCACCCCACAAGATACAACGTTGCGGGCGAGAGCCGGTGAGATACTCTCTGCGATTTGTAATCCAGTTATGCCCTGTTCGTACTCACGAACCGAACCATCTGGGAATGTGATTTTAACCATAATACAAATTAGTTTTTATAAATCAATACTGTGGCAAAGGTACAACTTTATGGTGAGAACGGGTAAGATAAATCTTAGAAATATCAATTTAAATCAAGAGAACAGGTAACGAAACAGCGACGAATTCCTCTTATTAAGCACTTCAAATAGCCAATAAATATAAAAAAATCATTTTTTTAAATCTTTTCGTTGAATTTATATTAGTTTTTTATTCATTTATTCTTATCTTTGCAGCATGGAATCAAATACTACTACACAACCAAGCGCTATGCGGAATCTATTTTATCACTTAGTTGCCCTATTCGTAGTCATCGTATGGGGTGTAACTTTCGTAAACACACGTGTACTCGTCGATGCTGGGCTGAATCCACAAGATGTGTTTCTGTTGCGTTTCACAATTGCTTACATTTGCATTTGGTTCATTTCGCCAAGAAAGGTGTTCTGCGGAAACTGGAAAGACGAAGTCATGATGCTGATGTTGGGTGTACTGGGTGGTTCTCTTTACTTCATTACAGAGAACTATGCCGTCAAACTCACCTATGTAAATGACGTGAGTTTCATTGCCAACACATCTCCACTATTGACAGTAATCATTGCACTCATGTTCAGCAAAAAAGTGAAGTTTAGTTGGATGCTTGCCATAGGCTCTATCATGGCTCTTATAGGATTAGGATTTGTGATATTCAAGGACCATTTTGAGCTGAACATAAAGTCACTCGGCGACCTTTTAGCTTTAGCCGCTGCAATTAGTTGGGCTTTCTATTCGCTATTGATCAAGAAAGCTGCAGATCGCTATTCATCAGTATTTATCACCCGTAAAGTATTCATCTATGGTGTACTTACAACCTTACCCATGTATTTGGTAGAGCCTTGGACCTTCCCTCTTAAGGACTTCCTCAATCCTAATGTTTGGGGCAACCTGATATTCCTCGGCCTGATTGCATCTTTCGTTTGCTTTGCTTTATGGAGCTGGGTAGTAACAAAATTAGGCGCACTGAAAACAGCAAACTATATTTATTTGAGTCCTATAGCAACAGTTGTCGCAAGCTATTTCATTCTTGGTGAAGAAATGGTACTGATGTCGTACATTGGCAGCGCATTGATTCTCGGTGGTGTATTTATTGCCAATCAGGCGAAGAATGTTGACTATTGAAAAACTAAGAAATATCAACTTAAAAGAACCTTTATACCTGTATTGCCTAGGCTAAAGAATATCGGCATCTTAGCTTCCAAGCTATGATGCCGAGTTCTTATATTATCAAAGATCAATTATTGAATCGTCTGTTGTGTGTAAATCTCAATTAACCGTCTTACTCTTCGTCCCCAATACATTTATTGTAAAGCACAGACATATTAAGAGTCGAAATCAGATATGGATAAAAACAGTTACCGCTTGTCAAATCATATAAGTAATACACAACTAAAACAAATTCTGATTATCGGTTTTCGGCTTACCATTATCCTTTGGTTTTTCCAGCGGCATTCGCTTCATCAACCACGTGCTTCTGTTCAAAGTTTTAAGTTTCAACAAATCCACCTGAGATGGCGGATGGAGTTTTCGCTGTGCTTTTCTACCTGACTTTATTTCCTCGCGTAGTGAAAGAGCTTCTTTAAAAGAAGGCCACCTATCTAATATGTGATTGATTTGTTTAAGCGACTCTTCACGATTGCTGCTCATAAAGTAGGAATAGGCCCTATTATACCAAAAGTCCCTGTTGCCTGGATTTATTTCAAGTGCTTTTGTATAAGCAACAATGGCACTATCGAATTTCTCCTCACGAATACACGTCATCCCGTAAAGCTCGAAAATATCAGCAATATAGGGCTGTAGTGCCAAGGCTGCCTTGCAGTCTTCATGAGCCCCATGAAAATCTTCCAAATGATATTTCGACAAAGCCAACAAATACCATGCCTCGTATAGATTCGGTTTTAAGGCTACAATACGAGTGAATATTTGCATTGATGCTACGTAGTACCCCATGTCCAGCGTGCGTCGCCCCTCTTCCATCAACTTTTTTATATTGTATTGTGCAGAGGCTGGCAACGTAAACAAAGCTATCAGGGATAACACGATGCAACGCAGCATGAACTTATCTCCTCGCAGGCTTAACTTTATAGGCGCATTGGAAGCGCCCAGAGAGTAAAGCTTTCATCTTCTTGGCAATCATCTGTTTGCGGAAAGGAGACACATAATCCGTAAAAACCTTTCCATCTATGTGGTCAAACTCATGTTGTATGACTCGTGCCAAATAGCCTGTGACCCATTCATCGTGCTCTTCTAAATTCTCATCCACATACCTTACATGTATTCGCGTGGCGCGTGTAATATTTTCATGAATACCTGGAAACGAAAGACATCCTTCCTCCATGGTTTCTGTTTCAGATTCATCGCGCTCCAAGATGTGCCCATTGATAAAGGCATGCTTAAATCCTTTGTATTCAGGAAAATGCTCTGAAATAACATCCAAGTCAATCACTACTAACCTGATGGATTTGCCTATTTGAGGAGCAGCAAGCCCTATCCCGTCACTTGCTGTATTTGTTTCAAACATATCCCGTATCAGTTTTTGTAAGTTAGGGTAGTCCATTGGAATATCCTCAGCTACTTGTCTCAACACGGGTTGTCCGTAAGTATATATCGGTAATATCATTCTCTTAAAAATATTGTACTTCTGATAATATATCAGGAAAGCAAATTACAAACCTTTGGATCTCATGTAGTCCTGTAGTATGATTGTGGCGGAAATCTCATCTACCAGCCCCTTGTCTTCACGCCTTGTCTTCCTCTTAATCCCGCCAGCTATAATGGCCTGATGTGCAATAGTTGAGGTAAAACGTTCATCGTAGTACTCAATAGGAATATCGGGCAATGCCTTGCGCCAACGGTTATAGAACTGTTCAACCCGAGCAAGGTTCTCACTCGGCTCTCCATTCAATTGCAAAGGACGCCCAATAACAATTCTCTCGACCGATTCCTTATGAACATAATCATTCAAGAAGTCGAAAAGTTCAGACGTAGGAACAGTCACCAAGCCATTGGCAATAATCTTCAATGGATCGGTGACTGCTATACCTGTTCTCTTCTTTCCGTAATCTACCGAAAGTATTCTACCCATTATTTAGAAAGCAACCATGCGTCGGCATATTGAGAACGCAACTGGTTTCGGCTCTGAACGGCAGAAGCCTTGCTATCGTATGTTGACGCAACAACACGATACATATTATTGCCAGAATTGTAAGCAATCTGTGCATCGTAGCCAGCGCTCAGCAAACGCTGCTGCAAACCATCAGCATTAGCTTTAACGCTGAAAGAGCCAACAACAACGCTATAAGTCTTCAGGCCAGACCCTTTGACAACAGAAACATCCTCACGGCGAACTGCCTCGTTGTCATAATTGTCAACCACGCGAGTTTCGGTAACAGGTTGTGTCTCAACTGGAGCAACAACAGGTGCATCTGATGACTCTGTTGAAGTCTCTGGAGCTGTATAACCTGAGCGTTCCTGTGCCTTAGCCTTTTCATAAGCCTTCTTGTAAGCACTTTCACTTGATTTACAACTAGTAAAAGCCATAGCGACACACATTGCTGCGCTTAAAATCATCAATTTCTTCATACTCTTTTAGTTATTTGCTGATTACACTTAAAATCAATTTTTATCATGCGAAGTTACAAAATAAGATGCAAAACATAAAAATTACCGTATCTAAAGTTTGTTAAATAAACTATTTACAAGTTTTTTAACACAAAATATAATACAATTGAGAGATTTACCAAAAAGATTTATTATATTTGCGAATGATAACTAACAATTAATTTTCAACTTATTAACAAGAAAGAATTATGAAGACTTTAGGTTATATTGGCGCATTCCTCGGTGGCGCAATCGCTGGTGCAGCTCTTGGTATATTGATGGCTCCTGAAAAAGGAACAGAAACACGTACAAAAATCTCTGATGCTGTTGACGGCTTCTGCAAGAAACATGATATCAAACTAAGCCGCAAGGAAGCAGACGAATTTGTAGAGGACATCAAGGACGCAGCTTCAGACGTACTCTAATAAATTATGTTCTCAAACGACAACAACGTAGAGACCATTGCCCAGCTCATTGAGGTGGCAAAGCATTATATCGGACTTCAATCAGAATACGTGAAGTTAGATGTAATAGAGAAAGTGGTGAAAATACTTACTGCTATTGCCTTGGTGTCGGTATTTGCAGGATTGCTCACCATTTCTCTTATCTATCTCTCCTTTGCGGCTGTTTATGCAATGGAACCATACATCGGTTCATTGGCTATAGCCTTCCTCATCGTTGGTTTTGTCTATGTAGTATTTATCATTTTGTTCATCCTTCTTCGCCACCGTCTTGTGGAGCGTCCACTCGTGAAATTCCTGGCAGGAATCTTAATGTCAAAATAGCCCATGTTCAACCGTTCTAATCATAACGAACCTGTATATAAGACCTTGGGCGAGATAAGATTACGCAAGGCACAGTTGCTTACCGACATAACGAAGGACAATAACCGCATGACGGATTTGTGGAATGATGTCTTCCACAAGCCAAAGGACAATTCTACCCCTACCCAACGTTTTTCAGGGTTCATGAATACAGGGGCAGGTATCATAGATGGATTGATTCTCGGCTGGAAACTCTACAGAAAACTCAGAGGACATCGTAAATCAAAAATAATAGGATTATTCTGAAAGAAATAGTAATGAAAAAGAAACAATTCAATGAATTTACTGTTTGATCATGTAAATTCATTGAATTGTTCTTTCCGATTATCCGTATTTCGTAACCTTTCTTTTGTAGGCAACTTTGCGAACCGCATTGTTATGCGTTAGTATGCAGTCCACTGAAATATAAAAGAGTCTTACTACACCCTGACTCCAATAACTTCCTCCAGCCCAAGTCTTTCTATTCCCCTATGTTTCTTCAACTTGACTATTTGCCAGCGAGCATCTTAATCTTGGTAATACACGCGCTTCACACGATTGCTGACATTCGTAAGCACTTCATAAGGAATGGTTTCAAGTACATCACTAAGAATAGTGACAGGCAAATGGTCACCAAAAATCTCAACACTGTCACCTTCCTTGCATTCAATTCCAGTCACATCAATCATGGCAACATCCATGCAAATATTCCCAACATACGGCGCATGCTGACCGTTTACGAGGCAATAGCAATGACGATTTCCCAACTTACGGTTCAAGCCATCGGCATATCCGATAGGAATGGCAGCGATAACACTGTCCCGCTCAATTTTCCCCTTGCGCGAATAACCTACCGTATCGCCGGCTGGCACATACCGCATCTGAAGAATCGTTGTCTTTAACGTAGATACATTGTTTATGATTTCATTGTTACGGGAATCAATGCCATAGAGTCCTAACCCCAGACGGCACATATCCAACTGTCGTTCAGGGAAGTGCTCAATTCCAGCAGAGTTATCAATGTGTCGCAATATCTTATGGTCAAAAGCCGATTGCAGCATCTTGCTAGCTTCATCGAACAACTTGAACTGAATTTCGGAAAAACTATCAAAGTCGTCGCTATCAGAACCCACAAAATGTGAGAACACTGATCGAGGAATAATAGCGCTCTGCTGTTTCAAGCGGGCTATAAGTTCGTTCATCTCTGTCTTAGGATTAAAGCCCAAACGATGCATACCCGTATCGAGTTTAACATGTACTGGGTAGCCTGTAATTCCTTCTTTTTGAGCAGCTTTCACCAGCGCATCGAGTAGGCGGAAACTGTAAACTTCAGGTTCCAGTTCGTAATCGAAAAGTGTTTTGAAAGAGCTCATTTCAGGGTTCATAATCATAATATTGCTCGTGATGCCATTTCTGCGAAGAGTTACCCCCTCGTCGGCAACGGCAACGGCAAGATAATCAACCCGGTGGTCTTGCAAAGTCTTGGCAATTTCCACGGCACCAGCACCATAGCCATCAGCTTTTATCATACAAACAAGTTTGGTTTCCTGCTTTAAGAAAGAGCGGTACCAATTCAAGTTGTCCACAACGGCATTCAAATTCACCTCTAACACCGTTTCATGAACCTTGTTTACCAAAAGTTCCGTCAACTGGTCGAATCCGAAAGAACGAGCGCCCTTCAACAGGATCACCTCATTCCTTAATCCCTTGAACACGTCACTATTGATAAATTCGGATACCGTTGCAAAAAAGTACTTCTCTTGCAATCTGGAGAAGGCATCGCTTTCACTCCGCAAGGCCTCACCGATGCCAATGAATTTTTCCACTCCTCTCTTCTCTGCGAGATCGGCAACTTCTGGATAAAGATTATTTTTTGTCTCTCCACTCTGCAAGATATCACTCAGAATCAACGTGCGTTTACGTCCCTTATGATCAGGACGACGGTTCATAAAGTCAAGAGCTATGTCCAGTGAGTTTATGTCTGAGTTGTATGAATCATTGATCAGGGTGCAGCCGTGCTGACCTTCCTTCACCTCCAGTCGCATAGCCACAGGCTCAAGATCAGCCATTCGCCGTGCCAGATCATCGGGTTTAACTCCCAAATAGAGTGCAACCACCGCGCAAGTTATCGAATTTCCGACACTTGCCTCATCAATGAAGGGCAAGGTGAATTTCCCTTTTAGGCTATTCTGCCAGCGATAGGTGATAGTAGTGGTAATATCTTGTTTTTCTATTGACTCAACATAGAACGAGGCCTGGTCATATTCGACCGACCACGAAAGCTTGGTTCCCGAATAGCTGAGCGACTGCATGCACTCAGTAACGACTTTTTCGTCCAGAGAGTAAACAATGGCTTCTGTATCCTTGAAAAGGAGCATTTTTTCCTTGCACTTTTCATCCAAAGACGTGAAGTTTTCCTGATGAGCATCACCCAAGCTGGCCATCACACCGATAGTGGGACGGATGATTTCCTGCAAGCGCCTCATTTCCCCTGGCTGACTGATTCCCGCCTCAAATACTCCCAATTGAGTATGCTCATTGAGCAACCAGACCGACAGCGGAACACCAATCTGCGAATTGTAACTCCGGGGCGAGCGCGTAACGGTCAGTTGTGGAGACAACAACTGATAGAGCCATTCTTTCACCATTGTCTTCCCATTTGACCCGGTAATACCTATGACGGGTATTCTAAACTCCGAACGGTGACGTTCAGCCAATCGCTGCAAAGCCTCCAACGAGTCAACGACTTTCAGAAAGTTAGTTTGCGGGTACAGCTTTTCATAGTCATGTGGAACATCCTGAACCACGAAGTTTCTAACCCCCCGACGATAAAGCTCTGGTATATAATGATGTCCGTCGTTACGATCCGATTTCAAAGCGAAGAAGATTGTTTCTTCGGGAAAGCATAACGACCTGCTGTCCGTCAACACAAACCCAACGTTGGCATCTACATTACCCAATCTTTGTGCCCCGACAAGGACTGCTACTTTTTCAATAGAATAATTCATTTTACCAATTGTTGAAAGTTACTCCCAAACACAAGTTGACAAAAAAGACTTGCTGATGGATTGCTCTTATTTTTCAATGCAAAGGTAATCAAAAAGTGAATAGCTTGCTATCTTTAACTTCCTTTTTTACCTTTTTTTATTCCTATAAAACCTTCTTTTTAGCACACGACGGACAACGGCCTTTCACCATGTAGTTGATGCTCGTTTGCATATAGCCTTCAGGAAGTTTCACTTCTGGAATCAACAACTCTGGCAGACAATAGGTACGATGACAAAATTCGCAGTAGAAATGTACATGCATGTCGTCGTCCACTTCATGGCTGTCACTCAAACATAGTTCGTATCTGACAACGTCGTTGCCATCTTCTACCTGATGAACCAAATGCTTTTCACGAAAAAGCATCAACGAGCGGAATACACTCGACTTGTCGATGGTCTGTAACTTAACTTCTATCTCTTTCATCGACATCGGATAATCCGCAGCAGCCATCGTCTGGGCAATGACTATTCTATTTGCCGTCGGCTTTATCCCATGTCGTGCAAGTAAATCAATTATATTCATTGTCTGTTTAATTAAGTCCCCAAACGGGGAAAAATCAGGAAAGGTGATATCTCATTTCAAGTTGTCTCGCTTTCTCCTCTGCCTTCGCTATAAACCCCTTGTATTCCTGACTTTCAGGATTGAACGGCCTGTGAGCAAAAGCCTCTTTGACAGGCCTCCACTCTTCAAGGAACTTTTTGGCATCAGCAGAGAAATATCTCTCCACCAATCGTTCCCAAATATACTCAACTGCTTGTTCATTTGGATGAAGCATATCTGATTTGTAGAAACGATAGTCGCGAAGCTCATCATTCACAATCTCATAGGCAGGAAAATAAACCACGTTGTCTGAATTTGCTCTCACAACTTCATTGGCTGCCATCAAGAGTGTTGCCTTAGAAAGCTGACTCTCATGGTAACCGTACTTGGCATAACGGATAGGGCTCACTGTCAGAATTATATGCACATCAGGATTGACTGCCTGCAACAATTGAATGGCCTTGTCGAGATAGGCTGCACATTCCTCTATCGACAGTTCGCTTTCGTCGAACAAATACTGTGGTCGCTTGCGACAATTATCGACGATTTCACCCGTTGTCTTTTCAATATAGACGTGGTTTGTACCCAAAGTCATTACGACCGTTTGAAAAGGGTCTGCCATTCTCTCTACCGTATGAAGCACAGAGGCAGGATTGTACATCACGCCAAACGGGTTGACAGTCGCCTGGAAATGTTCCTCAACAAAACGCTTTCCTATATTAGCGGCAAAACACGAACCTACGAAGAGCATGTGCTCGCCAGGGCGAATCTCAAAATTGGGTTTTGGTATATCAACTTTCGTTCTAAATTCCATACAATACAAAGGTAATATTTTTCATCAGGAATACACAGAAACCTAAAGATTTTTTCGTTTGCTATTAGGAATCGGTCATTTTGAACCACCATTTGTCAATAAAAAACGACATATCATTTTTTATGAAACGACCATGTGAGACATATTAATTTCACATCAAAAGGTTTCACACCACAATAGGTCAGGTATCGCCAATCAAAAGGTGAGCCTTTAGGATGCGAAAGGTCAATTTTCTCATAACAACTCACAACCACATAATTATCACAGGTTTAGAACATGTTAAAATTTGATAGTTTCCTAATGCATTATAAGTGACTTACAAAGCCATGAAATGAGGCTAAACATCCAAAACCAAACCATCATAGGCCAGAAAAACATTGGCAGGCAATCGCTTTGAGGCTTCCTGATGAAGGCCGATTTTATCAGTGAGATGTGTCAGATAGGTTGTCTTCGCCCCGACCACTTTACTGAAAGCAATGGCATCAGGCACCAATTGATGCGAATGATGCTCACGTTCCCAGCGCAATGCGTTCACCACAAGCGTTTCAACACCTTCCAAGTATTTGAGTTCGGAAGAAGAGATTGTTTTCATATCGGTGATATAGGCAAGCTTTCCAACTCTGTATCCGAGGATGGGTAGCTCATCGTGCATCACCTCAAAGGGCATCACCTCTACACCACCGATTTTCAATAACTTGTGAGCCTCTATGGAATGTAGATTCAATTTTGGAACTCCTGGATAAAGATGGTCTGCAAAGCAATATGGTAAATTATGCCTCAAACCGAGGCAAGTGGATTCATTGGCATACAAATCCACGTCGCCCAATTTGCAATAAGGGCGCAAATCGTCGATTCCACCTACATGGTCGTAATGGATATGCGTAATAAGCACACCATCTATCTTGTGAAAAGGAATGGGAAGAATTTGCTGACGGAAATCTGGTCCGCAATCAATCAATATACGGGTGTCTTCGACCTCAAGAAGAGCAGACGTGCGTAAGCGCTTGTCCCTTGAGTCATTGCTCCGACAAACTTCACAGTCGCAACCAATTACCGGAACTCCATTGGAAGTTCCTGTACCTAAGAATCTCAGTTTCATAACCTATTTCAAAACCTAAAGACAATCCAAACGAAAAATTTAGAATGTATTTGTCTTTGATGCTTATCTTATATTTACCTCTGGGTAAATCTTAATTCCGAACTTAGCCTTGACATCTTTTTGAATAGCCTCACATAAGTGGAGTACCTCCTGTCCGGTAGCACCGCCTCTATTGACCAAAACTAAAGCCTGCTTCTCATAAACACCTACATTGCCTACCGTTCTACCTTTCCAACCACATTGTTCTATCATCCAGCCCGCTGGAATCTTCTCATGTTCAGCGTCTATGGTATAATGAGGCATTCCCTCATATTGTTCAGAAAGCTCTTCATATTTCTTGCGCGAGACGATGGGGTTCATGAAAAAACTACCGCCATTTCCCAATTCTTTCGGGTCAGGAAGCTTGGCATTGCGTATCTCAATGATGGTGTCTCTCAACTCTTGTGGCGTTGGATTCACAATGTCTTTCAACTCCAAAGCAGCGCGGATGTTACCATAATCCAGTTTCGGGCGATAGGTTCGAGACAGACGATAGGTTACCGACGTAACCAAATACTTATCACGCCATTCATGTTTGAACTTGCTCTGTCGATAACTGTATTCACAATCGGCATTCTTAAAACGACAGAGTGTCCCAGAGGCAATCTCTACAGCCTCTACTTCTTCTATCATATCCTTAGCCTCAACACCGTAAGCACCAATATTTTGTACTGCGCTTGCTCCTACCTCACCTGGGATTATCGACAGGTTCTCAGCACCATAGAGCTGATTTTCAACACAATATGCCACAAACTCGTCCCATTCGAAGCCCGACCCGCACTTCACCCGTTCCTCATCGACCTGTTCAAGATAGTTGATGCCTGAATGAAGCACCGTGCCCTGATAGTCACCAGTGAGCAAAAGATTACTCCCACCTCCGAGAATAAGCAATGGATGGTCTGCTAAAGTAAGCTGTTTTACAATTTGTTGCGCCTCTTCGACTGATTCATATTCAATAAACCTCCGGCATTTTACATCAATACCGAAGGTGTTATGTTTTAAAAGACTATAATCTCTCAGATCTTTCATAATTCGAATCTTTTCATTCTCTTGGAAAGCGTATCAAGAAAACACCCTTTAATAAGCGTAAATCTTTACTAACTTCCAGGAATTGCCTTTCTTTTTGAATACAAGTTGGGTTTCAACTCCGTTTGAAAGCCCACGGAAAGTCAGAATTTTCTTGTTGCTTTCCTTGTATTTCTGTCCATAAAGAATATTGTAAATCATATCACCAGGTACTTCAGGCAAGAATGAACTCCATTCTCCAGCGGGGATAGTCGTATTCACATTGCTTGCATCCTCATTGTTAGGGTCAGGACCAGAGTATGGAAGAGGATTTTTTACATTTGATAGGCTCTTTCCTGCAAAAAAATTTTGCAAGAATTTCAGGAACGAAGCATTATGATTTGACGAGAATCCAACATTTTTAATCTGATGCATTTTCCACGAACCATCCTGATGATCAAAACAATATTGCTCCACAAGACCTTTTCTCAAAAATATTTTTTCAACAATTACCGTATCAAGGTCTGTGGATTTGGCCAATTCTGCTTGCTTCTCATCATCAAAAATCAAGGTATAATAACCTTGTGGACGAAAGAAACGATCAGTTTTCCAAGCATTGCGCTCTATCTGAACACATTTGCCGTTAGTCGTTACAGACAATGGGAATTTAATGCGGGCGCGCTGTAATTTCTTATTAGCAATGAAATTGAAGAAAAAATCATCAAACAATTGATCGGCTGCCTTAGGCATCGGTGTCTCAGCAATAATAGCTGTGGTAGAATCCACTGTGTCAGCCGTATCAACAGCAACAGAGTCAACCGATGGAGTATCAACAGACTCTGGCTTTTTGTTGGTACACCCAGTGGTAACAGCCACCATTACTGCACAAATAATTACGACAAATAAAATAGATTTTCTCATATTCATATTCAGTTCTCAAATTTGATGCAAATGTACGATAATTATTTCTAATAATATAGTAAAAGCATAATTTTCTCATGGTGGGTTTTCGTGTTCAAATTATAAATTGTATCTTTGCACTAAAATTTAAGAACATGATCTTAGAAAAGATAGAAGAATTACTGAAAGAAGTAAGTACCATATCGGCAAAGAACGCTGAAGAAGTTGAACAACTTCGATTAAAATATCTTAGTAAAAAAGGAGAGATTAACGCGTTGATGAGTGAATTTCGTAACGTTGCCGCAGACCAGAAGAAAACTGTTGGCATAAAGATCAACGAACTCAAAACCCTTGCCCAAGACAAGATCAACGAAATCAAGGAGCAGCTGGCTACCAAAGAAGCCAAAAGCGACGATATCGACTTAACACGCACTGCTTACCCAATAGGATTGGGTACTCGTCATCCGCTAACGATTGTGAAAAATGAGATTATAGATATCTTTGCCCGCATGGGATTCACACTCTATCAAGGTCCAGAGATAGACGATGACAAGCACGTGTTTACGATGCTCAACTTTGCAGCCGACCATCCAGCCCGTGATATGCAAGATACGTTCTTCATTGAGCGAAGCAACACGATGGATGTGACCAAGAACGTTCTCCTCCGCAGTCACACTTCGAACGACGAGGCTCACTATATGTCCACTCATGAGCCACCAATCCGAGTGCTTTGCCCTGGCCGTGTATATCGCAATGAAGCCATTTCGGCACGTGCACACTGCTTCTTCCATCAGGTTGAGGGACTCTACGTTGACAAGAACGTTAGCTTCACCGACCTGAAGCAAGTACTTCTCACCTTCGCTCGTGAGATGTTCGGAGCAGACACCAAGATTCGACTCCGCCCAAGCTATTTCCCTTTCACTGAGCCAAGTGCCGAAATGGACATCAGCTGTAACATCTGCGGTGGAGAAGGCTGCGGATTCTGCAAACACACTGGCTGGGTTGAGATTCTCGGCTGTGGTATGGTTGACCCTCATGACCTTGAGGCTTGTGGCATAGACTCAAGCGTTTATACTGGTTATGCTTTTGGAATGGGTGTTGAACGTATAGCCAATTTAAAATATCGCGTTAGTGATCTCCGCATGTTCTCTGAGAATGATGTACGATTCTTAAAAGAATTCGAAAGCGCACAGTAAACCTCTTCTTCCCTCTCCCATCGAGAAAGGCAACTGCCAACTGCACGAAGGAGAGAGAAAAAGAAACAAAAAAGGTAAAAAGCGATTAGATTGCTTTTTACCTTTTTTATTTTATTGATCTGCCTTAGCTGAATTTTAGCCCAAAAACAGTTATTAGACCACACGCTCACAATTGGTTGATAACAATATGGCTTATCACCTGATTTAACTCTCTTGTCGTCAACTACCTTGCATTTTCTCTGCTTCTATTCACTATGTCTTCAAAAGCACGACAAACAAGCTGATCGGTAGTCAAATAAAATCAGCACAGACGTTAATGACCGGTTTGAGGTTAATCTGCTATTTTGAAGGAACAAAGTCATGCTTTGCCCTCATAAGTGCTTTGCTCAAGGCCGGTACATTGGGCAGAAGCTCAACTGCCTCCTTGCTATTTTTGATCTTCATCTGCCGCTTGGCTTCGTCTTTTGTCAGATATTCAGCCTCTACGGTATAGAAATCCTCAACATAGTTATAGACAACCTCTTTCTTCTTTACACTGGAATTGACTGAATAGAACGTATGGCTGAGGGATAAATCGCCCATGGTGTATTTTCCATCTTCCCGATACGGTGTGAACATCTGCCCAACGCTTATATAATTAAATTTGAACTTTACCACAAAGAATTTGAACTTGACCGTATCTCCTGCTATGGCGTCGGGAATCTCAATTAAAGAATGATTGCCCCCAGGCATATCGTACTGAATTCCAAACGGCTGACCAGCTTTCATGATTTTCCAGACTGTGGCATCTGCTGTCTTGGAAACGACCTTTTTATCTTTGGCCACCAAAGGCTGACGCTCAAAAAGGTTCACTTTCGTTACATCATAAGATTTGGTCATACCCTTAGCCATGAGTTGTCGCAACCCCTCAGTACGATACTTTATCTTTCCTTTTCCATTGATTGGGATGAAATACTCCACGACTCCCTCCGTAATGAACGTGAGATTCTTATTCTCGAATTGATAGTTTCGTTGCCAACCTCTCAGTTTCACATAGTCGGCCTTAGGTTTATCCTTTCCTCGTACTGAAACCGAACTGACAATAGGGGTCATCTCCAGATTCTCTTCCGCTCCCCCATTAACCTGAAATTCGACAGGTTCGAAGGCGGAATGCACTACATCAATCTTTCCAACCGACAGCATTTCGTCGGTCAACATGCCGTCCTCTTTGGTTATTCCCAACAAATGCCCCTCTGAGTCCATCACCAAAGCGCCACCAACCGGTGTATGTGTGACGCTGTTTGTCAAAATCTTCTGCGCCTTTGACTCTAATCCTAAAAGACAGAGGATTATCAATATAAAACATAGTCTTTTCATAAGTATCAACTTTAATAATCATATTCTACAAAGATAGTCAAATATTTCCTCATTATAAACATTCGTTTAGTATTATAAACATTCGTTTAGTATTATAAACATTCGTATTTGTTATGTAACAAATTCAATAAATAATTTCCAAAATAAAAGAAATCACGCCATCGTTTCAACCTACTTGTGAGTTATTTCCTTAATGGTATTTTCCCTACAAATACCCATCTGGAAACAGCTTTATCTCTATTTCTATACTCCTTTTTACAAAATATGGTATCGCCTTGTACCCAGTCGATAGGGAATTTCTTATGTTGAAAGCTCACATATTCATCATTTCGATAAAGATTCATCTTAATATAAGGCTTATCTTCCTTAAAATAGCCACCAGTTTCACGCAGTTCGTCTGTTGGGAAATCTAATATCAGAACTCCCTCTGTCAGTCCTTCTGCAGAGATTGTATGCGATAATTTCCCATTCGTATAAATCCAGCCATGCCCAACTGTATAAAAGGTTCCACTAATAGAGATAGGGGCCGTGTTGTTATCATACTCATAACATTTGAGCACCATGATATCATTCTTAAACTCCTTCAAGACCGTCCATTGGTCAGGAAGGTGAGTCGCATCAACCTCTAATACTTCACTATTGTCACTAACTGTATCGGTAGAAGTAAAATCACCTCCAACAACTTGATTTCTCACCACTTTCTGTGAAATACAACCCAAAAGACACAGGCAAATCACAATTAATAACAGCTGCTTCATATCGCATTACTATTGATTATCCATTGCATATCCTTGTCACTGACGAAAAAATAACTAACGGGTGATGTCAAAATACCCATGCACCTCATTCATAAACGGTGTCAACTCACGATTATGAATACCGCCATACCTATCCTTACTTGTCATGGCATACGCAATATAGAGCCGGCGCTTGGCACGAGACATAGCCACATAGAGCTTGCGTGCGTCTTCCTCATCATTCTTCTTGTTCTTGTTGAACGAATTTGGATAACGGCCATTGGCAGCATCGAAGACGATAACATTGTCGAATTCCAGCCCCTTTGCCTTGTGAACTGTTGTAACATATACGCGCTCACGAATGCTTCGGCTATTACAGAAGTCGCTCTCTTTCAGTGTACTGATATCCATCATATAGTAAGCCAGCTGCTCGACAAGCGCATTCGGGACATGATCGTCAGTGAGCATGTCCATCGCAAGATAGCGAAGCACATAATCCAAGCGGTCGATCGCATCGATGACTCCCATCTCAAAGAAGTAATCGTAGGCCTGTTTCATTGCTTTTACCAGGGCTTTCTCGCCATCAGCTGCCTGCGCATAGCGACCATTATAGGTCGAAACGAACAATTCCTGATAGGCCGAGCGGAATTTGCGGACGTATGGAATCACCCTGGGATGGGCGAGAAAGGCCTGCTGTTCGGCAACTTTCCCAGCCGACTTCTCAGCACAGAGGCGGACAAGGCTTACCGTTGCGCCCACATCATCTATTGCTCGATGGGAGTTTTCACCAACAAGGTTAAAGCGTTCGAGCAGCGACTCCAATTTGTACGAGGCGAGATTACCTTCCAATAGCCGCATGAGTTTCAAGGAATCGAAGTATCGGTTGGGACGTTTGCGCATGGACAAACCGAGGTGTTGCCGTAGATTATTGTCGAGAATGTTGTAATCGAAGTTTACGTTATGGCCTAAAAGCACAGCATTGCCCAAATAGTCCAAGAAGCGCTTCAAAGCCTCCTGTGGCGAAAGCAGTTCGCCACGATTGAGCTTCGAGTGATAAAGTTCGTACAATGGGTTATCTACATCACCCAATTTCTTCAATATCGGCCGCTTGGTCTCTATATAGAGGTCGAGAGGCTCGCCCGCAATCACACCATTGCGAATCCTCATTGCCGCAATTTCGATGATGTCATCCTCAAACACGTTCAAGCCTGTGGTCTCTGTATCGAAAACAACGATTTCCTCATTGTTGTATGTTTCAAGAAAGTCGGCCACATACGTGCCATCCTCATAAAGCAAAAGGTCGGTTGGTGACATCGCCAATTTCTTCAGTTTGTGAACGAAACGTCGGGCGAGGGCATTCGACTCGAACACTTTAGAGCCTTTCAATATGCGCGTCCACGAAAGAAAGTTGTGTTCGTTGCCCAATACGTTCAGGTGAGCCATCAGCAACTTCACACTGGTAGTATCGAAAAGGTCGCGTCCCGACACCTTGAAATGATTGAGTTGGATTCTGGTCATCGCCTTGCTGAGCCTGTCAGCATCGGCATTCGAGCTGACAATGACCGCCGTCGTCTCACGCTCGTTTTCAGTATAGAGACGCAATGCCATGTCGGCGACATCCTCCAGTTCGGTCTCCATTGAGCTACTGGGCATTATCAGCAAGTCACCCGTTTGCGCTTTCACATTGTTGTCGGTCATGGGCAGTAGCTCACGGTCGATTTTCATCTGCTTCTCTGCATAGTCGTTGAACACATCGAGCAAGTACTTGGGCGACCGGTGGTTACGCAACAGGTGATGAATGTTGCCCTTGCAACGCATCTTCAATATTGTCAACGTCTCAAGCTTGGCTCCCATGAACGAGAAAATCGCTTGCTGTTCGTCGCCCAAATACATCACCATTGGTTGCTCTTTCTTCGTCAACAGGTCAATGATGGCGAGTTGCATACCGTTCAAATCCTGCACCTCATCTACTTGAATCCACGGATAGCGCTTGCAACTTTCGTCTTTTTTGTATATGTCGTAGGTCAACAGAAGCAAGTCCTCAAAGTCGAGCATGTGGTGTTCGGACTTATACTGCTCGTAACACGACGCATAATACATCTTCCAAAGCAGATGGCGCATCTTGTTGGCCAGCTTCCAATCGAGCCTCGGTGCGTCAGCGTCGTCAAGATATAGCTGGGCGTTGCGATAGATTTGCAACACCGCCTGCTCGTTGTATTCCATGCGCTGCAATCTGCAAATCTCCTTCACCGCATCACGATCGTCGTCAGTGAAGCTCTCCGGATGAAGGAAATACTGCCAAGGATGGCCGTTCCTCATCTGATAGATCATGTGCGAGAAGAAAATAATCTCCTGATAAGCCTTGTAGCGATTGAAGTCGCCTATCACTCCTTCCTCGCTCTCATTTCGATAATCGGCAATGATACTCACGGCCTCTTCATCGTCGATGATTGATGTGTCGGCCTCTACCCTATTCTCCTCAAACAAGAATTTGGAACAAAAATGATGCACGTTTCCTACCTGCAGTTTCTCCAACTCAACATCATCGACCACCGAACGAATGCGATTCAGCATCTCCCTTGCTGCCCGATTGGTGAACGTCAGGCAAAGCATATCGTCATAATCCACCCCACGCGCATGTGCATAACGTATTCGTTCAGCCAAAATATGTGTCTTGCCACAGCCAGGCGAGGCCAAAACGAGGTGGTAGCCACTGCTTGCCTCTACTACGGGAATCTGACTTTTGTCCAAGGTCTCTATATCATTGATTGTTTCCATCAGTATCAATTAGGTAGTGTTATTATATCAATGTATGCAAAGGTAATAAATATTTCCAACAATAGCCCGATGACAAAGAAGAATAGTAGCTATAGTGAGGGAATTGAAAAAAGCCCAATGAATGGTTTACGAAAAGTCAAACGCTACGCTGTCATAACCTATTAATTTTCAGCGCATTACATTTACCATTGCAAAAGGTGAGGTTTCGAGTTGCAAAAGGTGAGGTTTCGAGTTGCAAAAGGTGAGGTTTCGCCATGCAACTAATCCTTGAAAATGAAAAAAAGTAGAAGTTGTGGTAAACTAATTGATAATGAGGAAGAAAACGGAATAATTTGCATAGAAGTGCTCTTTTCAAAAAGAGTTATAATATGCAGATTTAGGCAGAAGTTCAGTTACCAAACCGTTACCCGATTTAGTCATAGGTAACGATGGAGCAATGTTCGGTAACTGAATTATTTTCGCTCGTGTGGCTGTTGCTGCGGTTGGCAGTTTTCTGCATAAGTGAGGAACGCTTTGAAATTGGTAATTTTACCGCAAAACATCAAAGCGTATGAAAACA
>NZ_AUME01000039.1 GCF_000430525.1 Prevotella corporis DSM 18810 = JCM 8529 | reverse complement strand
AAGTTAATACTGTCTATGTTCTTTTTCAGTCTGATAAGATACCCGCAATAAAAACGGTAAAGAGAGAAAATCCGTAAAATAAAAGTGGGATGGATTGTATCGTGTGTGCGAAAATTGATTAATGCAAAGCCTTTTCGTAGAGTCCTGCATATCTCCCTTGACTGCCGAAAGTGGCGTTCGTTATGTCAAGGGGGCTGAAATTGGTAAAATCAACGTTGTCTTCATAAGCATGAACGTTTAAGTTGTTTTTTCCTAAGCGCAAATATAGGTTATTCTTCTTTAATTTGCAAGGAATTGCACAGAAAAATTTTATTTTTAACACGCAAAAGGATGATGAAGACAATAAAAAGGGAGTATTAGACAGCAAATTCACGACGAGGATGGGCTTTGGACATAAAACGCCAATTCAAGTGCGGAAAAATGAAACGGACTGATAAAAAAGTGTGGCTTTCTCTTGTTTTCATCGAAAATAAAGACTACCTTTGCAATGTTAGGTAAGTGGTCTTTGAGGCATTGCAGAATAAAGAGAGGGAAAGAAACTCGCTCGTTTCCAAATCGTTCACCTTTTATTATTCTATATTATGTTTTCCTTTTGTAATCAGCCGATTACATTCGCTCCTATTACTTTTATGCGGAGATTTGCGATTTTCGCACTGCCAAGGACATCGGTATCGACCGCCCAGAGAAGAACGAGATACTACACAACATACCGCCCACGCCCGAACAGGAAGAATTTATCGGCAAACTGATGGAGTTCGCCAAGACGGGCAATGCCACACTCTTGGGACGTGCACCACTGAGTGAGAGTGAGGAAAAGGCGAAGATGCTTATCGCAACCGATTACGCCCGCAAGATGAGCTTAGATTTACGCATGATTGATGAAAATGGGTACTCAGACCATATCGACAACAAGGCAAGCCATTGTGCGAAACTCTTGAATGACTATTATCAGAAGTACGATGCACAGAAAGGTACGCAGTTCGTTTTCTCTGATTTGGGGACTTACAAGCCCGGCGGAGACTTCAATATCTATTCGGAAATCAAGAGAAAATTGGTAGAGGACTATCATATCCCGTCCTACGAGATACGTTTTATTCAGGAGTGCAAGAACGAGAAAGCCAAGAAAGCAATGGTCGATGCCATGAACCGTGGCGACATTCGCATTATCTTCGGTTCTACCTCTATGTTGGGAACTGGAGTCAATGCCCAGCAACGGGCTGTGGCTATCCATCATTTGGACACGCCTTGGCGACCGTCAGACCTTGAGCAACGCAACGGGCGTGCCATCCGTAAAGGAAACCTTGTTGCCAAGGAGTTTGCGAACAACAAGGTCGATGTGATTATCTATGCCGTAGAGCGTTCCTTGGACAGCTACAAGTTCAACCTGCTGCACAATAAGCAGCTATTCATCAATCAGCTGAAGACGAATACGCTTGGCAGTCGTACCATTGATGAGGGGTCGATGGACGAGGACAGCGGTATGAACTTTTCAGAATACGTAGCAGTGCTTTCGGGCAATACCGACCTTTTGGAAAAAGCAAGACTTGACAAGAAGATTACCACCTTGGAATCCGAGCGCAAGAACTTTCTCCGTGAGCGTGATGCCGCAACGGGCAAGCTGGCAGAGATTGAGAGTTCCGTGTCCTTCCATTTCGACAAGATTAAGGAAGCTAAAGCTGACTTGGCTTGCTTTGAGCAGCGTGTGGAACGGGACAAGGAGGGACTGCCCGTCAATAAACTGACAATCAAAGGTGTAGAGGACAGCGCCGACATAAAGGTCATCGCCGCCCGTCTGCATGAGATAGAGGAAAAGGCTCGTACCAAGAGCGAGTACAATAAGATTGGTGAGGTTTACGGCTTTTCCATCATGGTCAAGACGGAGAGCACTTCCAAAGACTTGTTCGATTGCTCGGTGAACCGCTTCTTTGTCAAGGGACAGGAAAGCATCTACTATACCTATAATAACGGTAAGTTAGCGGCAGACCCGAAACTTGCCTGTGAGAACTTCGTAAATGCCTTGGAGCGTATCCCTAAGGTGGTAGAGTCGCATGAGAAGGAAATGGCAAAGGTTGTTGCAAATAAAGAAGTTTATACTAATATTGCTAACAGTTCTTGGAAGAAAGAGGACGAGCTTCGCTCACTTAAAAGTGAAGCTGCGGAGCTGGACAGAAAGATCGCACTTACACTTGCTCCACCAGAGGAGAAAAAAGAAGATGTGCAACAAGTTGGCATAGAAGAGGATTTACAACCACCCATAACTGCTTATGAAAGACAGACGAAACTATCATCAACAACTTCAACCTCAACTATCCCTGACAATCCTCTGTCTGCCCAAAATGAAAATCAGCAAAATATCATAGACCAAAAGGACATGACGAGTAATACCATTGTGGCCAAACCCAAATGGAGAATGTAGTGTTGGGTAGGCCAGGTCTGCAAATGAGGAGGCATATGCCCTGATTTGCAGACTTGAATATGTGTTATTGAGCGCTCATTTTTTCAATATGCACCTTCTCCAAGGATTTCAGTATTATAGCAAATGATGACTTTATTACTTCCGGGGAAGGTATCGGTCGATAAGCAATCAAAGACAAGTTCTTTTCGTATATGGGAGACAAAGACGCCCATAGCGCATCAAAGTCTGTCATCAACGGAGATGCACTTAAATTTTCCAATTCACCCCATCCTTTCGGTTCGGCAAAAGCCTGACGGTCATGCCTTATAAGACTCTCCACATCACTTGCAAACGCTTTGTCAAGAACATAATCCCGAAGTTGCCCAATCGATAATAAGGCATCCAAATCATAGAAATGGCGTATTTTAGCCGATAAGGCGGTGAGTGGGCTATCGCTCATTGAAAAGCGGATGAGAGAAACGGTTTTCTCACACAATGTTTGTTTAAGCGACAATACGTTCAATTCAAATGGGTCAAGGTGGTATTCGGTGATAAAATCATTCATACCTTGACTCTTCAGAAATGTAGTTACAAAGGGTTCTATCACACGTTTCTCATTTGGGAACGGATTGGCAAATGCACTAATTTCCACAATTATACGGGCAGGAATTGGATTTGTACTTGCGTCCAGTTCTATTTTGGCGTCATAGTGGAATGCCTGTTTCCTATATTTCGAGCCTTTGGATATGTCTGGAAATTCTTTATCTTCCACCAAACCTGCTGTTACCTCTTTCATGAGATGCGACAGGAGCGTTTTGACTTGGTTGCCGCTCATTTGCTCGCTGATGACAGCGAAATCGACATCCTCTGAAAATCGGTTGATGAGTTGATATGCCTTGGACAACGAAGTTCCACCCTTAAACACTATTTGCGGAGCATAGGCACTCATTGATAACAATCGGAGTACCGTTGATATGTAATAGTCTTTCTCTATCAGTTGGACAGGGATGCCCAAAGCATCTGAAGTTGCATGAACAAGGTCCGCAAACAGCTCAGGATCTAAATGTAATTCTTTCATTCTATGTTCCATTGATTGGAAATTGATTTTGATGAGAGTCCAATCCTAAATCGCGTCAGTGGACTCAATGTACGATGCAGTTCTGCGGCCAAAGGCTCCTCGTCGAGCATGGAGCCTAATAAGGCTCGCGTAAGCGGAGAATATCTCATAGCAAGCTCCACCAAGAGTTTTTTCCTCTTTTGGCTATATCTATTCACTTTGGTTTTAAGGAGTGAATACGATTTATCAATAGCCGTATCGGGTATTTTTTTTATCCACTTTAAGCAATCCAACAATCGTAATAGCTCAATATTTTCCCGGGTAATCATATTTTTCTGCAAAACGAATCGTATGGCATATATCCCGCGTCTTCGTCTTCGGCCAGGGAAGTTCGTTCCAATTTCAAGCGTAGTTGACTGTTGTGTTGTCAATCCCAATAAGTTAAAGGCATAAAGACCTGTCAAATAACCAATCGGAATGTCGTTCTTGTAGAGCAAATCCTTGAACCGTTCTTCCAACGCCGGACCGACAATACCAAACTTCGTTTGCTTGGGCTTGTAATAAACACCCGGACTCAACCGCTCTATCGCTCCTTCTTGAACAAGCCGTCCCAAGGCAACTACGGCTGCATTCTGTTCTGTACGCGAAAGTTTCAAATCTTCCATACGAAAGACTTTACCTTCCTCAAATCCCAAAACCCTTTTCCTTATTGTCTTACTTGTCATACTTGCCCTTGTTTGGTGCAAAGGTACTCTTTTTGTTGTGTAAATGCAAGTATTTACACAACAAAAAGAGAGGAGTAGCCTATCCAAAACACCTACCATTTCTCCTGTTTTCGTACCATTTCATCTATCTCCTCACGTAAAAACAACAAACGTCCATTGGCTTTGAGATAATGAATTTTCCCTGTTGCAAACCCATTTATAGATGTTTTTTGTTCCACTTTGAGTATCTTGGACACATCTATGATATCCAAATATTCGGGTTTCAATGGAGGATGAACGGCAGTATCTATTTCTTGTTCCCGCAGGACAAGCAGACGGTCGAGTTTGCCCTCGACATTCATGAGTTTATCGAACAGGCGTCTCTATTTCATCTTCCCAGACATGGAAAAAATGTTTTGCATTTGTTGAGTTTACTTCTTCATCATCAATCCAGTCGTCTACTCCAACTTCCATCCTCGGATTCTCACTTGGAGAAGTTGCTGCCAGTACAGGTTCGCCCATTTCAAAAATCGTAATTTTTGGTGCTATATATTTCTTCTTTATCTGATTATTTATTTCTATTTTTTTTGTTTCCATCTTTTTACATTTTAAGAATTAAAATTTAAATACAGGACGTATAAAACAGCCTCCTAGTGCAGTACGGTGCCATTGTAAGTATTGCTTACCCTTAATATCATATAACCACAAAAATGATGAGTTCGAATTCTCGGAAACATTAATCCAATAACGGGATGGTTGCCAATCGTAATACGGTGGTAGGTATCCTATAAAACAATCATGATAAACCTCGTCTTCACCATACCGTTCTGTTGATTCCATAAAATCATTAAGTCTTCCATAGTCCCACGGTTGGGTTGTATAATGTGGTTTATTACTATATTTAGTACCGCCAAAAGCATCAAATATTAAATCAAAGTCTTTGAATCTTGGCACATACCATCGGGGCCAAGATGGTGCTACTTTCTGATATTCAGAAAGGTATGTGTCTACTTTCTCCAATTCCTCTATTAAAAACAAGTTAGTCCTGTCCGGGCTTTTTAGATTTCGCAAAGATATGGCAAGTCCATGTTTGCTATAAGGTGCAGGGCCGTTACCATTATCACTTATATATGCAATCATGGCAACGGGTTTCTCACCTGCATTGTCTGCTTCCTCACAAGTGGAGAAAATATTGCCAGCATCGGATATCACCCAACCAAGTTTAGGCTCTTGGAGTGTTGTATTTTGGTCTGGGTAGCCAATAAAGTCATCCGTAATGGTAATCGTGTATTTGTATCTTTTTCCTGCTTTCAAATCAGCTTTGAAAGGAAAATAAGTAATGCCATAACTATTGTAGTCGCCAACAACATATTGATCTGTGCTGTGGTTATAAATTTTACATTTAACCCATACATAGGAATAAACGTTTTGTGCGTCATTCTCACCAATAGCCTTATTAATGTCTGCAATTCTAACGCCTGACTTGGGATTCCACGGTTGATGATTCAACGGAACGAGAAAAATGTCTTTGCTGGCATTAAGATATGATTTATCTGCTTTTTCAAAGTTGTCTATATCAAATGAATATTCGCCAAGTCCTAAATAATCCCCTGCCATGCGTGTTTGAACCGCCCCATTTCCCAGCATTGTAAACTCTGCTTCATGATACACCCCCTTTAAGCCGATTTGCTTGATGTTCATGATTTCAAGATTGTTTGACATATTGGAAATTCCAAACTTGATTTGTGAAAGGAGGTGATGGAATTGTAATTTTACGGTACCATGATTAGCTTGTTTATATTCATCAGATTCGAAAGCTGCCATATAATCCTCGTTTCCCCCCGAATATACACCAAGGCTTACCTCGTGGTTGCTCCATACATCTATTTCCGGTCTGCTTCCAAAATTATTGGGAGAG
The DNA here is from genome assembly GCF_000430525.1 of Prevotella corporis DSM 18810 = JCM 8529. Taxonomy (GTDB): domain Bacteria; phylum Bacteroidota; class Bacteroidia; order Bacteroidales; family Bacteroidaceae; genus Prevotella; species Prevotella corporis. Next base: position 21,310 of record NZ_AUME01000039.1, on the reverse strand, counting down.
TTGACCGCAACAAAATGCAGGGATTCATTTTCTAACCATCTCTTTCTCTTATTCTCGTCTTTATATGAGAATATGCCATTACCTTGATTGACTATTTCTACATTATCCATATATGGTTCTTCTTCTCCTGGGTCGTCAAGGAACGCATACACATAAAAGTTTTTCAACTTCTTGACATAGTTTTGAGAGTCAAACGCTGTACGCGTATGAGTTTGATTGTTCTCTGCAACAGAAAAGTTGATAAAGTCAGAAGGAGATGCTACATTGGATACAACCTGTTCTTCATCAGAACAAGATACCATCCCCAACAGGATAAAGACTAATAACACCACAGCTGGTGAATTTGATAATTTTCGTAATTTCATAAGTTTCTTTTTATTGTTATTGAATTGTCATAACGATTAAAGTTTGATTGAGTGAAAAGGTGAGATAGTTCTTCCTCACTCCTCCCGTTTTCGTACCATTTCATCTATCTCCTTACGTAAAAACAACAAACGTCCATTGGCTTTGAGATAAGGAATTTTCCCTGCCCACACCCAGTTGTAGATGGTCTTTTGTTCCACTTTGAGGATCTTGGACACATCTATGATATCCAAATATTCGGGTTTCAATGGTGGATGGACAGTCGTATCGACGGATTGTTCTTGCAGGACAAGCAGACGGTCGAGTTTGTCCTCAACATTCATGAGCTTATCGAACAGGCGTTTTTGCCAAGTGGCTTCTGTATTATAGTTTATGTACGACATAATTCTCCTTTTTGATAGTTGCCATTGATATCCTGTGCCAAAATATGCTGTTCTTTCATGTAGGCGATGTACTTCTTTGCTGTTCTATCCTTAATTTCCATTTCTCGCATCAGAACATCACAAAGTTCCTGATAGGTGAGTTTGAAAGAATTTCGGAAGGCTTCTCTTATAACGCCAACGAGTTCATCGGTTTTGCGCTTTTCCTTGTCCTCCTTGGACTTCTCACCACGATAGACGTGCATATCCTTTGCCTTGTCCCATCCAAAAAGCATCATCGGTACGTCCAACGGGCTTCCGTCACGGACTTTCAGAGCTTTCACCACCGAGTATTCAGGATTATCATCTTTCTCTATGGAGAGAATGCCTGCCGCCTTGCGTTGAAGTTCGGAGCCAATATGCCCACGGAGTTTGATACCATTTGGCACGAAGTGCAGCACGCAGATGATGCAGGTGTTGTAAATCCCTGCCAGACGGTAAAGCTCATCCACGATGGCAATGCTTTCCGTTTCATCGTTGGCGGAACGTATCAAGTCAGCTATGCCGTCAATCACCACAAGGTGGATGCCCCCATGCTTGTGATGAAACAGGTCCATACTTTCACGGATAAGTTTCAACCGGTCTTTACGGGAAAGCGAAGCGAGATACAGAGAATGATAATATTCAGGTACTGCTGCCAGAGAAGCCCTGCGCAATGTCTTGCCCAAATTCTTGTGGAGTTGTGCCTCGGACTGCTCCGTGTCATAGTGCAGAACTGCCAAACCTTTGGGATTGGCGGTAATCTCTAATCCCAAGGTTTTCTCTATTGGCAGTTGTTCTTCTCCCAATGTTCCAGCAAGAATGGCTCCTACATAGTTACTCTTGCCCGTACCTTCTCCTCCAGTGATGCAGAATAGGTTATCCTGCGTGCCGAGTGGCACACCGTTTACTGCTACTACTGATTTGGAAATGTCTGGTGGATTCTCATAGTCAATTTCACAGGAACGTAACATCATCATGGTTTGGCTGTATAGGTCTGTAAACATTTTGGCAAGTAAATCCTTCAGTTCCGTTGCTCCATTTCCTAAAGCAAAGAAATCAGAAATATCCTTTTCCGTCTTGGTTCCACTAAGTGGAAGTGTAAGATTCAACACTTTGAATTCTACAAAATGTTCAGCCTGTTTATGCGCCTCCCTTACACCTGTTTCATCCGCATCATACAAGAGTATGATATGCCGAAAGCGAAGTTGAAGGCTCTCAATGATGCTTGTCGGTATTTGTGCCGTTTCACTGTTGAAACATATCGCATTGAAGCCGTGTGCATATAACGAGAGCACATCCTTTTCTCCACCTGTGATGAAAAGAATATCACCTTTGGTGGGAATCTGCTCCATACCGAAGCAATAGGTGACTGGCATCCTTCCACCATAGAGGAAGCGGATTTTCGGACTGTGTGGTCGGTATATCTTTACATAGCCGTTTCCGATATAGGCAAATATCGGTTCTGTCGGTGAACTGTGAAGTTCAAACTTCTTGCCCTCGGCAGATACGCTCTCATACCGTTTAAGACTCCGTACCCGAAAAAGCCGGAGTGTATCTTCATGAATGCCATAATGCGCCCAATAGTTCAGCAGTCCATCGTCAAATGGCTGTATCTCGAAACTATATGGGCGTTCTTCCGTACACTTGATGATTTCAATCGTAGGACTGGAGGCTTTAGAATTTTTATATGACGGTGTGATATGCTTGTTATGCTTTTCAGCATCACATAAAGAATACAATCCAAGTTCTTGTACGATGATTTCCAAGACCTCGGGAAAACTCGTTTTCAGATTCAAACTACGCAACGTTGCCACAAACCAGAAGCAATCCCCTGAATAGGTGGTATCGCCATGATCATAGAATTTATAAGAAGAAGTTTTCCTATCATAGTAGATATGACAGGAAGCCCGTCTGTCGTCATAAAAGGGGCTACGGAAGTTTCGGTGAAGATTCACCTCAAAACCAAGGAAATGGGAAAATACATTCAAACCTCCTTGGGTAAGCAAAAGAATCTGTTCTTTTTCTATCATAGTTGTCTGTTTTTAGGGTTAAGACATGAACTCATGATAAGATTGTCCTTAAAACGGTTGAGCCTACCAAGAACCTCGTCATTCCTCATACCTGAAACACGGAGGCGGTTGCATTTCGTGGCAATCACGATAGACTTGAAAAAATAACGCACATCACCACCTTCTGTGTAGCGATACCGCACCAACTGCTTCTTGCGCCAACGGTAAAGGGTGGACTCTGAAACATTCAGAGTCCCGATAAGGTCTTTGGTGGTCATCTCCAGCTCATCGTCTATGTCTTGGATAAGACGGGAGGTGCGCTCGACATACTGCTCAATTCGGTTGAGCCTGTCTATCAGTTCTTGATAGGCTTGGCTTTCTACTGTTATTATTTCCATCTGTCTTTATAGTTTGGTTTGTAAGATAATGTGCTGCGGTCCCAATTCCTTGGCGAGATCCATTATCTTTCCATAAGTCTCTTCGTCAAACACGTCTATGCCCAGTCGGATAAATGGGGGTGGTATTTCTCTTCTTCTCCTTGCAATAGATGCAAGCAGATCACTCTCATCCATTTCCAAAACTTTGGCATAGCTGCAAATTTGTACTATACTCATGGATACGGCTCCTGTTTCCCATCTTGAGATGGTACTTGAGCTAACTTTCAGTTTTTCAGCGATATACTCCTGTGAGTATCCTTCATGTTCTCGCTTTTCCTTTAGGGTTTTGTGCAACTGTTTCATATGTATAAAGTTACAAAAGCACCTAAATTTGAGCAACCCGCCACATTCAAATGTTTGCATCCCATGCAAGGAAGCTTGCATTAGGTGCAGATAAATATTTTGGCAGTGTCAGCATGGAATACCTTTTCCAATTCCTAATAGATTAAAACGAAAAAATACTTTATTATCATTCCGAAATCGACAAAAAAAGATAATTATTATGAAAGCCAGTGCACGGTGCAAGACCCTTTATATATAAGGGCTTGCACCGTGCACTGGAAAATGTAGCAGAAAAGTTTCTAAATATTTATGACACAAAGATTTGGAAATATAAACAAAAAAATCTAACTTTGTACACAGAAAATGAGGGCAAGCATGCTTTCAGCAGATAGTCAGAATAGCGGTCATAAGCCAGTCAGTTTGCTGCTACATTTCTGCTACAGGAACTATCTGAACGAAAAGGTAAACAATTAGCTTTCAGCGATTAGGATATACTGCGGATTAGTTCAGGCTGGTCCACACTAAAAGAATCAAGGAGTTGCAGCAATGCAACTCCTTTTTGTTTGGCCATAGTAGAAATGCCCATCATGAGAATCGCATAATTAACATCAAACTGTCTTTTTATTATAGATATTAAAACATTATACTTACCCACAGTTACTTGAAGGAATCGACTCTGACAACGCACTGTTTCCCTAAAGGTTGAAAGCTTTAGCATCGTGTTCTGAAAAAAGAAGGGTAAGACTTCTGCAACGGATTGTTTTTTTTTGAGAAACCAAATGGAAACGGGACACATTGATAATAGCCTAAATACAGGAACAGCAATCGACAACAAATCATTATCAAAATTTCCGTATCCAAGATTTCAATAGGCTGTCCAGGGCTTTCTTTTTTATATCGCTAATCTACATTTTACAGAATATTACTGACAGAAATTCAAAAAAATTAAAATATAAAAAATAGAATGTCAATATGAGTATAATACTGTTAATGAATAGAAGAATAAAAGAAAAATGAAATAAAAGTTGTTAAATTATTAATGTTTTTTGGTACAAACACTTGTTTTTATCCTCATTTATTAGGATATTTGTAGCGCTTAGTGTGAAAAACAATTAATCATACACAATAGTTTAAAATTCGTATTATACGCAGTTTTTCTGATATTTATTGAAGATTTTTGAATTAATTAAATGTATCATTATTCTATAAAACCTAAAACAAAATGAGATTAAAAAAGACAATCTTTCCTCTTTTACTTGGAGGAATTCTCCTTTCTGTACTTTCGTGTGCAAAAGAAGACGAATTTGAGTTGCCGACGTTGATTCTTTCAGAAACCAGTGTAGCGTTTGACAGAGGTGCCGGTGAACGAAACATCAGTGTCAATACGAATCAAGACCATTGGACTGCCGCTTCGCCACAGGAAGGTGACTGGCTGACATTGATTCAGGATGGAGATATGCTAAAACTGAAAGTAGCTGAAAACAAAATGGGTAACCAACGCATGGGGCACGTCATCGTGAATGCGAATGGGGCTACGGGAAAGATTGACGTTACTCAGAGTGCGGCGGATGTGTCGCTCGAAGTCATGCCCGAGGTTGTCTATCTTCCTCAAACAGGAGGCGAGAAGGTGGTTGATATCTCAACCAATTCAGCTATCTATGACATCACTACCAGTGAGGAAGTAGATTGGTTGAAAATACATAAGTTTTCCGAAGAAATAAAATTGGTGGCAGAATGCAACAACACCGATCAGACACGCATGGTGAAACTTTATGCCAAGAGTGGCGACCAAACGCGTGAAATCGTTGTTTCACAGGCAGGCATTCAGCGTTATCTCCTTCCCATCAATCCGGGAATGCCACAGGATGTTCATAAGATTATGGACTATGAATTGGGACGTGGGAGCTATCTTCGCGAATATCAGCAAGCTATGCCGGGCTTCGGTATTGAAGAAACCTATACCTTCATCACTCCTTCCCCCATATTTACGTTAATGCAATATTGCAGCCCGGACGGTGTAACATCATCGCAGATTATCAATATTGGTGATGGCATGGTTGCCGTAGATGCCGTCAAGGACAAGGCTTTTGAAAAATTCCTCACCAATAATGGTTATACACGCAGCAATTCGGAGTCGGATAGAGAATACTTCAATGAAAAAGAACTTTTATCACTGAAGGTTTTTGTTTCTGAGAAACCGGGTGGAGAGGGAGTAAATCTTACTTATACACCAGTGATAAAACAAGTTAAAGAACTTAAGACTTTCGACAAATTACCTTACTATCCGTTCGAACTCTTGCAGGTTGCTAATGTAAAAGTGCCGGAAGTAGAGGCTTTTGAGAAGAAAGCCGGAAGCAAAGAAGAAGAACGTAGCTATAATGAGTTTAAGAAGACTGAAGTTTCACAAATCCAATATATTCTTAATGCAAGCCAACAACCGGCCTATAGCCGCATTCATATTTTCTACACTACCGGCGAAGATGGAAAGGCTGATGAGAAGCTCGGTAGTGTGCAGATTGGAGCCCTTCTGTTCAAGAACACTGACCTCGGTGTATGGAAATATGGAAAAAAATGGCTTGTTACAAATGAACTTAAGAAAAAGCTTGGCGAAGAAGGATTTTCATTCCTACGCACAACCAATAATACGCATTTCTTTGGTCGTCAACGAGACCATTTGGTCATTGCAGTTACTTGTGTAGTCGATAACAATGTTCCGGTGCTTGCATTGCTGTACAATTACGATAATACCATTTTTGGCGCCGGCAGTAAAGTTGTCAAGGCGCAAGACAAGATGATAAGCAATTTCAATAAAGCTAAGAAAATGCTAAAGTATTAGTCTGTCACATTAAACTCTAATTTAGTATTATTCAATATGCAAATTAAACAATTATATCATTTGTTGCGCCTCTCCACTTTTTGTCTGGTAATGGCAATGGTGGCGAATTGTGCAGACAGTGTTGATTTTGAACAGCCAAAACTTGATGTCTCCGAACAAGCTCTGACATTCAACATACAGGGAGAGGAGAAAACAATTATGGTGAATACAAACTGCAAGGAGTGGATTGCTACATCTCCGAAGCAGTGGATACATTTGACTCCTAATGGCAACGAACTCATCGTGAAAGTTGATGCGAATGTTACCGGAATGGAACGAAACAGCTATATCCTTATCGACGGCGGCTTGGCAGTGAAAAAAATAACTATCAGCCAAAGTGCTGACAATCAGTCTTTGGGTATTTCCGGAGGTGAAGTCGTATTGCCACAGGTGGGAGGCACCACATCGGTAAACGTGAATACTGGTGATATACCCTATGAGCTGATACAGGCAGAAAGTACGGATTGGTTGCAGATTGTCAAAAAGAAACATTCCTTGAAATTTATCTCAAAGCCTAATTATGACACAAAAGAGCGAACAGTTAAACTGAAAATTTCTATAGGAGGAAATAATACTGACGTAGTCGTAAAGCAGCCGGGGGTATGCGCCTTTGTATTGGCATGTAATCCGGGCATACCTTTCAGCCTTTATAAAATGATGAATTTTGAGCACCAACGCGGCAGCCTCTTTGCCGAATATGGTCCTCCAGATCCTTCATTTAATTTATACGAAGAAACATATGTGTTTAGAACTCCCTCCCCTCTATTTAAAGAAGTCTTCTATGTGCATGACACGGAGACTTTCATGCCAACACGTATTTTTACACGCTCATTGGTAAAAGAAGGTGTAGATGCTGTGCGTTCTCAGGAGTTTCAAGACTTTGTCAAGGCGAATGGCTATGTCAGAGATACGAAAGACCCTAACCATTATATTAACGAACAGGAGCTAATGACAATGGATGTGGATATTATGGAAAGCAACAATAGCGTTGTTCTTTTCTTCTGGCAAATGCACATTCAGGATCGTGACTATGAGACGTTTAAGAGCCTCGAGTTAGGTCCACTTCACTTGCTCAATAAAGCTGACAAAAAACTCAGTGCAATAGATAAATATGAAAAATCGCAGAACAGTGAAGAAATAGCTCGGCAAGTTTCCAAGAATAGAGAGATAGAGGCTGTAGCTTACAAGACCACCGATCCATTGCTGATAACGCGAACATACTTTTTGTTTACACGTGGCGGAGACTTCCCGGCACCGAAAGAAATGGTGGGAAGCGTGGAACAGTATAGTTTGAGTTACAGTAATCCAAATCTTGGAATTTGGAGACAAGGTAAGGAATGGTTCGTTACTCGTGAATTTGACAAACTACTTACTTCCAACAATTTTGAATTTATTGGATACAACGGTAAGCACCATGTCTATGCACGCCGTTCCGACTGTCTGACATTGGCTATTTCCGGTGACAAATTCGCTGATATAAATGCAGGACAGCCCGTCATGCAAATAAGCGTTCTTTACAAGCCGGATGTTTTTGCAGGGAGCAAAACTACCATGGTATCCAAAGTGGAAAGAATGCTCAAGAAAGAAAATCGAAGAAAACTACAATAAAAGAAATGAAAAAATCAATTATATATCTATGTGCATGCGCTGTCGTGGGAATGATGTTTGCCACATCGTGTCAGGACAACTTCAATTTGGAAGCACCCAATTCCGGCACACGCAATGTTACGATTAACAAGGATATCTTTGCAGTAAAAGGCTGCATCAATATCAAATTAAGTCCGAGAGAGAACTATGAGCTGGAAAGTTCATCAGACGGGAAAGTGGAAATGCAGAGTGTACCCTCGGCAATGGCTTCCGCGATGAAATTCTCGGGAGCTTACAGGATGGAAAGAGTTTTCAAACCGGCAGGCAAATACGAGGCACGTACCGTTGCCACAGGTCTTGATCGCTGGTACACCGTATATTTTGATGAGAGTAAAGACGTTGGGGCTGTTCTTCAACAATTCAATAAAGTTAAGGGAGTTGAGTATGTTGAGCGCATCCTACCCATCGCTCATCCCGAAGTAACAGTCAAGTCAGTGAGAAATATTGAAACCAAAGCCAAGACAACCAGTGGTAAGGGGAAATTCAACGACCCGCTGCTTCCCCAGCAATGGCATTATTACAACGATGGTTCAGTGAGTACTACCGCTGTTCCGGGGGCTGACTGTAACGTCAAGCCTGTATGGGAAAAATATACAACAGGAACAAAAAATGTAATCGTTGCCGTAGTCGATGGTGGTATAGACGTAACCCACGAAGACTTAGTGGAAAACCTCTATGTGAATGAACTGGAAAAAAACGGAAAGCCTAACTTCGATGACGATGGCAATGGTTTCATTGATGATGTTTACGGCTACAACTTTGTTGAGGGCGATAATGTCGTTGGTGGCACGATAGAGCCTGATGACGAATCACATGGTACGCACGTTGCGGGAACTATTGCTGCACGCAACAACAACGGTAAAGGAGTCGCTGGTATTGCTGGTGGCGATGGAACTCCAGGTAGTGGAGTAAGGGTCATGAGTTGCCAGATTTTCAGAAAAAAGAATGAGCAGGGCGATGCGGCAGCAGCTATTAAGTACGCCGCCGACAACGGTGCTGTCATCTGTCAGAACTCATGGGGCTATCCCTCAGCTTCCGAAGTCACAGAAATGCCTAAACTTTTGCAGGAAGCCATCGATTATTTCATTAAATATGCCGGTTGTGACGAAACTGGAAAGCAGAGATCCGATTCACCAATGAAGGGAGGAGTGGTCATTTTTGCCGCCGGTAACGAGAATAAGGAGTTTTCGGCTTACCCTGCTTGCTACGCTCCGACGATTTCTGTTTCAGCGATGGCATGGGACTTCAAGAGAGCCAGCTACAGTAATTATGGAAAATGGGTAACCATCATGGCTCCAGGTGGCGACCAAGAGACCTACGGAACAGAAGGAGGTGTTTTAAGTACCGTCTCTATGGCGAAGAATCCAAAGGGTTATGCATTTCTTCAAGGAACCTCAATGGCTTGCCCACACGTTTCAGGTATTGCTGCGCTTGTCGCGTCTTATTTTGGAAAACAGGGATTTACCAATGATGATCTTAAATCGCGTCTTGTCTCTGCATACCGCCCATTCAACATCGATGAAATGAATCCGATGTACAAAGGAAAGTTGGGAAAGGGCTACATTGATGCTGAGGCTGCATTTGAATCTGACACCAAGATAGCCCCCGATAAGGTTGAGAAACTAAACCTTATCCCTGACTTCGTGGAAATCCGTGCAGAATGGAGCGTTGCTAAAGATGAGGATAAGACAGCCTCTTTCTATAGACTCTACATCAGTCCTAACGAACTCACGAAAGAGAATCTCAAGAACAAGACCTATCGAGAAATCAATGGTATTGGACATAAGCTGGGAGAGACACTGAAGTTCAACTTTGACAATCTACAGGACAACAAGGAATACCACATTGCCATTGTTGCCATCGACCGTTGGGGCAACATCTCGGAGCCTATCATTAAGAAGTGCAAGACAAAACTCAATCATACTCCTGAGGCAACGGGATTTCCCGAAGACGTTATCGAATTGAGCAACAACGAAAGAAAGACTTTCAGCTTCAACGTTGCTGATCCTGACGGACACAACTGGGACTTGAAGACTGCTGGCGATACAAAAGGTGTTTCATACACCATCAACAAATCAACGGTGAATATCACCATCGTCCCCGTTCTCGCAGCCGGCAACTATACTTGCAAATTCATTATCTCCGACGATCTTGGTGCTAAATTGGAAAAGAATCTCAGATTCTGCATTTTCAAATATATGCCACCGAAACTCGAAAAGCCATTCGACAATTTTATTATCGGACTCGATGAGGGCGTTGTGAACATTCCGTTGAAGGGGCATTATTCGGGCAGTGCCAACAAGGAACTGACCTACACGGTTAGTGCATCGAACAATAAGATTGCATCAGCCGGAATAAGCAACAACAACATTCAAATCAAGGCTTTGGCAAAAGGCACGACCCGTATCAGCGTACTCGCTTCCGACGGTAGGCAAAACTCATCGGAAGGCTCGTTCCAGCTTCGTGTCGTTGAGAGAAAGTCCGCTCCGGTCTATGCCGTCTATCCTATTCCGGTGAAAAGAGATATCAACGCTCTGCTCAACCCGGAGGTTAGCCAAGCAGAATTCATCATCTCATCAACCGTAGGTGAACGAGTGATGAAAGCCAATGTAAAACCCGACAGCAAGCATGTTGCCACACTGAATCTCGCCAGCTTGCGCTCCGGCACCTACAAGTTGACAGTGCATACAAACAAGGGTGATTTCAGTAAAATGTTCATTAAACGATAAATTCAACAGACATGAATTCAAAACACATGATAATCATAGCTTGTGCAGCACTTTTCGGTGCTACACAAGCGAAAGCCCAAGGACAATCCCTACCAATTCTAACGGCAAATCCTGATTCCAAAACAGCAAGCATGGGCAATGCTTCGGTTGCAAGCGATGGAATGTACCTTTACAATACTCCCTCGGCGTTCTTCAACACCGATAAAAGGTTTACATCCGACGCCTCAGTCTCGTTGTATGAAAAAGAAGATGGCGCACAAGGATTATTCGGTTTGTACACAGTCACAATAGGTTACAAACTTTTTAAGCGGCACTCAGTATTTGGAGGTTTCAGGTATGCCGGCGGACTAAAATTCAACGGATACGACATGATGGGCGAACCAACCAAGGAATATAAACCCTATGATTGGACTATTGATTTGGGCTACTCTTACATGATAGGCAATGGGTTGGCTGCTTATGCTACCGGAGCTTTTATCTTCAGCCATCTTTCTAAGAATGCCTACGGTGGTGCTTTTTCGGTGGGACTATCCTACACTAAAGATAACCTCACAATGGCGAAAAGACCTGCCAGCGTTATGATTGACGCCAAGGTGGAAGCTATAGGTCCTGACCTTGACTACGGTAATGGGCACAAAAGCTCAATGCCCACTCATGTTTCATTGGGAGGAAAAATGGAAGTTGATGTAACCGACATGCACAAAGTAGGTGCAGCGTTGGCCACACGCTATTTCTTCCGACCCACAGACGCCAAAGTTTTCATGTTGGGTGGCGGCGTTGAATACACCTACAACAACTTGTTGTCAGCAAGAGCAGGTTATGAGTATGGCGATCACAACCTCAGTCATTTCACAATGGGTGCGGGAGTCAAATACCATAACTTTCGCATCAATGGTGCTTATATGCTGAAAACTGCAGATGGTGGGAAAAGCTACTGCACCATTGGACTTGGATATGATTTCTAACAAAACAAATTATTCACAATCTAAAAATCAAATTATGAAAAAAGCATTATTCTCAATTTGTACATTGGCAATAAGTATTGCTGCCACAGCTCAGATTGTAACCGAGCCTGAAGGGAAGAAAATCGACAATATGTATCGCCATAGCGAATCTTGGGTGCGGGGATGGGTAAATTCAGAACCCGGTGTTTACGAAGGTTTGGTCTCGCAAATCATAGAGGGTACGGATGGATGTCTTTATGTTTACAACCCACTCTCAGGACTCGAAAGCAAATCTTGGATGAAACTTGACAAGACGGGAGAAGGAAAATACAAAGCTGTCTTCCCACAAAAATTCTATAAAGACAAGAGTGGTGGCGATGATGATTCGGAAAGAGGAAGCGATAGAGTATTTACGCTCAATCGTTTGGTCAATAAAGGAGATAATCAATATGAGGTGGTTGCACCGGATAAGAACTACATCGAGTTTTCATGGGATGGCTCGAAGCTTCAAATGGAAGGTATGGGCACCAAACAAGAAATATTGGGCATGGTGGATAATTCCGGCGTTTGGGATAGATTCTATGGCGATTGGAATATTACCATCAGCACGCTTGCATACAAGTTGCTGACCCCTCCCGCAACAGGTGTGAAGAAACAATATACGTTCACGTGCGCCGAAGAAAGTTCACCACGTATTATTGATGCAATTGCAGAAGGAAACGACCTATACCTAAAGGGCATTTCAAAAAATCCAGCATTGGCAGACGCATGGGTAAAGATTACGTTAAATGGTAATAAGGCGACCTTGCTGACAAATCAGTATATGGGAACATCTACCAAGGGTGATTTTGGCAAGTATTCAGGCGACCTGATGAAATATCATATTTTTGCTGCTGCTTTCAAAGATGCAACAACGATGGCCGATAGAATTGATTTTTCAGTAGATACTGAAACGCAAAAGCTTACCACCGGCAATCTGCTTAAGATGTTTTTGGGTCTAAGCAGCGAAACTAATAATCCATCGGATGATTATGAGGTATTTGGAAACATGACATTGACTCCATTTGTTCAAAAAGCCGCAAAGCCGGAGACACCAAAACTGTTCTATTGCAATGCTACGCCGAGTTATGATTACTCAACAACAACTACTATATTGGCTTTCTATGTAAACAATGCGGATGTAAATGGCAACTACCTCAGCCCGGACAAAATGTATTACAATGTTTATGTCAACGACAGTAAAGAGCCCTTTAAGTTTATAAAGAGCGAGTACTTCTACATTGACGATGATATGACAAACATTCCTTTCAACTACCAAGACAAAAAGAATGATGACATCAAGTCGGATGGCAATCTACGCATCCTGCACTTCTATGATCCGGACATTACCAAACTCTCATTGGTTATGGTCTATGATGATGGAGAAAATGTATTTAAGAGTGAGCCATTAGTTGTGCAACCAACCTCTGCCGGCATCGAAAGCACAAAGTCGGACGAGCCTTGCAAGATGGAAGTTTACTCTGTTAACGGATATAAATTGAAGAAACTTCAAAAGGGATTGAACATCATAAAATATTCTGATGGAACAATGAAGAAAATATACGTTAAATGATTTTTAACCACTATAAAACAATAATGAGAGTGTACTTTCCGCCTACGAAATAATGACTTAATTGCAAAGATGGAAAGTTAATTGAAAGGCTGGATTCCAAGCGAGGAGTTCAGCCTTTAACTTAAATTATCCTTCGACCCCATTCCACTATTCAATATTGACGGCATCAATTTCCGTACATTTTTATCGCAAGCAAAAACGTATTGCAGAAGGTGAACTTTCACTGTGTCAAAGGTCATCTATTATCACTCAAAAGGTGAGCTTTCGCAAGACGATATCTATACTGACGAAACTTTGCAACTCGGTTGCAAAAGATTCTCAGTAACTTTGCTGACAGAAACAACAAATAAAAATGGATATGAAAAGAAAACTGACAAGAATCGTTCTCACAGGAGCATTGCTTCTGGCTGCATGGCTGATTGACGAACGCACAGATTTGCCCATGTGGCAGACACTGATGCTCTACATTATCCCCTACTTCGTCATAGGCTACGACGTGATGGCGGAATCCATCGAAGGCATTATGGAGGGTAATCCCTTCGACGAGAATTTCCTGATGAGCGTCGCCACCATCGGAGCGCTGCTCATTGGTTTCCTGCCCGATGCCGAACCTCAATTCGTCGAAGGTGTGAGCATTATGATTTTCTTCCAACTCGGCGAAATGTTTGAGCACTATGCCGAGGACAAAAGTCGAAAATCGATTTCCGAACTCATGGACATCCGCCCCGATACGGCAACCGTGGAGCGCAATGGGACAACTCTCGACACCGCTCCAGACGATGTTCAGGTAGGCGAGACCATCGTTATCAGACCTGGTGAGAGGATTCCGCTCGACGGAAACATCACCGACGGAAGCTCAAGTCTCAACACCGTGGCACTGACGGGCGAGAGTGCGCCACGCGACGTCACGGTAGGCGATGAGGTTTTCTCTGGCAGCATCAACATTTCGGGACTGCTCAAGGTAAGAGTGGTGAAACCTTTCAGCGAATCCACAGCCTCAAAGATTATCAACCTCGTCGAGAATGCAGCCGGAAACAAGTCGAAGAGCGAGTCGTTCATCCGCCGCTTCGCAAGAATCTACACCCCGATCGTAGTCATGGCTGCAATATTGGTAGCCTTTGTCCCACCCCTTTTCCAACCAGACTACAGCTCGGCACTTTCAACATGGCTCTACCGAGCCCTCACCTTTCTCGTCGTGAGTTGTCCTTGCGCATTCGTCATATCCATTCCGCTCACATTCTTCTGCGGAATAGGTGGGGCAGGACATGAAGGTATTCTCATCAAGGGCGGCAACTACATGGAGGGACTGGCCAAGATAGGCACAATGGTATTCGACAAGACGGGAACGCTGACACACGGAGTATTCGAGGTCAAGGCCGTACACCCCAACGAACTCACTGAGAAGGAGTTGCTTCATATGGCCGCACATGTCGAACGGTTCTCCACCCACCCCATTGCCGCAGCGCTGCGCAATGCCTATCGTGACGAGAATGACGACTGTAAGATAGAAAACATTACCGAGCTGGCAGGACAAGGCATCAGAGCCAAGGTCAACGGAAGAACCGTCTGCGTGGGTAACGAGGCCATGATGGTGGCCATCGGGACGATGCCGACATCATGTCAACAATGCCACGAACTCAAGGGTACTACCATTCACGTGGCCATTGACGGGAGATACGCTGGGCACATCGTCATCGCCGACAAAGTAAAAGACGACGCGAAAGAAGCCATCGCCGCATTGAAGCGACTCGGAGTGAGGAAGACGGTAATGCTCACAGGCGACCGCAAGGAAGTAGGTGAGCACGTGGCAAAAGAATTGGGCATCGACATTTGCCACTCTGAGCTGCTCCCAGCCGACAAAGTGGGGCATGTAGAACATTTGTTGGGTGAAAAGACCGACGGGCAGTCGTTAGCATTTGTGGGCGATGGCATTAACGACGCACCCGTATTGACCCGCGCCGACATTGGAATCGCCATGGGTGGACTGGGAAGCGACGCAGCAATAGAGGCTGCAGATGTAGTGCTGATGGACGACAGCCCATCGAAGATTGCCAAAGCCATGAGAATCTCGCGACGAACCATCAGCATCGCCATGCAGAATGCCGTGTTCGCCATTGGTGTCAAAGTGGCTATTCTCCTGCTTTCCACTATCGGCCTGGCAACTATGAGTATGGCAGTATTTGCCGATGTAGGAGTCATGGTGCTCACCGTGTTCAACGCCATGCGGGCATTGAAGGGGAAAGCTGATTGAATCGCCTGTTCCACAGGCATGGACAATCGATAAAAGGACGAACAAAATACCTTTATGACTGCGTAGAGGATGTGAGAGAGCCTTGCCATTTATTGGATTTATTTAAATCTTATTACCACTGGAATGGCATTCTCTCTCACGAATAAACCGTAATTTTGTAGTCCAAAGCCATCCTTATGTCTGAAAAGAATCTATTGATTGTTCTACTCGTGCTCTGCAACTTCCAGGCAAACGCCCAGCAAGTATTGGTCTGCGACGGTGCGAACCGCTTTCCTCTGCGAGACGTGGAGACACTTGCCGACGACAAGCCCGTAGGCAAAACAGATTACTTAGGACATATTGTGCTGCCTGAAAACTTCAGCACGGCAACGTTTCGGCGAAGGGGTTTCCATAATGAGAAGCTCAAACGCGAGGAAGTTCTCAGAGACACCGTGTTCCTTTTCCCAGCCGAGCACTACCTCGACGAGGTCATAGTAACTGCAAAACAAATTGTTGACGGGAATGCGCTCCTGAAAAGAATGCCCAAGAGGGATATACTGGAGAAAGCGCCTCCACATCCCATCAACGAGTTCGACTTAGGAATGATGCTCGACAGACGAAGAAGGCGAGACAAAGAACACGTCGAAAAGCTAAGAAAGATTTTCAAGAAGTTGGACGGAACTGACGTGGAAGACCCGATTTTGAGGGCCTACAATGAAACCAAGAGGGAACAAGAGAAGGAAAAGCAAAGAAAAAGTGCAAAGTAAACGATGACTTTGCACTTTTTGTTTCATGGACAATCAATCCGAATATATTTAAACTCCTATCGGTCATCAGAGCCTGTCCTGTTGTTATTTGTTTACTGAGCAGTCTGTTTGTCGTAATGATAAAGACACAGCAAGCTGAGGAGAGGGACGATGGCTAAGAAGCTGCCGACAAGCGTATGAAGTCAGCCGAGAAATTATATTGTCAACCTTGCATTGTGAAAATGTGCCCGAGTGACCGATCTGAGCTATAGGCGAATCAAGCCTGCACTTCGGTTTCCGCATTATGAGGCTTGCTATTCTTGTGCTTAACCTTGAACTTCTCAAAACCTTCGCCGAACACTCCCATCACCTGACTTTGCGTAACGAAAGCATGGGGATCAATGTCGTCTATCATCCGGTAGAGCAAACCCGCCTCACGCCGGCGCGTAACGACAATCACTACCTTCGTACTCTTGCCACTGTAATAGCCCTTCGCGTCGATAATCGTACAACCACGATGCGGGGGAGTGGAGGAAATCATGTCGCAAATTTCCTGATAACGCTCGGAGATGATGAGGAACTGCACAGAACGACGTCCAGCATTGACAACCTGATCCAGCACTAAGGCTGTAATTATCAGACAAACATAACCGTAAATCACTTGATCCCAGCTTCGAAGAACAAGGTAACTGAGTGTCACGATGGTCATATCGACAAGGATAATCACACGTCCGAGAGAAATGTCACGGTACTTGTTCACAATGGCCGCTACGATATCGGAACCGCCTGAGCTGCCATTGTACGACAAACAGAAGCCCAAACCCAAGCCACAGAAGATGGCCCCGATGAGAGCAGTCATGAACGGCTGGTCGTGAAGTATAGTAGGATTGGGCACAAACTGGCGAATCAGACCTGTTACCAGCGTCAGAACAATCACGCCATAGATAGTCTTGATACAAAACCGCAGTCCGAGTGTTTTCAGGGCAGCCGTCAAAAGCACTGCATTCATGACGAAGTAGGTAACATAGACCGGTGTTCCCGTTCCCCAATAGATGATGGAAGACAACCCGGCCACTCCGCCATTGCCAATGTGGTTGGGCAGAAGGAAGATGGTCCAGCCGATACCATAGAACAAACACCCAAGGGCAATCATGACATAATCGAGAATTTCCCTGTAAAGAACTTTTCTTGAAATCTTTATCTCCATAACAACGTTTTGTTAATTAGGCTGCAAATTTAGACATTAAATTGATAACAACCATCTTTTTTGCTATAAATTTTCAGATTGTAACTAATCTTTAACCATCATGAAAATACTTTGGTATAAGAGTATTACGACGAAACACATCGAAGACTTGCATCTTTTTGAATGCGTTTTGACATCTTTTTATCTCAAAGATAGAACCGTTTTCCGGAAAAAAGCAATCGGACGGGCATAAAAAAGCTTAGAGCTTTTTTGAAGAAAAGTTAAGAACTTCTTTTAATAGCATTAGAAGCAAGCAGTCGCTGATTCAAAAACTTACCCTCCATACGTTTGAAACGTACGGTAAAACAGGCGACAAACCGCCGTTTAGCGTTTATTCCCCTCTGCCGATTCTGTCGCTTGGCGAGAAACCGGTGTGAGCAATTTCTGATATTTCGGTTTATCGTTGAGCAACTGTACCGCCGCTTTCCATTGTTTATCAAACTGTAGGCTGTTCTCAATTGAGCCCCGTTGGAAATAATAGGACGACACCAAATCGGAAGTAAGTACCTGTTTCAGCGTCTGTTTGTTATAGTCCAAATCCTTTGAAAGGTTGTGGTTCAGTTTCTTGTCAAGGGCATCAAACTCTGCCTTAGCATCATCATAGTAACCTTCGAACTTGGCCAGTTTCACCAAGTTCTCCATGTATTTCTTGCTCTCACGGTCGTATTTGAAACCACTGTCCAGCACTGCTTGCTTGAAGCTCTCATAATCGTCATCGGAGATAATGAAAGTCTTGGCGGGGGCAATCGTCGGATGATTTTTGATGTACTGCAACTCCCAATTAAGCATCACTTCCGTAGAGTCTCTGCCAACGGAGGCGAGATAATAGGCAATATTGGGCAACGAATCAGGCAAGATTTCAATATCGGGCTTAATTCCACCACCATCTCTGACTTCACGCCCATTGGCCGTGTGGAAGAGGTGAGTGAGCGAATCAGGAACATGCTCTATGTACCCACCGTTGTTATGTTTGTAGTTGATGGCCTGTATGCAACGTCCGCTCGGAATATAATACTTGCTGGTCGTCAGTTTAAGATTGCCATTATAAGGTAAGTTCATTGGCGCCTGAACCAATCCCTTCCCATACGTGCGCGTTCCGAGAATTACGGCACGGTCGAGGTCCTGCAGACTGCCACTGGTAATCTCGCTGGCGCTGGCAGTCTCTCTGTTGACGAGTACTACAATCGGCATAACAGTGTCAATAGGCTCAACAGCGGTTTTGTATTCCTTGTTGGCACGTTCGAGTTTACCAACAGTTTTCACCAATGTCAGTCCTTTCGGCACAAACATATTGACGATATCTATCGCCTCCTGTAAACTTCCGCCACCATTATTCCGAAGATCGAATACAAGCGAGGTCATGCCAGCACGCTTCATCTCAAGGAAAGCACGGCGGACTTCTTTCGCACAATCAGTCGTAAACGAGTTTAGGTTGAGATAGCCTATGCCATTTTCCTGCAATCCGTAATAAGGGACTGACGGCAGCTGAATGGCCTTACGTGTTATCTTGAAACTCATAGTCTTTCCAGTGGTTGGACGTTTGACCTTCAGTATAAAACGGGTGCCGGCATCGCCACGAAGGTGCTCGCTGACATAGGTCACAGGCTTGCCTGCCATGGTGGAATCGTCGATAGAGAGGATGATATCGCCTTTCCGCAATCCAACCTCAGCAGCTGGCATCTTCTCGTAGGGTTCGTCGATGACCACATTCTGCAGCGCCATGTTGTAACGGACAATCGCTCCAATGCCAGCATATTTGCCCGAAATCATCATGTTCAGGTCTTTCACCTTTTCCTCTGGATAATAAATCGTGTAAGGGTCGAGCGAACGGAGCATAGCATTGATTCCAGTTCCGACAACCTCGTCTGCATCAAGCGTGTCAACATACATCATTTCGAGGTACTTGTAGATGGCTGAGAAGGTTTCAAGATTCTTTGCCACCTTGAAGTTATGGTCTTTGGAGGCTGTGCCCTGTGCCATGACGGTAGAACAGAAGGCCAACAGCCACAATGCGAATGCCAGGAATATCTTTTTCTTCATAATTCAGAATATAATGAATACTGTCTCATCTGCCACATCCACCCGACGCAAAGTTGAGAATCGGCAGCGAATACGGTGTTGCAAAAATACACTATTATAATGGAATAATAAATAGATAGTCTCGAAAATTACAAAAAATTAGAGAAAGGTCACAACAATAGCCTTGCCTTCCAATGTGTATCCACCATCTATCAACACCGAGTCGTGCTTCCCCACACGCTGTCCGTCAACGACGATCTCATCGATGGCAAACAACAAGGTGCGCGTCTGTTCGTTGTCGGCATGAGCTCGCTCAACGACTCTGACCTCTACTTGCTGATCTGCCCGGAAGATGACATTGAAGTCAATCGCCCCCTTCGAGTTCTCCGAGCGCACGGCCTCATCACCTGAAAAGAGGAAAGGCTCTAACGGCGAAAGCTCGTATTTTCTTTCATCTCTAAAAAGCGTAAGACGGCCCTCCACGGGGAGGATGTATCGTTTATAACCGCTGAAGTCAGAGAAATCGCTCGAAGTGAGATCGATGACAGCCGATGAAATTCTGACATCGAAATTACGATCGGAAAGACTGCTTCCCTCCGGTGTTATATATAGTTCGCGCGTAATTCCACCTTTCCAAGTGTTGGTCTTATAATCAGCCTGATGAATGATTTTCATATTGTTTGTCTGTTTTGAACGTTCGTTAATACTACTAAGCTACTGCAAACTTACAAAAAATAAATGACAACGAGGCTGTACTGACCATTGAAGTTTAACAATTATCAGTGTCAGTTCAATAAGTATCCAGCAATCTGTATTCCTTATCCGACCGAAAGAATGTATATCATTGCGTCCCATAGCGTCCTAAATATTTTTTCGAAAACTCAAGAAACATCGCATAAATCATAAGACTTGACGTGTTTTCTTTCTATTCATATAGGGCGTACATCGCCAATTCGTATTCAGGTGGTGATAAACAGACGCCTGATAATGAACATTCTACCTAACCAGCACCATGAAATTATATTACAAAAAACTGTATTGGGGACGTACTTTGTAAACCATTGATAATCAAAATGATATTAATTGCGATCTAAAAGCTTATCTTTTACATTCCAATTCATGACCTATTGCAGCGCAAAAGGTAAGCTTTTAGAAAGTGAGGGCTAAGCTTTTGGGGGATGAATGAAGACAATTTTAGGACACTATTGTCCAATATCACATCAATTTTAGTGTTTCTCTAATTTTTTTTCCAAAAAGTTTGGATAATAAAAAAAAACGCTGTATCTTTGCACTCGCTTAAACAAAAAAGCATACCTGCTTCAGTAGCTCAGTTGGTTAGAGCACCTGACTGTTAATCAGGGGGTCGTTGGTTCAAGCCCATCCTGGAGCGCACAGACGGAAGTCCTTATCATAAGGACTTCCGTCTTTTTTCATAGACTTGCAACACAGGGCAGTTTCAGGCTCAGTAGAAAATCAATGGGGATAGGCATATAGTTTTGCAATTCTGAATAAAAAGAACTTCTTGTCTGCCACTCCTCTTAGATTGGCTCGGAAAAGTTTAATTTTGGCATTGAACGATTCTGCCATGGCATTCGAAGATCTGTTGTTATAGAAGTTCAATATCTCATCATAATGCTCGTAGAATGTGGCAGCAATCACATTGAATGAATGGAAGTCTGCCTCTTCAACTTTATTGTACCACCGTGCCATGGAGAGCCTGGCTGCATCCTTGATGGTGTTCTTGGCGAAGATTATGCGCAGTGAGTGGCA